>NZ_JBHXRG010000005.1:0-297707 GCF_042716995.1 Nocardia sp. NPDC058640
GTCAATGGAATTCCCCACTCGCTGGGGAGTTTTAGTGTCCGCGAATGTGTCATGTTTCGTGACCGCGAGCGGGGAGACCTACATGGCCATTGACATCAGCCGAATCTCACAAAAACCCAACAAGAACTGCAGGGACCCCGCGTGACCGTCGGATTCAGGGGTTCTCCGGTGCGCCGCGTGCCCAGTGTTCGAGGATGTCGCGGTTGTCGGGTGCGGTCTCGGGTCGGTCGATGTAGTGGGTTTTGGCGACGGCAACCGTGTTGCCCAGTTGTCGGGCGGCGCGTTCAGGGTCACCGGTGGCAGAGTCGACCGCAGTGGCCACGCCTCGGCGGAAGGTGCGGAGCGTGACCCAGGCGAAGTTGTCGCCTCTGGCGGCGCGCCAGATCCGGCCGAAGTTGTCGGGGCTGCGGAAGGATCCGTTGCGGGCGGGGAACAGCACCCCTTTGGGGTTGGGTCTTCGGTTGACTGTGAGATCTCGGAGAGCTTCGGCGATCGCTTCGGTGGTGTGCTCGGGCAACAGAATTCGTCGCCACCCGTTCTCGCTTTTCGGGGTGGGCTTGCGGATCCAGCCGACTCCGGGCTCGAAAACGAGCGTCCCCGTGACGTCGAGGAAAGGTGTCTGGGCTTCGAGGTTGATCTCTTCGATCAGCAGCGCGAACACTTCCTGAGGGCGGATCCCGGTGCCGGTGATGACGTCGACGACCCATGTCATGGTCCGGTCACGGGCAGGACCGCAGACGTAGCCGGGGGTGCCGGGGATCTCGTCACCGTCGGCCCAGGCGCTGACCTGACTGCGAAATGCCGGCAGCGCGTCCATGTCGACGACTTTCCCGCGCGCGGGTGGGCGCGTGCGCCGGAATTTGTCGACGCCGCTGATGGGATTGATGGGCAGAACATCGTCGCGCACCGCGATCTGCATCATCGCTCGCAGAACGAGCTTGTGCTGCTTGGCTTTTCGGCGGTGCCCGTGAGAGACGATTTCTTTGAGGTGGCGGTCGAGGACGCCGGTCGTGGCCTGCCAGATTTGCAGGCGGCCGATGGTGTTCTCGATCTTGACGGTATCCGGCTTGGCGCGTCTGTCGTGGGAGACCTCGATCTCGCGTCGATAGTCCTCGACCAGACCGGGCCCGATATCGGGGTCCCTTCTCATCGCAGTGAGCAGTTGGCGCGCCAGCTCCATCAAGGTGGTGGTGCGGGTGACCGGCGCGTCGGCGGAGATGTCGCGGAAGTCCCGCATCGCCTCGGCGAGTCTGTTGGCGGCCTCGCTCGGGGTGGCGCCGCAGCGTCCGATCTGGGTGATCCGCCATGCTCCGTAGTAGCGGACGGTGGTGCGCCAGGTGCCGTTGGGTTGCCGGCGTGGCTTCGACGGGGTGCTGAAGGTTCCGATCGGACGTGGAGGTCGTCCGGGCATGATGGCTCCTAGAGTGTTCGGTGAGAAAACGGGTTGTTCCTCGGAGCCCCATGACGTCAGTTTTGTCCGAATTGTTAATCTCCGTGGATGATTTCAGCACCGCAAGGGTTTCGGGCGGTGGCGGGGGTTGCGTTGATCTGTTCGATGGTGGCGTGTTCCGGCGAGAACACCGCCGCGACCTCGCTACGTCCGTCCACACCGCCCACCACCACGACGGCCGGGCCCAAGCAGACCGATGGCACATTGCCCGACGGCACCGACGCGCATGGCTACCGCAACTCGTTCGCCCGATGTAAAGACACCGAACGGCTGGTACTGCTGGTCAGCCAGACCACCGGGCGCCCGGTGACCACGTTCAAGGGCAACCAAGTGGGCGGCGATCAGCGATTCGTCGTCTGCGAGGACCGCAGCGCCACCCGGATCATGCGGGCGGTGGCGCCGTCGCTGCGCCCGGACCCCTTGGAAGGCACCTTCTTCACTTTCACTGCCAACAGCCAGCAGTTCGTAGCCGATGGCATGAAGATCGATCTGGCGCGCGCGACGATCACCGTCACCGACGATCCGAAGCACCCCGAATTCCGTGCGGTGACATGGGCGGTGAACGAGTACTGGAGTGCCATCTACTGATGTTGGGCGACGATCGCGGACTCGGTCGCATCCGAACACAAGCCCGTAGAGCGCGGGCCGAGCGCGCTCTACGGGCTTCGACCGAAATCAGCCGATGGGGGACAGCAGCTGGTTGAAGAACGCGCGGTAGCTACGCAGCGCGCGCCGCATCGACTCGGTATCCGGACTCTCCGACCACCGGTTCGCGATGATCTTCTGCCGTTCGGCGTAGGTGCTGGTGAGCTCCTGGATCAGTTCGGTGACCAGGTGGTCGGCGTTGGCGACGGCGTGACGGGGATCGTCGACGAACTCGCCCTGCAGATCGCGCCAACGTCCGCGCAGCCGGTTGAGAGACTGTTCGTCGACCAGCGGGACGATGTCTTCGTCCGTGGTGGAGGCCGGATCATGTTGCGCGACAACCGGTTCACGCTCGGTACCGGTCGTGTCGACGAGGCCGGTCTCGCCTGCGCCGTGGGTCGCCGCGAGCTCGCCGTCGTGCACGGTGCCGGATGTCTTCGGCAGATCGATGCCGTCGATGTCGATCACCTGGTGACGGTGGTGCTTGTCATCGGTGCGTGCGTCGTTGGTGGTTCGGTCGTATTCGGTGCTCATGACACGGTGTCCTTCGTCTGCGCGGTATGGCCGTTGGTCAGTTCGAGGAACAGCGCGCGGTAATGCACGATGGCAGTGCGCAGGTCCTCGGTGCTCGCCTGGCCGTTCGCCTGCGCGACGGCGATGGTGTGCGCGTCGCGGTAGTGGCCCAGGGTCGCGGCGTGTTCGACCGACAGGTCGGCGACCTGCTGGTCGAAACCTTCTGTGGGGTAACCGCGTTCGGCCATGACGGTCGTCACGAGCCGGTCGGCCTCGCGCACGGCATCGGCGGGCTCGTCGACGAAGCGCTCCTGCACGCTCGCCCAGTCCCTGGTGAACTCGTTCTTGCGTTCGGGAGTCAGTTCGCGCAGCTCGAGCGAATCGTGCCTGCGCTCGCGTTGCAACAGTTCACGTTCGGCGGCGCGGCGACCCTCGGTGTGCTCGAGCGTCCGATCGTATTCGGGCCCGAATCGGTCGCGCAGACGCTTTCGGCGCAGCAACGGTGGAACCAGCACGGCCGCACCGGCGAGCACGACCGCGATGACGATGACAATGATCAATATTTCGGAATTCACAAGTTCTCCTTCGATGAGCCTCGTGTTCCGGATATGCCTCGATATTCGATTCTCAAACAGATTGACGCGCAAGGCTTGTGGTGTGAAGATCGAAATTCGACGGAATCGTGAATCTGTGTCGAGGGTGGAGGGCAACTCATGACGACGCTTTCGGATGCCGTCGCAGCCACCGGGGTTCGCGTGCACGACCATCTCGACCCCGCCGCGGAGGTGCCTCGCGTTTCGCGGGCCGCGGCACAGGGGGACGTCTTGGTGCTGCGGGTGGAGGGACCCGTGGCCGTCGCGCCGATGCGGGAAGCGGTGGCCGTGGTGCGCTCGGAGCTCTCCGGCCACGCGCACACCCTGCACCCCTGCGGACCCTGCGCCTGGGAAGCTCATCGCCCCACGGGCGCCGATGATGTGCTGCTGGGTGTGCTCACTGTCTTCGACGGGTCGACTGCGGTGTTGATCCATCAAGAGCACGGCGCGTTGGAGGTGCTGCCGGGCACCTATGAGGTGCGGCGGCAGCGTGAGTTCGCCGGCGTGTGGCGGACGGTAGTCGACTGATGCGCCTGGACTCGTTGACGGCCGCGCAGCGGGCGCTGCTCGCCTCGGTGCGCGACGATTGGATCGAGGTGGGGTTGTGCACCGAGCCTGCCGACCGTGAAGCCGCGGAACACGGCGCGATTGCGGCCTACCGGGCGGCTGGCATGGAACCGCCGAAGGTGATCGTGTGGCTGGAATCGCCGCTGGCCGGGGCGATCGGCCAGGACCAGGCGATCCGCTTGGCCGGTTTCCGCGACCGGATCTGGGACCAGGCGGGTCCGAGAGCATGGGCGAGCATCCGCGCCGTGACCCGGCGCCATGCCCGACAGCAGGTGTGGACTCAGCTCGAAGCGCGGGCTCGAGCGCTGATCGGCGAGCAGGCCACCGAGCAGGTGCTGGCGGAAATCCGGGCGGCCGTCGCCGGTGGCCTCGACGGTCCCGTCTGGCAGCAGGTCGGTTCGGCTGTCGGCGAGCAGATGCCGGGAGAATCGGTCGTGTATTGGTGGGACGGCGACCTCGGACCCCAGCTGGGCGATTCGCTCGCCTTCTACGACGCGGTCGAACGGCTGGGTATCGATCTGGGTGGCTTGTTCGACGATGTGGTGCGGGTGGTTCGCAACGCCGGCTGGTGGTGGCCCATGGACGGCGGGTTGATCCTGACCGAGCGGCCCACCGTGATCAGCCGCGACGACGCCGGACGTCTGCACAACGCGACCGGGCCCGCCGTCGCCTATCCGGATGGATTCACGGTGTGGGCGTGGCACGGCACCCTTGTCCCGGAGTACGCGATCACCGCCGACTGGGACGTCGAGCGCATCCTGCGGGAATACAACGTGGAGGTTCGGCGGTGCGCGATCGAGCGGATGGGCTGGCACGCGTTCATCGAGGAATCCGGGATGTCGCCCGTGGGGCCGGAGGTCCCCGATCCCGGCAATCCGCCGTACACCTTGCGCTTGTACGAGTTGCCGGACGAGTTGGACGATACGTTCACCGTGGCGGTGCGAATCCTGTTGTGCGTCAACGGTAGTACCGATCGCGACGGTACTCGTCGGCGCTTCGGCCTCGTCGTTCCCGCGCATCACGACGACCCGGTCGCGGCGGCCGCCTCGCTCTACGACGTCCCTGTCGAGGACTACAGGCAACTGGAAATCAGGCGGTAGTCCACCAGCTGTACGTTGTCATCCGGCCCGCCAGTCCGGGAGCGGCGGATTCTCGGCGGTATGTGAACCGAAACAAAAGTTGGTTCGGCGGCCGAGTTCGGGTGGTTCGGGGAATCTAGGCTCACCACCATGGTGAACAGTCGGTGGCGCATGTCAGCCCGTGTGAACACGGTTGTGCTGGCTGCTGGGTTGGTGTTGAGTTCGGCGCTGGTCCTGGCTGCGCCTGCGGCAGCGGAAGCCCAGTGCGCTGAGCCCGCACCCGGCGCCGCGCCCGAACGCCGCGCGCCTGCCGAGGTCGGCATGGATGACGCCGCCGTCGCCGCGGCGATCGACTTCGGTATCGGCGCCAAAGCCCATGCGATCCAGGTCTATCGGCACGGTTGTCTGGTCGCGGACCACTCGCCCACGGGCGATCTGCCGATGCCCCTGTTCAGTGCGAGCAAGGGCGTGACCGCCGTGGCCGTGGGCCGGGCGGTGACGCTGGGGTACTTCGGCGTCGACGACCCGATCGGCCGTTTCTTTCCCGAGGCCGACGCCGAGCACGCGCGGATCACCGTGCGTCAAGTGCTCACCCAGACCAGCGGCCTGCATTTCTCCTGGCCTGCCGATATCGCGACGATCGGCACCAGCACGGTGCCGCGAACGCTCGACTCCCCGGTCGACTTCGCACCGGGCACGACATTCCAGTACGCCCAAGCGGTTCTGAGCCCGCTGCCCAGGATCATCGAGATCACCACAGGGCAGGACTACCAGGACTTCGTCCAGCGAGAATTGATGGATCCGATCGGCATCCCGCGCGACCACTGGACCTGGCTGCGCGACCGCGACGCGACCACCGCGGTCGCGGGCGGCCTGTCCATGCGCCCGGCCGACCTGGCCCGAATCGCCAGACTGATACTGCAGCAAGGGGTTTGGCAGGGGCGCCGGTTGATCGACGCCGATTACCTGCGGCAGGCGAGTACCCCGACCGAAGCCAACGGCGGCTACGGCTTCCTATGGTGGCTCAACGCCGGCGACACCTACCGCGGCACCAATGTCCCGATGCCCGCCCACTACGACCACCGCCTCTTTCCCGGACTCCCGCACGACACCGTCGCGTTCGCCGGCGCGCTCGGTCAGTTCGCGATCGTCATCCCGAGCCGCGACCTGGTCATCGTGCGCATGGGTGTGCCGTCGACGTTCGATCCGAACAACATCACCGGATTCCTCACCAGCACAAGCAATCCCGACAACCGGATGCTGTTCTACCGAATCGTCGCCGCGATCAACGACCAACCCGAACCGCTCGACGATCCGAACATCCCACCCGACCCGATCCACCGCGTCGGCGCCACCCCCGAAGAACGCGCACTGCTGCTCGACCAGAACACCGTGCTCGCAATCCTCCTCGGCACCGGCGCCTATGCCGAGACCGCCTGCGCTGCCGCGATGTGCCATGGCAGCCCGCTGCCCACCGACCTGTTCCTCCGAGCGGCCGAGATCGGCCGCCAATTCCCGGCGACGCCCGAACCTCGGTGAAGCACCACCTGTTGCATCGCGAGACATCATCCCGTCAATCAAGCTGTGAGATAACACAATTCGTGCTCCGCTTCCCGCGAAGCGGATGGCAGCTGTCTAGGGTTCGAAGTGGGCAAGGTCGCCTTCGGCCGTTTGTGAGATGAGGTCTGTGGACCTGGGCTCCGATATCGCACAGCTCGTATCGAACCCAGGAAGACCCGTGGAATCGTGTCAGAAACTGATCATTCGCGAGCGCCGAGAATTGCCGGACCGAATCGCGATGTCCCGCAACTGCTCTCGCTCGACCCCTTCACGCGCTGCCCCGCCGATATCGCCGCCTACGCGCCGGGTTCGCTGATCCGGAGCAGGCGTGTCGAACTGTCACTGTTCGGATCAGTGCGGCAACGTGTCCAAGCCTGGCAGTTGGCCTACCGCAGCAACGACCTGTTCGGCCGGGCGGAGATCGCGATCACAACCGTCGTGCTCCCCGCCGGTGCCGTCCCGAACCAGGACCGCCCGCTGTTGCTGTTCCAGTCCGCGATCGACTCGGTGACCGAGCGTTGCGCACCGTCCTACGTGTTGCGCCACCACACGCGGGCGCCGGGTTCGATCACTCGCCTCGAATGGCCCCTGATCGCGAATGCGCTGCGTCGCGGCTGGGCGGTCAGCATCGCCGATCACGGTGGTATGAAGGGTAGTTTCGGCGCACCACGGGAGCCGGGCTATCGCAGCTTGGACGGTGCAAGGGCCACGCTGTCGTTCGCGCCGCTCGGGCTGCGTCCGCACACGCCGATCGCGCTGTGGGGGTACTCGGGTGGGGGGATGGCCAGCGCGTGGGCCGCCGAGATGGCGCCGAGTTACGCGCCCGAGCTGAACCTGGTCGGTGCGGTGCTCGGCGCACCGGTGGGCGATCCCGGTGAGGTGTTCCTTCGCCTGCACGGCAGCCGATTCTCCGGCTTTCCGCTGATGGTCGTGGCCGCCCTGCGTCGGCTCTACCCAGACCTCGCCGCTGCCATCGACGCCGACATCTTGCCCGAGGGGGAGGCGCTGCTGGCAGCCGTCGAAAAACTCCCGCCGATCGTCGCGGTGCTTCGCATGTCCGGGCAGCGTTTCGACGACCATCTACGCCGCCCGCTCGACGAGATTCTCGCCGAACCGAAAGTTCGCGCGGTGCTCGCCGACCTGCGGTTGGGACTGTCCGCCCCGACCTGCCCGCTGCTGGTGATGCAGCCGGTCAACGATCAGGTGATCCATTGCGGCAGTGTGGACGAGCAGGTCGACCGATACCGAAACGCGGGCACCCACGTCACCTACATTCGCGACCGCTTGAGCGACCACTTCACGTTGCTCCCACTGTCGACCCCCGCGAGCCTGTCCTGGCTGTCCGACCGCTTCGCCGGCCAGCCCTTGGCTGCGCCGAGCACGCGAACCGTGCTGTCCTCGAGCATCTCGGCGTCGAGTCGGCGCGGATTGATCGGTGTTGTCGGCACCGCGCTGGCGGTAGTGACCGGGCGGCCGCTGATCGGCGCGCCGATCGCTTCGCGCGGACGTCACCCGGTGGAGAAGGCGGCCTGATACTCAGGAGCCGCGGATGCCTCGGCGACGACCCGTTTTCATGAGGACTATGTGACATTTCATTCTCAGCTTTGGATCGCCGTCGCCGGTTCGTTACGGTGGCTACGCAATGGTGTCCGAGGGGGAGGGTGTCAACGGGCATGTTCGAGGTTGATGTCGATTCCGCACGGCTGAAGTCGGAGATCGCGGCGTTCTACGCCGGGTTCGGGGTGCCGGGCGAGCTGTTGTCGGCGTTCGAGTCCTCGGCGCTGTTGGTGCCGTTGACAGGCCCGGAGGACCGGGTGTTCACGGTGCAGACCGGGGGATTGGCGTGGTTGTGCGCGTTCACTGGTGTGCAGGAGTACGCGCAGTTCATGACCGCGCGCGGTGTCGTGGCCGATCAGACCTACCGGTTCCATACATTTCTTGGCCGGCGATTGCGCGAGTACGCCGCAGATCTGCCCGAGCCCACCGGTGTCGCTGTGGACATGCTCGGCGCGGCGCCGATGACCTTCCCACCCGAGGTGTCGGAAGAACCGCCGACTGATGGCGGGCGCGGCTGATGGCGGATCTGAACGTCGATCCGGCTTTGCTGACGCAAGCCGCGACCGGGATCAACACCATCATCAGCGAGCTGTCGGAGCTGGGTGTGGGCGAGACCGGTGCGGTAGGGCGCGGGTTCGCGCAGTTGACGATGTCGGCCATGGAAGCCGGAAAAGGCAACGTCCAAACCTGTTTCGAAACGTTCGCCGAACGCTGGTCGTGGGGCGTGCGGGCGCTGGTGCAGTCGGGCAACGAGATCGCCAAGATCCTGGATTTGTCGGCGGGCCGCTATCACGAGATGGATGAGCAGTTCTCGAACACGTTCAAGCAGATGTTCACCCATCTGGCGGGCAACCCGCACCTGGGCAAAGCCGATATCGAGAAGATGGACTGGGGTCAGGTCTGGGACAACAGCAACTTCAACACGTCTCGGCAACCCGACTACACCGCGGAATCGTTCACTAACGCGTTCTTGCATATGGACGACAACGTGTCGATGTTGGGCCAGGTCGGGCAGTACCTGGTCTCCGATGATGTGCCCAAGCAGAGCGGGCTGGGTGACATGTTCCTGGCCGACACGGGGGCCGCGGCCAAGGCCGCGGAGATTCAGCAAGCACAACAAGCGGCGCGTGGGGGGAAATAGTTCGTGGGTATCGGCGATTTCATCAACAGTGTCGGCGACAAGATCGAAGACGGGCTGGAAACCGCGACCGAGAAGGTCGGTCAGGCTTACAACACAGTTCTCGATGCTGAGGCCAAGGTAGCGAAAGCTGTTGGCGCGGACGGTTGTCGAACTGGCTCGATGATCTGGGCGACAAGGTCGTCGATGCTACCGGTGGGGCGGTGCCGGAAAAGCAGCTCGGCGAGACCACTGATCCGAAAGAGCTGATCCGAGGCGAACCGGCCAAGATCTCCGAGGTCAGTGAGCATGTGGGCAAGATCGGGACCGCGATCGACCAGACCGGCGACGCGTTGCGCAAGATCGATGTCGCGGACTGGTCCGGTGACGCGTCGTCGGCGTTTCATGAGGAGTTCGCCAAGCAGCCGAAGCTGTGGTGGGACGGTGCCGACGCGATGGGCAAGGCCAAACGCGCGTTGGATGCCTGGTATCACGAGGTCACCGCGGCCCAAGCCAAGGCGTCGGACGCGATCGCGAAATGGCAGGCCGCCGATACCGAGGAGCGTGACCGCAAGAACGCGTGGAACGCGCAAACCGACGATCAGCGTAAGGGTAAAAACCTCACCGATACCTGGACCGACATCCGCAACGAAGCGCGTGCGATCCTCAATGGTGCTCGGACCCAACGAGATAACGCTGCCAACGCCGCGGTAGCCGCGATCACCGCCGCGACTGAGACCGCGCCGACCGAACCGCCGTTCCTGTCGAGGTGGGGCAGCAATTTCGAGGATCTGGGCGCGGCGATGGAGCACGCGAGGCTCAACTTCACGTCCGGGTTGTTGACCTCGTTGACCGGTTTGGTGCAGTTCGTGCGGGCGATCAACCCGGTCGATATCTACAACCTGACCCACCCGGCGGAGTATCTGTCGAAGATGTCGGACATGGGCACCGGGATGGTGCTCGCGGCAGCCGATCCGAAAGCGACAGCGTCGGCGATGTTGGCGGGGTTCAAAGCTAATCCATCCGAGGCGTTGGGTGCGCTGACCGGTGATCTGTTGACCACGGTGGCTACCGGCGGTGCCGGTGGTGCGGCGAAAGCTACTGCCACGGTGGTGAATCGGGTCGATGATGTCATCGGGGCGGGCAATACCGGGCGCAACGTGCTCGACAATGCTGCCGGTGCCACGGGCAGAAATGCGCCCGAGGCACCCAGCGCCCCGACCTCGCCCACTCAGCCAGCGAGCATGCCGGACAGCCCATCGTCGCCGGGCACGAATCCTGCAGAAACCGCCGGCGATTCACCTGCACCCAGTCCAGCTGCTACCGCACCCGATGCGCCAGCAGCCAGCCCCAGCGGGCAAGGCGGAGACGCTGCGCCGACCAACCCGGCCGGTACTCCGTCGGATTCTCCTAATCCGAATCCTGAATCTGCTCCTGAGACCCCACGAAATCCGGACAACGATTCCGCGGCCCCGACCAACAGTTCACCGGAGTCGCCGGAAAACGCGCCGTCGCCGAGCGGTACCGATGCGCCAGTCAAGCCTGCCCCCGAGACCGATGGTGGCAGCCCGAGCCAGGACTCACCGTCCTCGCCGTCACCGGACGGCGACAATTCCACCTCTGACCGCCATGACGGCACGCCGACCCACCAAGACGGCGACAACGGACCGTCGGACTCGGAACCCGGGAAACCGGCACCCGACGCGGACAACAGCGCCAGTCCTGACGGTGACAACGGACCGGCCGACCCGGAACCCGGGAAGCCGACACCCGACCCTGACAACAGTGGCAACCCTGACGGAGACGGAACCAGTCCAGGCGCCCACGACGGCGACCCAACCACCCCCGATCAGAACAACGCACCCGAACCCCGCGCCCAAGCCGACAGCGGTGCGAACGGTCAGGACAGCGTCGGCGACACTGCGCAGCAGGATCCACCGAAAACCGATTCCACCCGGGACCAAACCGCGGAGGGCGGCGACCCGGTCAATCTCGCGACCGGGGAATTCCTGCTACCACTCACCGATCTCGACCTGCCGGGCATCCTGCGTCTGGCTCTGAAGCGGGCCCACCACTCGAACTATCGATTCGGTCGCTGGTTCGGGCCCTCTTGGTCGGCCACCCTCGACATGCGTGTCGTCGTCGAAGCTGACTGCGTGACCGTCGTTTTTGAAGACGGCATGCTGTTGGCCTACCCCCACGCCGAAGTCGGCGTAGGAGTCGAGCCGATCGCTGGCGGTCAACGGTGGAAGCTGACGCGTACTGAAGCCGGTGGCTACCGCCTCTGGGACCCCGACCGAGAACTGGTGTGGCACTTCGCCCCCGAACCGGTCCTCGACGGCCTGGACACCCGGCTGGGCAACTACGCGATCTCCGCGATCACCGACCGACATCACAACCGAATCAGGTTCCACTACAACGCCAACGGCGACCCGACCGAGGTCACCCACTCCGGTGGCTACCGTGTCGTGCTCGACTCGGCCAACGGTCGCGTGACCGCGATCTCGGTCGCGGGCGAGGCGAACGGCTTCGAAACTCTCACCCGCGTCCGTGAATTCGGCTACGAGCACGGCGAGCTGACCACCGTGGTCAACGGCGTCGGCGGCACCACCCGCTTCGCCTACGACGAGCACCACCGCATGCTGTCGTGGACCGATTCCAACGGGAGTTGGGTTGCCAACACCTACGACGAATCCGGTCGCGTTATCGCCCAACGCGGCCTCGACGGAGTGATGAACGCCGACTTCGAATACCTCGAACTCGGCAACGGCACCGGCCGCCTCACCCGACTCACCAATTCCCGGGGCGGAGTCACCGGTTACGGCTTCGACAACGACCTCCGCCTGCGCGACTTCCGCAACGCCGACGGCGGCCACCGCCACATCGACTACAACAGCGCACGCAAACCCCTTGCCGTCACCGAACCCGACGGCGCGGTCACCCGCTACGTTTACACCGAAGACGGTGACGTCGCGATGATCACGCGCCCCGACGGCAGCGACATCCGCATCGAATACGCCTACAGCAACCGGCCCACCACCATCACCAATCCTGATGGCACAACCGCGATTCGGGAATGGGACAAGGCAGGAAACCTCGTCGCGGTCACCGACCCAGCAGGCGCGCGAACCGAATACACTCACGGCGCCTGCGGTGCGGTCACCGAAGTCCGTGATCCTGACGGTGCCGTAACCCACGTCGAAGTCGACCCCGCAGGCCTCCCCGTCGCAGTGACCGACCCCCACGGTGCGACCACCACAATCCGTCGGGACCCCTTCGGTCGCCCTGCCGAGGTCACCGACCCGCTCGGACACACCACCTGCTACGAGTGGACCGCCGAAGGTCGACCCGCTCGCCGAGTCGACCCCGACGGCCTCGCTGAATCGTGGACCTACGACGGGGAAAACAACCTCCTCACCCACACCAACCGAAACGGTGGCGTCACAACCTGCTCCTACGGCAGTTTCGACAAGGTCGCGGGCAGGACCGAACCCGACGGATCAACAACCCGATACCTGTATGACACCGAACGGCGCCTGACCGCGGTAATCAACCCGCTCGGTCAACGCTGGTCATACGACTACGACCTCGTTGGCCGATTGATCTCGGAAACTGATTACACCGGCGCCACCACCACTTACACCCACACTGTCACCGGCCGCATTTCCACCGTCACCCCCGCGACCGGGATCACCCGCCATCACCGCTACGACATCCTCGGCAACCTCACCGCGGTCACCGCCGACTCCGGCGAATACCTGGCCTACACCCACGACCCTGCCGGTCGCGTCCTCACTGCAATCAACGGCATCGATGAAACCCTCACTCACGCCCTGGAATTCACCTACACCCCAACGGGACGTGTCGCGACCCAAAAGCTTGACGACCAACCGCCGATGGTCAACGACTACGATCACCGCAGTCGACGAATCCGACGGACGACCCCGGATGGGTCGGTCACCACCTGGCGTCACAACGTGCTCGGCCACGTTACGGCGATGGACGTCGGCGACACCGACATCTCGTTCAACCATGACCGCGCTGGGCGGCTAACCAGTTGGCGCATCGACGAAGTCCAGTTTGATCGCGCTTTCACCTCGGGCGGGAGTATCGCGACCCAGGAAGTCACGGGCTTTCCTGCCGCCACCTTCTCCCTCGACTTCGGCGATACCCCAACCGCCCGCCCCTCGCCGTTCATGGTCCGACGCGACGACTACACCTACCGCCCCGACGGTTATCTCACCGCCCACACGACCACTCGACCTGAAGCCGGGCCCTCCCGCGCCACCTACAACCTCGACCCCATCGGTCGCGTCAACACCATCACCCGCAACGACCAGATCGCCGAAGCCTACGAATACGACTCCCTCTCCAACATCACCGCCAGCCTCCCCGCCCGCGCTGAGGAGCCTCGGCAGACACCGTCCCCTCCCGAATCATTGGAGGGTCGCGAATACCACAACAATCTCCTTGTTCGCGACGGTCGTAACCACTACTACTACGACCCAGCGGGTCGTCTTATCCGCAAGGTCACCACGCGAATCTCCCGCAAACCGGATGTCTGGCACTACCGCTACAACGCCTTCGATCAACTCACCGACGTGTACACGGCTGACGGTCGATGGTGGAAGTACAGCTTCGATTCAATGGGGCGTCGCACCAGTAAGCAGCTAATTGACAACAAAAATGGTACTGAAATTGGGCGGACGGAGTTTATTTACGATGCTTCAAATTTGATTGGGCAGATAGATGATTTCGAATCATTGCAGTGGAATTACCTCCCGGGAACTTACGTTCCGATAACTCAGGCTGCGCAAAGCAATGCGGGATCGACCGTTCTGGCCATTGTTGTCGACTTGTCCGGAATTCCGATCGAAATGGTAGATCCGGCAACGGCGGTCCCGGTTGCAGGCGCAACCCACCAAATATGGGGCCGCACCACTTGGGTGGGCGGCCAAGGCACACAACTGCGCTATCCAGGTCAGTACGAAGATGCTGAGACAGGGTTACATCACAACTACTACCGCGCGTATGACCCAGACACGGGTCGTTACCTGACATCCGACCCGCTGGGCCTGACTCCCTCTCCGAACCCACATGCATACCCGCGCAATCCGACAGCCTGGTCGGACCCGCTCGGCCTAGAGCCCGACTATGTCGCTCAAGGCGACCATGCCAATCCATTTCCCGATCGAGACTCAGCCGAACGCGCAGCATACGAACTCGCAGGCGTGCCATATGGCACGACGCCCGATTTTCAGTGGTCGGTGACCGGGGATAGGTCTCTCAATGGGGTGCCCGGTTACCAGTACTCAAATGATCCGACGCATTGGGGAACTTTCCGTCAGTTCGAGGTTGATGGAATGGGTTCAAGGGTTGTTGTTGAACATACGGGCGACCCGAAGGGGCCACATTTCCACGCGGGACGGCCAAAAGGTGACCCAGATCGGAACTACGTCAACTTCGGGTGGGATATCACTCGCAACGCAGACCCATTGGAGCGATATGACAAGATGAACAAGCCCCGCGGAGACCACCACTTCTTCTACGAGTAGCGAGGACCGACAGTGGAACAATCAGACGCTCGGCTGGATCGTATCCGGACCGCTGGATTCGTCATCCGATCGAGCGACCCAGTTGTCACAGCGCCGACAATCGATGAGACTTGGCGCCTTATTGCGGGTTCAGCAGTGACACCTGATGTTACTGTTCCGTTCGCAGATAGCGCTGTTTCTCTGACCGGAGCATGGTTGCAAGTTGTACGCGGCCATCAGATCGTTTCCGTCACCGATGACCTCCTGATAGCCTCTCCATTTCAAGGGAACGGAGCTGACATTCGGGACTGGATCCCAGTCAGGTTGACCGACCGAATCAACCTCAGCTCGATGGTGGACGCGAGGGGGAGCGTGGAGTTCGTCGGCAGATCAATGGACGGAACAAGATACTGCGGCGTGACGGCTGAAGACGATGGCTATTGGGTCATCGCGGGAAAATATCCAATGTCGCGACCGGTGACATGGATCGAGGCGACTAACTGGCCACCTAAAGAATCGACCACGCTAACTGAGATATTAGCGATGATCCGAGGCGGCAGCGATATTCCCCAAATGAAGATTGCTGTGGCCAAGGCATTGCATGAAATATACGGGCTATCTGTGTCCAAGGCTCGCCAAATTACGTCGCTCCTCGACGAATTCCTTTGTCCAATCGTTCCGGAGGATGAGTTGGAGCGCCTTTGGCGATCTGTGGTATCACCTGACGTCATTGACTGACAGCAGTCGAATGGAGTTCCCGATCAGCCGATATCCGGCGGATTCAGGGGATACGTTAAGCATACTTAATTCGATACTAAAAGAGGCAAGGGATCTATTCGAAGAGGGCGATATTGACGAGACGAAATTTGTTCTCGAAGATCTAAGTCTCCGGCTGGGCGGAATGCAAAGCTCTTACGAGGAGATGATGAAGTCTGCGGGAATTTTGCTGCCGTACGCGCCGGAGTGAGTCGTTTTTGTTTGCCAAGGTGACAATAGATCATCCCGCGAAACTGGAAGCGCTACGACTTGAGTGCGCCCAATATTCGGCGAACGCGTCGGCGTTGCTGGGCGCCGAAGGTGATCTCCATGGATAGCGTGACATTAGAAGTTTTAGTAGCGGCGGCAATTCCGCGGGGTATTGCGGGGTCGGACCTCCTTGATAAGGTGCGCCATGCATCTGAAATCAGTGCACTCCCTGCTTCGAGGCCCAATCTCCTTCGTGTGTACAGGCGGAGGTTGAAGCATACGGGTGGCGATCTCGAACTCTTAAGATTGACTGAGGAGCTTGTAGATTTCCTCGCCGCGTATGCACATGATGAATTGGTAATGATCGAAGTATCCGGCCGTAATGGTTACCATACCTTTCTCCTCGCTGATCGCGAATCCTCTGAAATTCTTCACTGGATGCGAATGTTCGGTGAATGGAACAGGGCGCCCGGCAACCAATAGCCGAAGGTCGTTGCGCACCTTTCGGCATGGATATCCGTGACACCTTTCGGCAGCGCTGGTGTACGAGATTCGCCCCGAACCCCCAAACAAGTAGTCGATAGCTCACTATTGGAATAGATGACCTCTCGCCACTGCTTCGAGAACCACCAAAATTGACGCCCGTGCAAATCAAAGAATTCATAGACAGGGTGGGTGGGTAGGAATGGAAATTAGTTCAACTCTAGAGGTAGTCGAGTTTCATCGGTCTGGGCCAGAAACGGCGGAGTGTATTGTTCGATGTTTGTCGGGCGCTGTTGTGGTCGGCGATATCGTAGTTTCTGTTGAGTCTAGTGTCGGCAAGGACATTTCTATCAGTCAATCGATCTCAAGGATTCTTCGATATGGTAAGAGTTGCGATCTTCTCGACCCGCCTCACAACGCCCTGTTGAGTCTTTCTGGGGCGATTCCCGACGGCATTGGCGCGGTGGATACGCTCCTTCTTTACAGGGAGGGTACGCGCGATGGGTGAGAATATTGATGCGAATGAGCGCGCACGGATTCTGGCAGTCCCGTCTACCAGTCCTACTGTGACATTAGCGGTCATTCTGGTACATCCAGCTGTTTCGTTCGAACTGTACATTGAACGCTTGAGGGCATTGATCTCGGCGGCTGTCGACATTTCTCGTACTGTGAACTTCGATGAAGATTCAACAGTCGCGATAGATTCGTTGCCAGAATGGTTTCGGAATATGTCTGACGTAATTGCTGGTGAGGGCGCCAGCAGTTACAGCAATGCGGGTCTGGGTGACCCCTGGGATCCGGAGGAATGGATCTATTGCTTCGACCCCGATCTTCGTGCGTGGGCATGGTGTTACGTCACGGTTCGGGAAGATGGTGTGGCTGTATGGGTTGACACCCTCGGCGAATCACACGTTCCGCACGACGAACTATTGTGGGCACTGTATGTTTCCGGCGCCGAAAGTGTGGATCCGCTATACATGGAGGATGCGACCGTTTGGGAAAATGAAAGCCATTAATACTTGAGGTGATTATGATCTACCTGTGTGAATGTCCATATCTGGATCAAGGTTTGGTCGAACCGGTCGTTTTCGAGAGCGGTCGGCTAGTTGTTATGTGTGATGTGTGTTATACGGTTTGGTGTGATCCAGGCCGTGTTTCCGACGAACCTGACGTCGAGCAATACTTCACCGATCGGGGAGTCACGGAGGTATGTGATGGCGATAGCATTGTCGGCTATCGTAAAGCTGGCTGGGCCGACTTGCAAAATAAATCCGAGTACCCTTGGAAAGGGTACTCGGGTGACCAGTCCTAGCCTCAAATTTTTGGGGCTAAAGCCCGATGTTGAATGTGACTCAAGCGCGCAAGCCAAGGCCAATGCTCCGGTTCTACAGCACGAGCACATCGAGCCCAAGCTGGTCAAGCCCCCGCGCATCGGCGGTGTGGATGCCTATCGCCTATCTCGGCAATGGTGTTTTTCTGGCACCCTTCCTGAAAGGAACTACTCCAACCGACGGGCCGCCGACCACGACCGGTCGAGAGATCCGACCCGCCGGGCGGGAGCAAACTACGCGAACACTTCTGCCAACGAACCAGCGGTCAGCACTCGCTTTGCCCACACACGAAGCTCATCGGCATCAGCGTCCTGAACCCGCTCAGTCACAGCGCTGGGCAATGGACCGAACTTGACGGTCAACAGTTCGCCCAGCATCTCGACACGGCCTGCCACGCGTCCACGGGCCTCTCCACGGGCTTCCCCGCGTACCTCTCCGCGTGCTTCCAGCCGTGCCGCTGTCGTAGGCATCGTGGTGGGTTCGTCGGCTTCTTGGTCATAGCGGAAAGCTACCGTTCGGGCCGACGCGGTGCCGTGGCAGTCTCGACCACGTCGACGCTGCGGCTATTTGAATCGACTAACGGAGATAGCCGAAAGATCCGGCAATGATGTCGGACTGTCATCGGTGTGCGATCCGTATTCGAGCGAACTCAGGAGACCATCCTTTACCCAAAGTGTAATAAATCCGGTCACGGTCCCGTTAGCGTCCGTGACTTCTCCGAATACCGGCAGCTCGCCATCCCCGGCAGGGCCCTTTGATGCTTCGGGGGCGATGCGGAAGTCCAGGCTTTGGGACCCTTTTCCCCAGGCGGCAACCACTTGGACGTGTGAAACTTGGGACACAAAGTTGTCCGCTCCGGGAAATTCTACTGATAGCAACTTTCGAAGAATTGACTCTTCGTGAGTATTGAGGGGACGTGGGCGTACTTGTGCTCTGCTCATTCTTTCCCATCTGCCTGACCACCGATGGTGCTATTAGAGGGTTGGTCGCCGACTTCTATCAGGTCAGGTTCCGGCAGAGTGCGAGGGCGCTCGTCGGTGACCGCGCCGTTCGCGAAGATCCCATCGGCGGAGTCGACCGCTCGTGCCGCCCCTTGCTGCACAACCAGATCGACGCTGGGCGACCCAATTCCCCAAGTCGATACGACCTGCGAATACGGGATCTGTGCTCGGAACTCGTCTGCGCCCGTTCCCCCGCCTGACAGCATTTTGGTGACGACTGCGGATTCGAGGTCGGTCAGTGGGCGTGGCTGAATGGGTGTGCTGCTCATCGGTCTCCTCCTTGTAGAGGGCGAGGATTCCCTCGGCGGTCTTCTTCAGTTCGCGGATGTCGTCGTCGACAAGCGGTGCGACTGGCGCGGTTTCCCGGACGCAAGACCAGAATGTCTAGTGCCGTCCGGCGGACGACGCCTCCGATCGACCCCCGATCAGCTGGCGAAGGCCGTCGTGGAACCGCTGATCAATGCACGGGTCGATGTGAATGTCTTCGCCGCGGCGGGAGTAGAGGTAGCGGCCGTCGCCGCGGACGTCGAACCAGCTCACGTACCTCGGTGGGGCCGGGCGGGGAGTCTGGCAATCGTGGCTGATCTTGACGTGCCCGCTGCTGGTTCGGGGTGCTGCCAACAGTTTGCGCATCCGAATCGACTCCCGGCTTCGGCCTGAGGTCCAGGAATCCTCCGGGTGTCGATCATGCAGGCTCGCCAGGCTTTCCACCATCCCTCCCGCAGTACCGACGGCGCTGCTGCCTGCCACCGATGCCACCATCCGCGGGACGACATTGACCGAGCCGGCGTGAGATCGCCGCTGCCGCTATTGCGATTCTGGCGCTGTGTGATCAGCCTGGCCGCTGATGACGACATCGGCATGTGCTCGTGTTCGGTTGGCAGCGAAGTGAACGTCCTCTGCGGCCATCCAACGCTGCCAGAGCGGCAGGGCCACCTCACCGTCGCGGGCGAGCCCTCGTGCGAGCCTGACCGCGGGGGACGCTTGGACCCAGATCGACAGGGACAACCGGTCACGGACGGCATTCCGGGCAGCGGATACGCCTTCCAGGATCAGGACCTTCGGTGGGACGACGTCGTGCCACTCCGCCAAAGTCTGTGTACCCCAGTCGTATCGCTGATACCGGCCCGCTTGCCCGTTGGCGATGGGTGACAAGATCTGTTGCTCGAGCCGGGGCCACCAATCGAATTGATTGTCCCAGGACGCGAAGTCATCGGTGTGGAGCAGCGTCGCACTGCACGCGGCGGCGAGTTGGGCTGCAAGAGTGGACTTTCCGGCGCCTCCTGGGCCATCTATGGCGACCAATCTGGTTGAGCCGAGTCGCGGTGTGCTGCGTGCAACGAGAACAGCGAGGTCCTCGATGAGCATGGGATCACACTCCTTCGATCAACGAATCGGTGGTGGCGACAGCCTGACGTCCGCACGGGCCATCGTCAAACTGATGTCATGGCGGGCGGTGTCGTGGCGGTTCCGTAGCGGTGGCGTGGCTTCTGGCTTCGGGTCTTCGGGCGGATCGTTGTGGGTAACAGATTCGCACCGCACGGAAGGCGAAACCCGATGCACGCTCCCGCAATTCGCACACCCAACCAGACCGCAACCGATCCTCACGAGCTACTTCATCGCAGCCTCGATATCGGGTTGCAGTTCAAAGCCGGCCGGGAGATCTTCGGACGGCGCAGCACCGCGGGGCAGATCCGCGACCTTCTGGTCGCTGATCTGCCCGTCGAACCGATGACGGATGACGAGGTGTTGGCTGACTTCGTGGACCGGGTGTTGCCGCTGTGCAAGAACGAGGCATCGCCGCGGTTCATGGGTTTCGGTGACACCGGCGATGATCAGCTCGCGCTGGCGGGCAGTGTGCTCGCAACCTTGACTCAGCAGAACATGATCAACCAGTCGTTCGACAGTCCGAGTGCGACTTTCATCGAGATCACGGTTCTCCGGTGGTTGCGGGAGCTGCTCGGCTATGCGAATCCGTTAGTCGCGCAGGTGAATTCCGTGTGGGATGTGGGCGGCATGATCACGCCCGGCGGGACGACCAGCAATACCGTGGCGATGATGCTCGCCCGTGAGGCGAAAGCACCGGGCACGATGCAGTCCGGGATTGTCGATCCGAGCCAGTTCGCGGTGGTCGTGCCGCGGGGGATCGGGCACTACAGCGTGAAAGCCGCGTTGACCTGGATTGGTTGTGGTGCCCACATCATCGACGTCGCTACCGATGGGTTCCGTTACGACACAGACGAACTCGCGCGGATACTGCGGGAGCATCGTGGTCGAGTGATGGCAGTGATCGCCTATGCCGGCGACAGCCGAACGCAGACCGTCGACGACCTGCGTGCCGTGCACGATGTGGTGCGGGAGATCGACGCGAAGATCTGGTTGCACGCGGATGCGTGCTGGGGTTTGCTCGCGGCGTTCAGTCCGAGCCTGCGGGACAAGATCGACGGCATCTCCGAGTTCGACAGCATCACCGTGGACCCCCACAAGATCATGGCAGTGCCGTACGGGCTGAGTGCGTTGCTGGTGCGGGATCCGGCTGTGGTGCGGACGATTTCGACGCACTCAGACCTGATCATGCAGGAAGACTTCGCGTTCGGGCAGGTCACCCCGTTCATCGGCACCAAAGGGTGGATGTCGCTGAAGTTGTGGATGATGATGCTCGGTCGTGGACGGGCAGGCCTGGCGGAGTTGGCTGATCACCGACATGAGGTGGCGAAAACGTTCGCGGCGTTGGTCGATACGCATCCACGGTTGGTGCGGCTCAACAACCCGGACCTTGCGGCAGTGGTGTTCGCGTACCTGCCGGCGGGCATCGAGGCTGGAAATCTGGACGCGGCAGAACTGGGTCGACTCAACCGGCTGAACATCGCGATCCATGCACGGATGCTGGCCGAGGGCCGCTGGCATCTGCATCAATTCACCCTCCCCGATGACCTCGGCCGCCTATGCGCGGGAGCGGTCGTGCATCCGTTGCGGTTCATGGCGAACAATCCCGCGGTCACCGAGGCCCACATGCGTGACGTCCTTGCCTACCTCGACCACCTCGCCCTGGACCTGGACGGAGAAATGCCATGAGTACCAAGAGCTTTCGCGCCGTCTACGAGACCGAGGGCGTCTACGACCAGCTTCTGTTGCGCCACTACTACGGCGGCACCGAAGACATCGACCTGGTGGCGGACTGGCTCACCGAACACCACCATGCCCCAACCGCTTCGCTGGAAGTTGTCGAGTTCGGTTGCGGCACAGGTCGGATCACCGAGACGATCGCGCCCTACGCACGCAACCTTGTGCTCGCCGACTACAGCGAAACAATGGTGAACGCCGTTGCCCAGAAATTCCCTGAGGCTCGGACGATCTGCGCGGATACCAGCGACGCCGTGACCGTGCTCCTGCGGCAGGGCCGGTCGAGCAGTTTTGACCTGGTGACGGCGTTCTGGTCGCTGAGTTACCCGATCGGGGAGTTCTTCGAGGAACTCTCTCCTTCGGGTGTGCGACCTCGACAGGATCAGGCTCGCGCGCAGGCCCGGGCGCGGGAATTCGTGCTCGACCTGGTCCGGTTGGTCGCGCCGGGCGGACACCTGCTCGCCATGTTGTTCGACGCCGAGAGCCCGGAACAGCAGTTGGTGACCCGTGGCTGGGAAGTCGTCGCGCCATTTCCCGATGGTGGCCGCGCCTACACCAGGAACGTACTGGTCGACGCACTCCGCGAAGCCGAAGGTCGAGGTGACGGCACGTTGACACACACGCGCCTCGGGGGAGTGGCATGGGCACCCAGCCGGGATGCGGCGCGTGAGTGGTTCTTCGGGGTGCATTTCAAACACCATCCGCTATTGCTCGATGATCCACAGCTCGCGGAAACGGTGGAGGAGTTCCTCGACCGATACGAGATCGCAGGTGGCGGGGTCGCGCTGCCGAGCGGAGTCCACCTCATCGACTTCCACGCCGCCGCGCACCCGTATGCGTCGCTGCCGATCGGCTTGTCGTCATGACGCCCGAGCTGTTTGCCGCGGCAGCGCAGCTGTGTCGAACATTCACCCCTGCGGGAGGGTACGGACTCGTTTACGGCTCACAGGCCGGCACGGGAGACTCGCGCTCAGATCTGGACCTCGTCTTGGTCGGACGCGATCGCCCTGGTCGCTACCTGATGGACGGCCTGCTGGGCGCGGTTCGGCGCATCCACGATGATTTCGGGTTGGCCGACGACATGGAAGTCGACTACGAGACAAAACTTTTCGCGACCTATGCCGATGTCGATCGTGCGGTGAGTCTGCGGTGCTTTCCGAGGATCGATGGGGTGCTCAGCCCTGATCCGGTGGTTGTCGAAGCGAGCTGGTTGAACTCGCCCGCGTTCGCGCAGCGCCTGGTGCTCAACGCTCTCACCAGCGAGCACGTGTTCCTCGGTGGGAACGTGAGCCGGTATCGCGCTGATCGTGCGCGGGCGGAGCAGGCTGTGGCGGTGCTCGCGATCTCGATGCTCGCGACGCCGGAGATCACAGTTCCGCGTGCGGTGCGGGCGTTGACTGGCGTGGCCGGTGGTGCGCAGGGAAAGGATTTCTTGGGCTACACCCACCCTGCCCGCCTGTGGTCCACGGTCCAGTCGGGGCTGGCGTCGCTGGTCGCTCGGAACCTGGTCGAGGTCGTCGATGGCGCGCGATTCCGCCGGTGCCACGTCAGCCGCAGCTATTCCACTTCACACGCCTGCGACAATGGGCCCACCATCCCCATCGAAAGGAATCCAAGGTGAGCTCTGCCGGTATTGTGCCGCTGCTCGGACGTGTCGCTGCCGCTGTGTCGGAGGCGATCGTGCGAGTCCGCCCGGAAATGGCGGATGCGGACCCGGTAGTGCGACGATCCGATCGGGCCGACTTTCAATCCAACGCCGCGTTGCCGTTGGCGAAGAAGGTCGGGATGCCACCCGCCCAGCTCGGTAGCGAGCTCGCGGCCCATCTCGATCTCAGCGGTGGCGTGATCGCTGATGTGCAGGTGTCGGGCCCCGGATTCTTGAACATCTCCCTCGCTGACCAGGCGATCTGGGAAAGCGTGGCCGCACGGTTGGCTGATGATCGGCTCGGTGTGCCGGCCAGCGAGCATGGGCATCGGGTGGTTATCGACTACTCCGCGCCGAACGTGGCCAAGGAGATGCATGTCGGGCATCTGCGGACCACGATCATCGGTGACAGTCTCGCGAGGGTTTTCGGGTTCCTCGGTGCTGATGTCGTGCGCGCGAATCACCTGGGCGACTGGGGTACCCAGTTCGGGATGTTGATCCAGTACATCGACGAGCATCCCGAATCTTCTTGGCACACAGAAGAACTGGATTCTGAGACGAGTGCGGTGTCGGCGCTGGACAGCCTGTACAAGGCTGCCCGTGCCCAGTTCGACGCCGACCCGGCTTTTGCCGACCGTGCACGAAACCGCGTGGTGGCCTTGCAAGCTGGCGATGCGGACACGGTCGCGCGGTGGCGGGAGATCGTCGCCGAGTCCGAGAAGGCTTTTGGCGCGATCTATGACCGACTCGGTGTCCTGCTCACCCCCGATGACTATGTCGGGGAGTCGTTCTACAACGACCAACTCGCTGACACGGTCACCGAACTCATCGACAAGGGCGTAGCAGTCGACAGCGATGGCGCGATCGTCGTGCTATCGGAACAGGTCACCGGCCCCGATGATCAGCCTGTCGTGCTCATGGCCCGCAAACGCGACGGCGGGTACGGCTACGACAGCACCGACCTGGCCACCATCCGATACCGCATCGCCTCGCTGCACGCAGACCGCCTGCTGTATGTCACCGATTCGCGGCAGGCGTTGCACTTTCAGCTGATCTTCGAAGCCGCCCGGCGAGTCGGGTGGCTCACCGACGCGATCCAAGTCGATCACGTGGCTTACGGCACGATCTTGGGACCGGACGGCAAACCGTTCAAAACCCGTGCGGGAGGAACGGTTCGGTTGATGGGCCTGCTCGACGAGGCCGCCGCCCGTGTCCGCGCTGTGGTCGCCGAAAAGAACCCGGACCTGTCTGGCGCTGAGCTCGACACTATCGCTGAGCAGGCGGGGATCGGTGCGGTCAAGTACGCGGATCTATCGACGTCGCGGGTCAAGGATTACAGCTTCGACCTGGACCGGATGACAACGCTGAACGGCAATACCGGTGTCTACCTGCAGTATGCCCATGCCCGTGTGTGCTCGATCTTGCGAAAGGCTAACGCCCCCACGCAGATCACGGTCGACACTGCCGGTCCGCTCGAACCGGCAGAGCGGGAACTCGCACTGGTCCTGGATGGCTACGGCACCGTGCTGGAGGAGGTGGCTGATGCGTTGGAGCCCCACCGTTTGGCGGGCTATCTCTACGATCTGGCCCGCGCTTACACCACCTTCTACGACCTGTGCCCGGTCATCGCAGCTGATGAGCCGATTCGTTCGAATCGAATCGCGTTGTGCCAGTTGACGGCGCGAACACTGGAACTCGGGTTGGGTCAGTTGGGGATGGCGGCTCCGCAGCGGATGTGACCCCGCGGCCGGACGCTCGCCCGCATCAGCGCGCCGTCCGGCCCAGTCCGTAAACTTGCCGACAAGACCTTCGACGTGGAGAGGACGGACATGGCATCCAGTGGCCCGTTTCCCCGGCAGCCGCCGGACTCGACGTCGGATCCAGATGCCATCGCGCGCAATGATTGGAACGCCTTCGCCGAGATCGAGATCCTTCGCGACCATTGGGCGGTGAAGCAGTGGACGCCAGGTCGCACGGGCTACTACTGGTACCTCACCTTCGATGACTCGGACCTGAACGCACTCGCCGCCGATTGCCAGAAAGCGCTGGCAATCGGTGGGGTTGATCCGGTGCCATTGGATGCGCTGCACCTCACGATGATGGGGGTCGGCGACACGAACGTTGTCTCTGACCAGCAGATCGACGAGCTGGTTTCGTTTGCCCGCGAAAGCCTTTCGGAGGTGAAGCCGTTCGATTTGACCGTGGGACCGTTGAGCGGCTCGCGCAGCGCGATCAGATTCTCGGTCGCGCCATGGGATCCGCTGCTGGACCTGCATCAGATCCTGTCAGTCTGTACGGCACAAGCCTTGCCGAACTCGTCGGCACCGAATTCTTCCCGGTTCCGCCCGCATTTGGGCATCGCCTACAACAACACTGACCGCGCAGCCGCTGCGGTCATCGACGCAGTCGCGGCAGTTCGTACCGCCAGAAGCGTCACCGTGCGGGTGAACCAGGTCGAGCTGGTCGTGTTGCGACGAGATGGCCACGCCTATCGCTGGACGACCCGAGCAGTGCTTGCGCTGGGTGGTTGAATCCGGCTCTCCGGCGCGATCAGGGGTTGGGCCGAACGACGCCACTGCGCCAACCGCTCGGCATAATCGCGCGACGGTGCACGATGCCGGGATTCCAGCAGCGCGCCGAGTTCATCGGCCCGCTGCCACACCGACCTGATCGGACGATCCGAAGACGCGTCGAGAGCCTCGACGCCGAGCCGAACCGCCCGCTCGACTTCCGGGTGGCGTTGCAGGACAAGCGCAGTCGCCACATCCAAGCGCACCAACGTTGCACTCCACACCGAGTCCGACTGCGAAACATGGTCCTCGACCAACTCGCCGAACTCGAGGGCCTTGTCGAATCGCCCGGCCGACAGGAACGCGGTGGCGGCATTGGCCATGAGGCGCGCTTTGCCGTAGGACTCGAAGGTCAGCGCGGGAGTCAGGCCAGGGACCACATTGTGGTGATCCGCCAGCGACATCGCCTGCTCGATAGCGCGCTCGACCTCTACGGTGTCGCCCAGCTTCCCCCAAGCGCGGGCTAACCCGTTGGAATACAACCGGATTGCCTGAGACCCTGAGTCGGCCAGCGCGATCCCTTCCTCGGCCAACGTCACCGACAGCGCGAAATCGCCTGCGTAATACGCGCAAAAGCTCTCAGTTGACTTAACCCACGCCAGCATCTCGCGATCCTCGATCAGCGATGCCAGTACCTGTGCTTCGCGGCAGTACATCCGAGCGCTGCCGAACCGACCACAATTCACCGCCATGTACGCCAGCACTCCCGACAGCCGTGCCGCGATCCGATACAACTGCTCGACATGGGCAGGGTGGCGACGTTGCTGGAGAAGAAGATTCACCCGCTGACGTAGCTCTTGAACCTCGCCCGCGAGATGGCGTGGTCCCTCCGCCTCGTAACGGTCGACGACGTCGCCGAGCGCAAGACTCAGCCCGTCGACGAGATCACCATCACCACGCAGCTCGGCAAGCTGATGCAGCCGACCGACGATCGCATCCGACCTGTCGAACTGACCGACATCCGGCACGATGGTGGGCGAAACCGCAGATCGGGCAGACTCGAACCGATGGCGCTGACCGTCGTCCAGACGCGCCAGTAGGGTGTCCATCGCGGCGGCGTGCTGGTTCGTGAGTGTGATTGTGGCACCGCGCCTTTCCCACTTGCGAACAACCGACTCCGTAAATCCGAGACGTTCGGCCAGATCCGCTTGCGTGATCCGCAACGCGGCAGTACGCATCGCGCGGACCTCAGCGCCGGTCCAAGCTGTGACAGCCACGCCAACCCCCCGCTCTTCGCAATGCGACGACTCGCCAGGTTCTAGGGTAGAACCTCCTGAGGCTGAACGTCGACGCCTTTCGGCAACCGAGCCCGTATCTCTGTCCCACTGCCAGCCAGATCGACTTAGTCAACCTCATCGTCGGCCGCCTCAACTGACCCGCGCAATCGACCCGAAGCTGCTATTCGAGGCGCCGTTCACCGCTGCGGTGCCGCAGACGTTTGCGCGGGAGCGTAGTCCTCATACCGGTTGATCGACCGGTGCCTGCTGTACGGGCCGAATGGCGACGGCGGTGCCGTAGGCCGCCACCTCGCTCAGCGAGCCGGCGATCCCGTTGCAATCGAACCGCATCGCGATGATCGCATTGGCACCGAAAGCCATGCCGTGCTGGCACATTCGCATGATCGCCTCGTATCGGGCCTGGTACAGCAGTTTCGTGTACTCGGGGACCTCGCCGCCGCTGATCGAGCGGAAGCCAGCTGAAAAGCTGTTCCCGATACCGAGGGTGCGCACCGTCAGCCCCGCGACTTCACCGAATACCCGCACCACTTCGTGGCCTGGTACGTCGTTCATCGTCGACACGAGAATCGGGAACTGTTGTCCGGTCGGCGGCGGTGTGCCGTGGGGTGGCATCGACTGTGTTAGCGGTGGCTGGTTCATTGCTTCAGCGTATGTGCGCCATGGACATCCGGGCGCTAAACGTCGGCCGAACTGGTCGTAAGTCATTTCGGCTGAGCTACTTTCGCGCCATGCCGATGGACCGAGGTTGAGTTAGCTGAGAGTGTGCTGCGGGTATCCTTTGTGCGTCCTGGTCGACAGAGACGTTCGTCTCATCAGAGTCGGAGGTTCGTGCACACATGGTTCAGCATCGCTCGGTTCCGCGGCCGGCGGTACTCACGCCCAGCGCTGCGACATCGCAATTCCGTCCGGTCCTGCTCGACGCGTCCAGACCGGAAGGACTGCGTGAGCTGGAAGCGCTGGCAGCGTCGAGTTCTGTTGGGGCAGTGCAGGACACGATCGAAGAGCAGCTCGACGAACTGATCCGCTGCCAGGATCCTGCTGCCGCGCAGACGACGGGATCGCTGGCGGCGATGCGCGAGCGGATCTGTGGCGAGACGCCGTTGTGGCGGTGGGGTACGTGGGTGTTCTACCCGTGGAGTGGCCGATTGGTACATGTGTTGCCGCGCAACGACTTCCAGCAGCTGCGCACCGATCGAAATCGCAACAAGATCGACCGGGCGCAACAGGCAGACCTGCGTGAGCGGCGGATCGGTGTGGTGGGGCTGTCGGTGGGCAACAGTGCCGCGGTGACGCTGGCGATGGAAGGGGTCGGCGGATCGTTCCGGTTGGCCGACTTCGACACTCTCGGATTGTCGAATCTGAACCGGCTGCGGGCGGGGATAGGTGATCTCGGCGTGTCCAAGGCGGTGCTGGCCGCGCGTCAGATGTTCGAGATCGACCCCTATCTCGACATCGAGGTGTTCACCGACGGGTTGACCGAGGAGTCGATCGGGCCGTTCTTCGACGGAACCGGTGGCACGCTGGATCTGTTGGTGGAGGAATGCGACACCGTGTGGGCGAAGGTCGCCGCCCGTGAGTACGCGCGCAGCCGCGGAATCCCCGTTCTGATGGACGCCAACGATCGCGGCCTGCTGGATGTGGAGCGTTTCGATCGCGAACCCGATCGTCCGCTGTTCCACGGCCGCGGCGGCGGGTCGACCTCAGCTGATGTCGCGAAGATGAACCAGGGCGAGCTGCTGTCGTTTCTGCTGGCAGTGGTCGATGAGCCGCGGCTGAGTCCGGCGATGCGCGAGGCTGTCGGGGAGATCGGTCGGAGCTTGTCCAGCTGGCCGCAACTCGCTTCCGGGGTGATGCTCGGGGGCGCCTTGGTCGCGGACACGGCTCGCCGGATTCTGCTCGGAGAGGAGATCCCGTCGGGGCGCACGTATATCGACCTCGACGAGCTCATCCCCGCGATGGACCCACAGACCGCCTTCGTGCGGGCGATGGCAGCAGTCCGGTGACGGTCGATCTGAGCAACGTGGAACTGGTCGGAGCGCGGCTGCGGTTGCGTGAGCTGGAAGCCGGTGACCTGGGTGTCTATCAGCGGATCTTCACCGACGCGAACCTGACCAGATATATGGGCACCGACAGCATGGGTGTCCGGGCGGCCGCAGCCGCGTTCGACGCCACCCTGCGCTCCCGCTTCGAGACCCCGCGCCGCAAGTACACGCTCGCGATCACCGCACCGGGCGAGGACACCATGGTCGGCACCATCAGCCTGCTGGTCGAGGACTTCGGCAGCAACGCGATGATCGGCGGACTGGTCGTGGTCCCGGAAACGGCGTTGCGTGCGGGCGGCATCGAGGCGGCGCGACTCATGGCGGCATTCGCCTTCGGACCGTTGGGGATTCACCGGGTGTGGGCCGGGCACCGAGACGATCATCCGGTGATGGACACGGTCATGTCGGGAGTGGGCTTGACGCCGGAGGCGCGGCTGCGACAGCTGTACCGCACCCAGGGTCGGTGGCGCGACGTGTGCACCTATGCCGCGCTGCGCCCGGAATGGGTTGCCACGGCGACCCCTGCCGAACGTCGAATCCTGGCCTTACGGCCCGCAACGGCAAGACAACACGCCACCGCGTGTCGGTCCTGAACTCTGCCGAATCGGGCTCGGGGCGCGCCACCGCGCGATAGCATCGCCGACTACAGGCTCGTGCAATCACCCTGCCCGAAACGCGGAGCGGCCGGCGACGGGAGGGGCTCCACCGCCGGCGAGAATCCGAAGCTGAGATCACAAATGGCAGTGCTGATCGACTCCGATTACTTCACGCCTTCCGACCGGCGCGAGGCGGTCACCGCGATCCTGCAGGAAGCCGATATCGGGGCGAACCTGCAGATGTGGGATTCGGCCGCCGAGGTGGTCAGTCGGCACCAAGCATGGATGCTGGGGCCGATCGCGCTCACGCGTTCGGAGGTGTCCGGTCACCAGGTCAGCCGAACCCGTCGGCATGAAAGATCCACGCCCAGCGACACATTGACGGTGACCGTGCAGACCGGGCAGGTCCGCAGGCACGAACAGTTCGGTGCGCAAACGCTGATCGAACCCGGCGCGTGCGAAGTGATCGACCTGGCCCCTGCCTTCGCCTCCGGGTGGCATGGTCTGGGCGGAACCCTGTGCCTGCAGCTGTCGCGAGACCGCCTGGGGATTTCCGCGGAAACGGTCATCGCGGCCCACGGCCGGTTGGCGGCATCGCCGCTGTATCCGATGGTCACCGCGCAGATCCAGCATCTGGTCGCCATCGCCGACCAACTCGAAACCGATCCTGCCGCCGCGTCGGTGGGTGAGTCGTGTCTGGAAATGGTTCGGGCGCTGCTGATCTCGGCGGCCGGGCGCGGGCCCGGTGACGGCGGCGCCATCCCGGACCAACTGCTGATCGAGCAGATCCTGGGGTATGTGCGGGCACACCTGTCCGATTCGGGTTTGAAGATCCCCGAAATCGCCGCCGCCAACAATATTTCCGTGCGGCACCTGTTCAAGGTGTGCGCGCAGTCGGGCATCAGTCTCGAACAATGGATCATCGAACACCGCCTGGCCCGCGCCCGCGACATGCTGATCGACAGGGGCTACGCGCACCGGTCCATCGCGTCGGTGGCCGGTGCCGTGGGTTTCCGCGATGCCGCCCACTTCGCCCGGCGATTCCGGGAAACGTACGGCATGACGCCCCGTGACTGGCGCCGCAGTGCCACCGAGGCGGACAACCCGCCGAAATAGCCGGGCTTCCCGCCCGACTGCAAGCACGTTTGTGCGTGCACAGTCAGGTGCCGTGCAGTCACAGCCTCCTGTGACGACGCGATTCCCGATACCTTTCGAATGTGGCTGCGGGAGAACGCATCAGGCGGGGAGTGTTCGCCGACGGACACCCGCACCGATGCGATCCGTGCTGAGGGCATCGAGAGAGGGAGACCATGTCGACGATCGGAAGAGCAATTCGGGCAGCGAGGATGGCCTCCGGGTTCACCCAGGCGGAGCTGGCCGACTGGATCGGAATCGCGGACGGAAACCAGATCAGCCGGTGGGAACGCGGTGTGGTGACCCCCAGTGGCGACAGTGTGTGCGAGTTGTCCAGAGTGCTGGGGGTGCGCCTCGACACCTCCGCCAGAGGTGCGGTGTCGTGTTGATCTCACTGCGTGGTGACGCACGAGGAACGAGTGTTCGTCGAACTTCTCACACCGCGAGTCGGCACGTGTGGTGCGTGGATTCCGCGTTGGAATCCACTAGTGGGATCGCGGAGATCAGCGTGCGGGTGTAGTCGTGGGACGGGGAACTCAGCACGGTGCTGGTCGGACCGTCTTCGATGACCACCCCGTTTCTGAGCACGACGATCCGATCGGCGATCGCCTCCGCGACCGCGAAATCATGGGTGATCACAATTCCGGCGAGGCCGCGTCGGCGTCTGATCTGGGTGAGCAGATCGAGCACATCGCGTTGAATGCGTGCGTCGAGTGAACTGGTCGGCTCGTCGGCGACGAGAACCTCTGGGTCAAGCGCCAAGGCTCGGGCGATGGCGACCCGCTGCTGTTGTCCGCCGGACAGTTCGCGCGGGCGCCGATCCGCGAATTCCGCGCCGAGTCCGACTTCGGCGAGGAGTTCGCGCACCCGCCGATCGCGGTCGGCGGGGGACAGGTCGGTGTGGACCCGCAGCGGCAATTCCACGGATCGGCGCACCGTGTGTTCGGGGTTGAGCGAGGACGCGGGGTTTTGGAAGACGATGCCGATCACAGCGCCGAGCGCCCGTCGGCCCGAGGCACGACGCACCGGCAGGTCCACGTCGGCGACTGTCGCCGTTCCGCCGGTCAAAGGCTCGAGCCCGGCGACGACCCGGCCCAGCGTCGACTTGCCCGCTCCGGATTCGCCCACGAAGGCCACCATCTCGCCCGCGCGAACAGTCACTGAAACATCACGCAGCGCAGCGACTTTCGTGCGGCCGCGATAGGTTACGCTCGCCTTCTCCACCCGCACCACCGGTTCACCGAATTCGCGGTGCTCGGGGGCTTTCGTGCCGTCCAGGCGGGCGACCGCGTCCACGAGGCTGCGGGTGTAGTCCGATTCGGGTGCTCCCAGTACCGCCTTCACCGACCCCTGCTCGGCGATGGCGCCCTCGAACATGACCGCTACCTGATCGGCCGAGTCGGCGACCACGCCCATGTCATGAGTGATGAGCAGTGTGCTGCAGTCTGTTTCAGCACGGACCTCGCGCAGCAGGTCGAGGATTTCCCGCTGCACCAAGGCATCGAGGGCTGTGGTCGGTTCGTCCGCGATGATCAGTTCCGGCTCGTGCGCCAGTGCCATCGCGATCATCGCGCGCTGCAACTGCCCACCCGACACCTGATGCGGATAGGACCGCGCCACCCGCTCCGGATCGGGCAGCCGCACCCGCTCGAGCAATTCGGTGACGCGGGCGCGGCGCTGTGCCCGCGACAGGCGCAGTCTGGCCGCCAGCACCTCGCCGATCTGGGCGCCGACGGCGTGCACCGGGTCGAACGCCGAGGACGGATTCTGGAACACCACCCCCACCGATTCCAGCCGGAACCGGCGCAGCTGCGGTGGTGTCAATCGCAGCAGATCCACCGAAGGGCCGTTCGCGGAACGGAACTCGATGGATCCCGACGCTGTCAGGCCCCGGCCGAGAAGCCCGAGGACTGCCAGCGTCGTCACCGACTTGCCCGCGCCGGACTCACCGACCAGCGCGAGCACCTCACCCCGCGGCACCTCGAACGACACATTGCGCACGAGGATGCCGCGGGGACCGCGAACGGTCAGATTCTGAACCGACAGCAGGGCTTGTCCGGAGTCGACACTCATGGCAGCAGCGAGATCCGGAAGTAGTTCGGGTAGGACGGGAAAGGTGGCACGAGGAAGTTGGCGACGCCCGCGCCGTAGATCCAGGTGTTCACCGAATTGATCAAGGGAACATTCGGTGCCAGCGCGGTGATCGCCCGATCGGCCTTCGCCCATGCGGCCTTGGCCGCGGCCGGATCCACTTGCCGCGCGGCGTTATCGATCGCCGCGTCGACGGTGGGGTCGGACAACCGGGCCGCGTTGTATCCGCCGCGGCCGATCTCCTTCGACGAGAAGCTGGGCTGCAGCATCGAATACGGTGACGGGAAGTCCGCCTGCCACCGCGACAGCGCCAGGTCGTACCCCGAGCCGTCCTGGTGCATCGTGATGTCGGTGTAGGTGGGGCGGTCGACGGTGCGCAGCGTCACCCGGATCCCGGCCCGCTGCCAACCGGCTTGCAGCGCCTGCGCCTGGGCCACGACCTCAGCCGAATTCTGGTGCACCAGCACCAGATCCACGCCGTTCGCGTGCCCCGCTTCGGCGAGCAAGGTCTTGGCCTTCTCGACATCCCCGGTCTCCGGGGCGGGCAGGACGTCGAACTTCTCGTAGCCCTCGAGCGCGGGCGGGATGTTCGTCGTCGCGATCGACCCGCGGTTCTTGCCGCCGCTGGCGACCAGGTAGGAGGCCTTGTCGGTGGCTAGATTGATCGCCTGCCGGACGCGCAAGTCGGCCAGCAGCGGCTTGGCAGTATTGATGGCCACCTGGTCGATCGAACCGCCACCGGCCTCCGCGGTGCGGCTCTTCGCGGACGGATTCGCCGTCAGCGCTGCCAGTTGCGAGGCGGGCACCGGACCGGCGAATGAGAACCGGCCGTCACCGGAACCGTGGATCACCGACTGGACCGAAGTCTCCTTGGACACACCGAGTTTGAAGATCACCTTGTCGGGACCCGCGGTGCGGTTGGGGTCGGTGCCGGGGTCCCAGTGCGGGTTTCGTTCGAGCACGACCTGGCCGTCGGCACGATCGGCGATGCGGTAGGGGCCCGTCGCCACCGGTGCGCGACCGTAGGTCTGCGGGTTGTCCTTCGCCTTCGGGACCGGCGCGAAGGCGGGCTGCGACACGATCCACGGCCAGTCGCCGAACGCCTGCGTCAGCTTGAACACCAGCGTCGAATCATCGGGTGTCTCGATGGAATCCAGGTGCTTGCCGTCGTAGGGACCCGCATAGTTGTCGCCACCCACGAGAAACTGCTTGTGGTAGTTGAAGCCGCCCGCCAGCAGCGGCGCGAACGACCGTTCGAGGCCGTACTTGACGTCGCCCGCGGTGACCGGGGTCCCGTCCTCGAACTTCAGTCCCGGCTTGAGTGTGTACTTCCAGGTCTGCCCGCCGTCGGTCGTCGTCCCGGTGTCGGTGGCCAGATCGGGCACGGGAACAACGGGTTTGCCCGGTTCGGAGCTCCAGGTGGTGAGCCTACGGTTGAACAGCGACTGGGTGGTGATCGCGAGGTTCGACGACTTCGCGGGATCCAGATCCAAATTGGCGCTTTCGACGGGAATCGTCAGGGTTCCGCCTCGCTTGAACTCCGTGGACCCGGCATTACCCGAATCCTGCGTGTTCGCCCCGCATCCCGCGAGCACTGTCACCAGCGTCGCGGCAATCGCAACAGACTTGATTCTCATCGACCTACCATTCTCGGATCCAATATTCGAACAACTGTGTCCACCAACAGGTTTCCCGCCACGACCAAGAAGGCCGAGAAGACTGTCATGCCCACGACCACCGGCAGATCGACCTGGCTCACGCCGTCGAGCATCAGCCGTCCCAAGCCGGGCATCCCGAACACGGTTTCGGTGATGACCGCGCCACCCAGCAGCAGGCTCACCTCGATCCCGAAGTAGGTCAGCACCGGCACCGCGCCGTTGCGCAGCCCGTGTCGCAGCAGAATCCGGCGCTCGGGCAGGCCGTTGGCGCGCGCGGTGCGGATGTAGTCCTGACCGAGGGCGTCGATCAGGTTCGATCGGGTGAGCCGCACGTAGACACCGGCGCCGGTCCAGGCCAGCACGAACCACGGCGCGACCAGATGCCACGCCCAGTCGACCGGATCGGTGGTGAACGGCACGTAGCCGCCCACCGGGATCATGTCGAGCTGGAAACCGAACACGTAGATGGCCAGCAAGCCGACCAGATACGTCGGCATGGACAGCCCGATCGCGCTCACATCGGTGAGGACCTTGTCCCAGCGTGAGCCCTCCCGCACCGCGGCCACCAGCCCCAGGCCCACACCGGACACCAGGAGCAGCACCGCCGCACCCAGCGTCACCGAGAGGGTGACCGGGAGGCGTTCGCCGATCAACGCGAGGACCGTCTGGTTCTCCTGGAACGAATAGCCCAGACACGGTGCGGCGCACTCGATCACGTTGCCTCCCTCACCGAAGGATCGGCCGACGAGCAACCCGGCGAGGAAATCCCAGCACTGCTCGTACCACGAGCGGTCCAGGCCCATGAACTCGTGGGCGCGCTGCAAAGTGCCTGGCGTGCAAGGCTTTCCGCACGCCAACTGGGCCGGATCGGCAGGCAGGAAATAGAACACCAGATAGGTGAGCAGCGCGACGACCACCAGCACTGCCACCGCCTCGGCCGCGTGGCGCGCGAGGGCGAACGACCGGTTCATGCGACCGACTTCCACGCAGGAGTGGCCAGTCGCTGACGCAGCGCCTCACCGATCTCGTTGATCGCCAAGGTGATCAGCACCAGCGCCGCCCCGGGAAACAGCAGATACCACGGGTCGGTCTGTACCCAGTTGATCGAATCGCCGATGCTGCGGCCCCACGACGGGGTCGGCGCGGGTACCCCCACACCCAGAAACGACAGTGCCGCTTCGGTTCCGATGAACGCGGGCACATACAGCGTGAGAAACACGATGACCGTGCCTCGCAGGTTCGGCAGCAGTTCCCGGACCAGAATGTGCCAGGTCGACGCGCCGGTCGCCTCGGCGTAGCGGACGAAATCGCGGTTGCGCAGGGTCATGGTCTGCGAGCGGATCACCCGCGCCCCACCGGCCCAGCCGAAGATCGCCATCACCGCGATCACCAGCGCCACCCTCGACGCGTCCGGCGGCACCACCGCGCCCAGCGCGATCATGAACAGCAACGCTGGAAAACCGAACAGCACGTTGGTGATTCCCGAGACGACCCGATCGAGCCACCCGCCGAAATAGCCTGCGGTGAGCCCGATGACGAGCACGGCCACCGTGGTGAGCAGCGCGCTGACCACTCCGACCAGCAGTGAGGTTCGCGCGCCGTACACGACGATGGCGAACAGGTCGCGCCCGCTCAACGGCTCCACTCCGAACCAGTGCTCGGCGCTGATACCGCCGAAAGCACCGGCCGGCGCGCTGTCGGGACCGAGCGTTTCGGGGTGGTACGTGTACGGATCCACCCCGATCGCGGCGGTGATCACCGGCGCACCCACCGCGAGAACCACGATCAGCGCGACCACGACGATCGACGTCGCAGCGCGCGGCGTGAGGGATCGGAAGGCCCGAATCGGCTGCGGCATAGACGGAATCGTAAGTTCGTTTTCCTCGCTACCGATTCCGACCGGACCCGCACCGACCGCTACGCAGGTCCTGTCACCTGGGCATTTCGCATCCGCAAGGGGTTGGCGTCAGCCTGATCGCAACGCCACTGCGGGCTTGACCGTGCTTCCCCACCGCCGGAAAGTGGCGGTCGAAAAGGGGCCGGAGTCGCCACCGTCGATATCCATACAGGGCGGCGGGGACGGCTGGTTCATGGCCGCAACATTGGTAGGCGATTCACACCGAGGCTGACGCCTGCAAGGCGAGGTGGCTTCCTTCCCAGCGGCTGCGCAGGCGCCGGTCGTGGCTCACGACCACGATGGCTCCGGGGAAGTGTGCGAGGGCGGTTTCCAACTCCTCGACCAGGGCGGGCGACAGGTGGTTGGTGGGCTCGTCGAGCAGCAGTACGTCCACGGGTTCGGTGACCAAGCGTGCCAAAGCGAGGCGCTGGCGCTGGCCGGTGGACAGGTCCTCGACCCGCGTCGTGAACTGGGAGACGTCGAACAGGCCCAGCGAGCGCAGTTGTTCGCCGTGGAATTCGGGGTCGCCGGCGCGGTCGCGGGCGAAGGCGACGAACATCATCCGTCCGCGCACGGCGGGCGGTGGTTCCTGCGCGAGGTAGCCGATGGTGCCGGTTCGGGTGACGGTGCCGGTGTCGGGGGTGAGTTCACCGGCCAGCGCGCGCAGCAGGGTGGTCTTGCCGGCGCCGTTCGGGCCGGTGATCAGCAGTCGGTCGCCCGCGGCCAGCTTCAGGCTGGTCGGTTCGAGCCTGCCCGCGACGGAGATGTCGGTGGCTTCGACCATCGTGCCCTGTGCGCCCGCGGTCGCGAGGGTGGGCGCGAAGCGCAGGGGTTGCGGCGGCGCGGGCACCGGGTCGGCGAGCAGGCGACGCAGCCGTTCCTGCGCGTTGCGGACCCGGCTGGCCACTGATTGCTGCACCCGTCCACCGGCGCGGCTGTAGGCCATTTTGTTGTTGTCGGACATGCCACGGCCGGGTGCGACTCGGCGGGCGGTGGTGTCGGCGGCTTCGCGGTAGCGGTCGGTGTCGGCCAGCCATTGCGCGTGCGCCTGCACCCATCGGGCGCGTTCGGCCTTCTTCTCCGCCAGGAATCCGGGGTAGCCGTCGTTGTAGCGGACCACGCGGCGCCGGTCCGCGTCGACTTCGAGCAGGCTGGTGGTCACTTTTTCGAGGAAGGCCCGGTCGTGGGAGACGGCCACCGTGGTGCCGCGTCGGGCGAGCAGGTGGTCTTCGAGCCAGGTCAGGGCGACGTCGTCGAGGTGGTTTGTCGGTTCGTCCAGCAGCAGCAGTTCCGGCGCCGCCGCCAGCACCGTGGCCAGCCGCAGTCGGACCTGCTCGCCGCCCGACAGCTCACCGATCACCCGGTCGCGATCGACCAGGCCCAAGCCCAGTCCGTGGAACGCCTGTTCCACTCGGGCGTCGGCGTCGTAGCCGCCGTGGTGTTCGAAAAGTATTGTCAGCTCGCCGTATTCGTCGATCCCGGACTCGTCGCCGTCGGCCATCGCGGCCTCGATGCGGCGCATCTTCGCTTCGACGACGCGCAGCTCGCGCAGGGCCTGGTCGATGAGCTGCTGGACGGTCAGGTGCTGGGGGAGTTGCTCGTCCTGCGCGAGGTAACCCACGCCGCCGTCGGCCTGAACGACGATCTCGCCGCTGTCGGGTTGCACCCGTCCGGCGAACAGCCGCAGCAGGGTGGTCTTGCCGGAACCGTTCTCGCCGATGATGCCTGTGCGTTCGCCGACGTCGAGCGAGCACGTCACATCCGCGAGGACGGGATTGCCGTCGAAAGACTTGCTGACCGACAGCGCGGTGATCTGGGTTGGCATGGCACTCTCCGAAGCATTCGAGGACGGCGCGGGCGTGGCCGCGGGGTCGGGTGAAAAGCTCGGAAGAATATTCGGGCAACCTCGCTTGGGTACGACAACTGTCGCTCCACGGTATCAAGCCGACGGTGGTGTGATCGCGGCCGCTCTTCAGGTCACTGGGCGAACCGGGTAGTCAGCTCGGTGGAGATCTCGTAGTGGCGGACGAGGAACGAACGCTCGTCCAGCTTCTTGCGTCGCAGCCAGCCGGTCACCTCGGCATTGCACTTGCTGGCGTTGCACGACCCACACGCGGGCACGACATTGCGCAGCGTGTACCGGCCGCCGCGCGAGATGGCCTGCACGCAGTCCTTCTGCAACGAACCGGCCGGAGAGCCGCAGTAAGCGCACCCGGCCCACGAGGTCTTGAGCGCGTCCCACTGCAAGTCGGTGAGGTCGTGGGTGACCTGCGCCATCCGCTTCTTACGCTTGCGTGCGGCGCGAACCTGTTTGCTTCCGCCGGTGGGCACGACAGTGAGAATACGCGCCGTGCCGGTCCACATCGGCTAGTCGTCAGGTGAGGCGCGGCGGTTGCGTTTGATCACACCACGCCGCTTCTTCGCGGAAATCCGACGTTCCTTCGAACCACGCGAAGGTTTAGTGGCCCGGCGAACAGCAGGAGGGGCGGCAGCGGCAGCACGCAGCAACGTTGCCAGGCGTTCCCGCGCGGCCGCACGATTCTGCAGCTGCGCGCGCTGCTCCGAGGCTGCGATCGTGATCACCCCGTTGACCAGTCGAGTAGCCAGCCGTTCCAGCATCCGAGCGCGCAACCCTTCCGGCACCGAAGGCGAGTTGGCAAGATCGAACGACAACTCCACCCGACTATCGGTGGTGTTGACATGCTGCCCACCCGGCCCGGACGACCGCGAGAACCGCTCCCGCAACTCGGACCCGGGAATCACCAGCCCCCGAGTCACCGTCAGGTCCTCCGCCATGCTCCGAAGCCGCTCTTTCCGATCAACGAGTCACCTCGGTCCAGGTGCGACTGAATGGTCACCTTGTCCTTCACGATAACGCCAACGCGCCGGTGACAGCCTTACCGGGCACTCACCCAACCCGTCTGGTGCACCCATCCCCTCCACGCCGCCGCCCCTTATCAGGGTCTATAATGAGCCGAATACCCTTGTACACCACAGTATTCGGCATTCCATCGTCATTATCCGGGTCCCCGGACTCCGAAGGATCCGGCAACTCCGCCATCTCCTCGACAACAATCTGCGCCCGCGCCGCCCCCGGATCGAACATCTCCTGAAACGGCCCGACAAACGACCCACCCAACCCCCGATGCTTCGCCCGAGCGGCCGCCCACCCGAACAGCACCAACGGGCCGACAGTACCGACCAGCAGCAACAAGTCCCCACCCATGCCCACGAGCGTACCGATGCCTGGCGAACTACTCTCCGGATCAGGCGGCGGTTCAGCGCGACCGATCAGTGAGGTTCTGTTCGAGCAGCAGGGGCTCATCGGTTGACGATTGGCCAACGGACTCGGACAAGAGGTCCGCGATGGTGACCGCCTCCGGCAGAGTCCATGTCGCGGCTTCGTCAGCGAGCAGTTGTTCCCACGACGGCGCTCCGGCTTTTGCTCGTGCCGCGGCGTCGGAGCGGACCTTCAGTGAAAGCATGCCGATCCTCATGAGGACAGGGATGTTGAGATGTCGTGCGGCCACGACGGTTTCGCCGGCGACTGCCGCTGCAGCGGTCTTCGACAAGCTGATCGCTCCGGCTGCGGCATGCGCCGCGAGCAGCATCTCTGTGTGTTTGGCCGCTGCGGCCGTCGCCAGACGTGCGGTGCCGGTGGAACGGTAGGCCCCAAGGTGCGTGTGGGTTCGGATGACGACTTCGGTCGCGAGCATCCCCAGACCAGGTGTCAAAACGCCGGAGCGAAGATTCAGCCCGTCGCCGGAATTCGTTCCGGCGTATGCGTCGTTGGCAAACTTCCGCAGGTCAGGGTTCGACATCTCGGTGAGCAGGGTCCAGCCCGGCAGCGGAAGGTTCATCGGGGTAACGAAGTCGGCAGCCCAGTGCTTCAACAGAAGCGCGACGGCGAGATGAGGCTCGGGCGCTCGAGCGAACGGCAGACCGGAGCGAGTTGTCGCAACCTTCGTGACCATCCGCTGTCCGTCCTGCCACCATGTGCCTTCGAATGTTCCCGTGCGGATCTGATTGAGGGCGGCAAAGAGTCGGCCGACGTCGTGGCCTGCAGACCGGACACGATGTGCCGGGCCGCCGAACTTCGGGCCGGTGTAATCGATGGGAAGACGGGCGGTCTCCTTCTCCCACCGGCGCAGCAGATCGCTCTTCTTCAACAGGGACAAGCCACTGAGTACTGCAGCGTCTACCTGGTCATCGTAGAGGTTCCCGAGTGCGCCGATGAGCCCAGAGATTCCGACGACCACCAAGTCGCTATGTTCCCACCGAAGCCGTTGTGCTGCTCGCCATCCATCGAGCTGCTGCAGCGCGATCGGGTCGAGGATGTCGGCCATCTCGGCCTCGCCCCATCCCTCGACTTCGCGACGCTGCTGATGGTGTGTGGTGAGACCTGAATAGGTGAAACCTGTTTGAGTGCTGGTGATGCGCTGGGTCGCCGCATCGTCGATCGGGCTGTCCGAAAGCGCTGCTGCAGCGATCATTTCGATGTCGTCCAGGTCGCGAGTGAGTGCGTCCAAGTTGCCGACGTAGTCGTCATCGATCGGCGAGCTCCGATCGTCGGGTTTGCCGCTAGCGGTGCTCACGCTGCAATCTCGAGATCGTCCGCGAGAACGGAGACACCTTCGGCAAGGGTCTCCACAGTCTTCTTCTCGCCCTCGAGCTCCTCGAGTTCGGCAAGCAAGGCCTGAAGCTCATCGTTTTCGGGGCCTGTGACACGTTCTTTGAGCCGGTCGGCGACGACCCGGAAGCGCGCGACGCGATCCTCGGCCACCACGCGTTGATCCCTCTCCGCATTCACCTCCGCCTGCTTGATCTCGAGCTGCGCACGAAGAGTTTCGATCCGCTCCGCCAACGTCACGACCGTCTTGCCGAGGTTGGTGACCCTCTCGCGAAGACTGACAATGACCGCTTTGGCCGCTTCTTCGTTGCCGTCGACATCGCGAAGCACAAGTTGGGTCACGACGTGGAGCCGGATCGCGTCGGCTGCGATGCGCGCTGCCGTGAACCCAGCAGCTTTACCAGCAAGCGTGACTGCCCCAACTCCCGCTGCGCCGCTGAATCCGGTGATGAGGGCGGCACCACCTGCCATGCCGAGCCCGCCGGCAGCGATGGAACCGCCGCCGATCGCGGCCAGGCCCGCCGAAGTAGCCACCGCGCCCGAATAGCCGAGAACAAGCGCGCCGTAGGCTCCGGCGATTGCTGGTGCGGCGAGGCCCCCGGTCAAGACGCCGAGCCCGAGGCCGGCACCGGCGAGCAGTGCGTATTTGGTCCAGTTGGTCGCCTTGGACAGCTTCTTGATCGCGTCCTTGTACGCGGTTTCCACAGCTTGGAGGTCTTCGGGATGCAGTTGATCCATCGACCCGTGAGCGGCGACGAGAGCTTCGGCTCGGACGGCCTTGTCCCACTTGCCCTCCACCCACGGCTCGAAGCCATACAAGTCGATGAGCAGAAGCAGTGCTCGAGACCTTCTCGTCACGACCGAAGACACCTCGGGCCCAGCGGATTCGAGCGCTTCGAGATTCGGAGACTCACCATCCGCGGCGATCTGGTCGACAACCTCGGCAACAGCGGGTGACCAGTCGAATTGGTTGCGGGCCACAATGGCCGCAACTGCGTTGTCCCGAAAGCAGTTACGGACTTCGCGCTTGGACGGAAGAAACTTGCCCTTCGACGCGGCGATGTCGCGCTGCATCATCCGGTACTGCCATGCCGTGAGAACAAAGTCCTCATCGGGGGAAAGTTCGAGCTTCTTCTGTACCTGCACTGCGTCCATGCGCGTGACAGTAGCGCCAAGGTCCGACAGGAAATGGCGATCTGAACGAACGGGGGTCGAGCGCCATCCCGTGGTTCGGTCGGAGCAGTCCGATTGCATTGTGTTCGTGAGAGATTCGTAGAAATGTCTCTCACGTGGGGGTGAACCTGTGTCAGCATGTGACGATCGTGATCGTCGCAGTGAACAGAGTCGATGGATGGCAGCTCGCCAGAACACTTTCCAGGTCAATAGACGTGCGTTGCTGCGTGGTGCGGCCGCGATGGCGGCGGGTGTCGGGATGGCAGGCCCGGCGCACGCGAGTCCGCGCAGGCGCGATAGCCCGGCAGGTAATTCCGTTGCGATTTTCGGGGCCGGGATCGGGGGATTGACTGCCGCGCACGAACTTGCCGAACGTGGTTTCGCGGTGACGGTTTACGACCGGAAGGAGCTGGGCGGGAAGTCGCGCACGATTCCGATGGTCGGCACGGGAGTCGGTGGGCGGGCGGCTTTGCCGGGTGAACATGGTGCGCGTGGGTTCACCTCGTTCTATCACCACGTGCACGACACGATGCGTCGCATCCCGGTTCCTGGCACGCGAAAGACCGTGTACGACAACCTGGTTCCGTTCTCGGTCACCGATCCGCGTTACCCGCGTGCGGGAAACCTGCCCGATGGCTTCCCGTTGATGTTCGGCTTCTACTTCGACCCAGAGGAAGCGCTCACACCTGTTGGGCTGCAACGGATTCTGACCGAGGTGTTCATGAAGAACAACCTCATTCCGTTGCCCGAAGCCATTCATATGGCGGGTCGGGTGGTCACCTATCTGACCTCGAGCGAACAACGTCGCTTCGGACAGTGGGAGCACGTGAGCTGGTGGGACTTCATCGGCGCGGGCAGTAGATCAGCGCAGTTCCAGGCCCTGGCCGCGACCGGCCTGACCCGGGCGCTGGTGGCGGCCAAGGAATACCTGGCCAGCACCCGCACCATGGGCAACATGATGGAGGGGTTCTTCATCGCGCTCATGCGCGAGCTGACCGGCGGGCCGAAGGTCTACGAGGTGCTCAACGGGCCGACCAACGAGACCTGGCTGGATCCATGGATCACGCTGCTCGAGAGCATGGGCGTGCAGTTTCGGCCGGGCGAGGCGCTCGAGGAACTCCTGGTCACCGACGGGCGTATCGGTGGCGCTCGAATTCGGCGCGCGACCGGCGGCTCCGCGCATGTCGAGGCCGACTGGTACGTGTGCGCGGTGCCCACCGACCGGGCGCGAGCGCTGTGGACACCGGAACTGCGGGAACTGGACCCGGCGCTGGGCCGGATGGACGCGCTGAACCTGGACTGGATGAACGGCCTGCAGATGTTCGTCAGCGAGAAACTCGACCTCGGCAAGGGGTACAACATCTACCTCGACGCGCCGTGGCGGCTGACCTCGTACACCCAGCGCGCGTTCTGGGACGTCGACTACTCCGCCGTCTACGGTGACGGCGCGATCGCCGACGGACTCACCATCGACATCGCCGACTGGGACACCCCGGGCATCCTGTTCGGCAAGCCCGCCAAGCAGTGCACGCACGAGCAGATCTACCAGGAGACGTGGGCGCAGATGACCGCCGCTCTCAACGACGACGGCCGAATCCAGTTGCCCGACGGCGTCGTTCGGGAATGGATGCTCGATCCCGGCATCGTGTGGAACGGGTACGAGAACACCAATGATGAACCGCTGCTGGTGAATACGATCGGCTCGTGGGACAACCGGCCCACCGCACAGACCCGCGTCCCGAACCTGTTCCTGGCCGCTGACTACGTGCAGACCAACTTCGACCTGGCCACCATGGAGGGTGCCAACGAAGCCGGGCGCACGGCCGCGAACGCGCTGCTCGCGGCGGCGGGGTCCCCGGCGACTCCCGCCCAGCTGTTCACCAGGGAGTCGATTCCGGCGTTCGAACCGCTACGGCAGGCCGACGCCGCGCGTTTTCGGGCGGGGCAGCCGAATTTGTTCGATCTGGGCTAGGTCTATGCGCGCGGGCCGAAGAACTCGGCGCGGGCGGCGTTGATGCGGGCTTGGGCTGCTGCGGCGCCTTGGAAACTGACCACGGCTGATCCGCCGCCGGCGATGCCAAGGGCGAGTAGGCCGCCGAGCACCGAGAGGAGGTCGGGCTCGGGGAGGATGCCGGTGTCGCTGGTGGGTACGACCTGGTGGGAGGGGGTAGGCGTGCCGCCGGCGGGTGCGGGTGCGGCGGGTGGGTTGCCAGGTGTTGCTGGGGGCGCGGGGGACTGTCCGGTTCCGTCGGGAGCGGATTCGGCGGGCGGGGCGACGGGAGGAGCGCCACCGCCACCGCCACCGCCACCGTCGGGTGAGGCGTTGCCCGGTGCTTCGCCGGGTGCTGGCGGGGCGGGTTGGGGAGCCTGCGGGGCGGGTGGTGAGGGCGCGGGAGGTTCGCCGGGGGATCCGGGTGCGGGTTCTGGGTCAGGTGCCTGTGGGCCGGGCGGACTGCCGGGGTTCGGGTTGTTGCCCTGATTGCCGCCGCCGTTGCCTTGATTGCCATTTCCGTTGCCGGGGTTTTGGTTGCCGTTGTTGCCTTGGTTACCGCCGCCGTTGCCTTGATTGCCATTGCCGTTGCCGGGGTTCTGATTGCCGTTCCCGTTGTTGCCCTGGTTCCCGCCACCATTGCCCTGGTTGCCGTTGCCGTTCCCCGGGTTCCCATTCCCATGGTCTCCCGGCGCTGCCACGAACTCAGTGCCCTCACCAGGCACGACGCCCGGCTGAGCGCCAGCGACCCCGCCATAACCGAGCAACCCGAGGACCCCCACGGCCCCGGCCACCGCAGCTGTTCGTCTCATCCGACCAGCTGTCACGTGCCCTCCGCCCTGCCCTCGGTCTCCCAGTTCACACTAATGCGGTCGGATCCGGCCCCGCCGGCGTTACGCCGTCACCGTGCATCCGGCTCCGGCACCGCACCAGGATCAGCGTCCGCTGCGTCGTCCACTTCCGGTTCGGTGGCCGCGTCGATCTGCTCACCGCAGTACCGAACGACCACCGCAACCATCGCAACCACCGGCACCGCGAGGAAAGCGCCGGTGATGCCGTACAGCGACCCGCCCGCGGTCACCGCGAGCAGCACGACCACCGCGTGCAATTCCATACTGCGACTCTGCAGAACAGGCTGCAGCACATTGCCTTCCAACTGCTGCACCGCCAACACCACGCACAGCACGATCAGCGCCGTGGTGAACCCGTTGCCGACCAACGCGACCAGCACAGCGAGTGCGCCCGCCACGAACGCGCCGACCATCGGCACGAACCCGCCGACGAACGTGATCACCGAAAGCACCAGTGCCAGCGGAACATCGAGGATGAACAGCGCCGAGCCGATGAGGACCGCGTCGACCATGCTGACGATCGCCTGCGTGCGGATGAACCCGCCCAGCGTGGCCCAGACCCGTTCCAGCACGGTTTCGATGTGACGGCCGCTGGGGTTGCCGAAGACCCGGCCGATCCACGGCAGCAACCGGGTGCCGTCTTTGAGGAAGAAGAACACCAGTACCAACAGCAGGAACACGGTGATCAGGACCGAGGTGGCGGTGGAGACGCCGCTGAACACGCCGTTGGCGATCTGCGCGCCGCTGGACTGCAGTCGCGCCACGATCGCGTCGACCGCGGAGTCGAGCTGTTCGTCGCGAATATTGAGCGGCGGTCCCTGGATCCAGTCGCGGATCTGGTTGACGCCGTCGGTGGACTTGTCGGCGAGTTCGGGTGCCTGATCGGCCACCGAGGGCACGATCAGCGCGATGACCCCGCCCAGCAGCCCGAGGAATCCCACCAGCGTGATCGTCGCGGCCAGCGCGGGCGGTACCTTGCGTCCGGTCAGCCAGCGGGTCAGCGGCCACAGGATCGTGGTCACCACGACGGCCAGCGCCACGGGCAGGATGATCACCCACAGCTGGCCGATGATCGTGCCGAGCACCCACGCGCCCGCCGCGATCGCCACGATGCACAGCGCCCATTTGGCCAGCCATAGGACCCCGCCGCCGATCACGTCCCCTCGGTCGCGTCGCGGTTCGGTCTTCGATTGCGTCCCACTGGGTTTGTTCACCGGCTCGCTCACGTCGCCAGTCTGGCACGCCGGTCGCCGGATCTCACGGCAGCGACGTAAGTTTCGTGCATGGGGTACGTGTGGCAGGCCTGGGGGCCGGTGTTGGTGGCGTGGGGGATCGGGGTCGCGGTGCTTCCCGTGATCGTGGGGTTGTTGGTGTGGTGGAGGTTGCGCGCGGGCGTGCCGCGACCAATTGCGTTGCGGCACAGCCTGACCGAAGTGGGCATTGTCGCGGGCACGCTGCCGTGGGTCTGGATGATCCTGACGCCGACCGGTGGCACCCGCGCGATCAGCGCGATCCCGCTGCGTGATCTGACCGCGACGGTGGGCGAGTTGTCGTTCGACACGGTGGTGCAGATCGGCGCGAATCTAGCGATCTTCTTCCCACTGGGATTCCTGCTTCCGCTGCGCTGCCCTCGCTTCACCGGGGTGTGGCGAATGTTCGCGCTGGGCGCGGCGCTGTCGGCGACCCTGGAAATCGCCCAGTTCGTCCTGGATATCGGACGGGTGTCGTCGGTCGACGACGTGCTGATGAACGCCGCGGGTGCCGGGCTCGGCGCGTACCTGCTCGCGAGAGTCGGGAAAGGCCGCGATCACAACACAGGGTGCGATTGCGTGGTCGGTGCGTAGGCGGTCGAACTGGGGGTATGCGCCTGATACTTCGGTTGTCGATGTAGGGAGACGTCATGGTGGACGCAGGCGAGAAAGTGCGCGGTGGTCGGTTGCGTATTCCCCGCAGCCGGGGCGCGCTGGGCGGGTTGGCGGTGCTGCTGCTGGGAATCTGGGGCGCGCTGATCCCGTTCCTCGGCCCGTATTTCGACTTCGCGTACACCCCTGACCGGGCGTGGGCGTGGTCGGCGGCGCGCGGCTGGTTGCAGGTGTTGCCGGGCGTGGTCGCGATCGTCGGTGGTCTGCTCATGTTGATGAGCCGCAACCGGTTGGTGGCCAGCTTCGGTGGCTGGTTGTCGGTGGCGGCGGGTGCGTGGTTCGTGATCGGGCCGTTCCTGGCCGCGTCACTGAGCCTGGGCGCCGTGGGTGAACCGGTTGCCACCACGGATCTGAAGCGCGCGCTACTGCAGCTGACGTACTTCTACGGCCTCGGCGCGCTGATCCTGTTCTTCGCCGCGACCTCGCTGGGCCGCCTGTCGGTGCGCAGCGCCCGTGACATCAGGTTCGCCGAACGTGCGCGCGCTGACGATCACCACCGTGTGGTCGAGGACGACGTGGTTCCCGCCGACGGCGCTCAGGCTACGACGCGCCCGCCGCTGGATGTCCAGAAACGACCGGTCTGACCGCGCCGTTTGACGGTGACCATGGTGTCGGCGCTGGGAAAATCGAGCACGCGCAGCCGCCCGGTCACCAGGTCGACCGTGTCGGCGACCACGCGACCCGCGCGGCGCGCGTCGTCGGCGAAACTGGTGCTGACCACCCGGTAGCTACGCTTGGGCGTGACCACCACATCGCCGGGTTGCAGTGCCCCCACCTCGGTGGATGGCTCGGTGGCGACCGTGGTCGGGGCTGGTCTTCGCATGAGCTCGATCAGTTTCAGCAACCTGTACTCCACACTGTGAAACGCCCGCTAAGACGTCCCGTTCGCCGGATTCGCGAACGGTATCGAAGTCTTTTTACCCACCGACGTCACTGTTGAACCCCTAGATCTCGAGAACATGCGCGCCGGGGGCGGTCGATGTGTGATTGCTCTCGAGAGGCGGCATAACCGAGCATTTGCCTCGGTGACGCCGTCGTGCAGTCCGGCAACCAGCCCGCAGATATCAACCCGCAGTCCGATTCGATCCCCTACCAAGGGATTACGGCCGACGAGAATTCCGTCGATAGCTTCGGAGTATCGAAATCGGCGCCCCAGGCAAGCGGCGGGCGTCGCCGACTCACGCTCTGAGGACGATCTATGACTGCTCTGATTCCCGAGTCGACCCCACGGCAGGCGCGGCGTGGCGCCGACGGTGATTACGCCCGTCTCTTGCGCCGAATCTCCGACGCCGGGCTGATGGACCGCCGTCCCCGCTATTACGCCGCGCGACTCAGCCTCGTCGGGGGAGCGTTCGCGGCGGGTTGGGCGGCGTTCTTCCTCATCGGCGATTCGTGGTGGACGTTGCTGGTCGCGGCCTTCATGGCGGTGACCTTCGCCCAAGTCGCCCTCGTCATGCACGACGTCGCGCACCGCCAGGTCTTCCGACTGCGCCGACCGACCGAGCTGGTGGGCCGCCTGTTCGGCAATGCCGGTATCGGCCTCGGGTACGGCTGGTGGCAGGACAAACACACCCGCCATCACGCCAATCCGAACCACGAGGAACTGGACCCCGACGTCGCGCCCGACATTCTGGTCTGGTCGCAGCGGCAGGCGCGGTCCAGCCGTGGTCTGGTGCGTCTGGTCGGGCGGGCGCAGGCGTTTCTGTTCTTCCCGCTGCTGTTGCTGGAAGGCTTCAACCTGCATCTGGCCGGTGTGCGTGCGCTGCGCAATCAGTCGGTCAAACGGCGCGGTGTGGAAGGTGCGCTGTTGTTGGGCCACTTCGCCCTCTACCTGACCGCTTTGTTCGCGGTGCTGCCCGCGGACAAGGCGTTCGCGTTCATCGCCGTCCACCAGGGCCTGTTCGGCCTCTACATGGGTTGCATCTTCGCCCCGAACCACAAGGGCATGCCGACGCTGACCGGCGATGATCGACCCGACTACCTCCGTCGCCAGGTCCTGACTTCCCGCAATGTGCGCGGCGGCGCGTTCACCGACATCGCCCTCGGCGGTCTCAACTATCAGATCGAGCACCACCTGTTCCCGAGCATGCCGACGCCGAACCTGCGTCACGCCCAGGTGATCGTGCGCGACTACTGCGCCGAAATCGGCGTGCCTTATCACGAGACCGGCCTGATCGCCTCGTACCGCGAGGCACTGACGCACCTGCACCAAGTCGGCGCGCCCTTGCGACACTCTGAGCGCTAATCCCGCAGTGCAACAACATAATTCACGCTTACGGCAAGCTGTCGAACCGGACGTTGTGGGCCACAGCAGTAACGTGCAGCCCGTCAGCGCCCGGTTGGATGGCGGTCAGCCGGGCGCCCAGTGGCAGCCGTTGCAGCGGGACGACGAAGGTCAGGGCGCTTTGCAGCATGGTCAGCGAAATCGTCGGCCCACCGGCCGCGGGTTGGACCGAGACCGGAGTGACCTCGATACCCTGCTCGACCGGCGCGACGGTGACGAACACCGTCGCGGGCACATGCAGCCCCGCCACCGAGAAAGTGCCGGTCGCGCGCAGACCGTCGGGGCTGTCGGAGATCGATTCGACCCCGTCGGGCGCGAAGCTCCGCACGACGTCATAGGGCACCACCGCCGTCGCGGTCGCCGTACCCGCGACGAGATTCGACGTGCGATTGTCGATGATGTCGGCCAACGGCGCCGACACATCGTTCAACGCAATGTTGAGGTCGTGGACGGACAAGCCCTCGCCACTCCAGTCGCCGACCCGGATGTCGATGTGGCGATAGTTGCCGTCCACGGCCTGGGTCAGGAACGGAATCCCGCGGATTACGACGTCGGGTTGGTGGGGGAGGTGGTATTCGGCGGCGATCTTGCGGGCGATCTCGTTCTGCGCCACCCCGACCGCGACCCGATCGCCCACGACCAGCGCGATCGCGAGCACGATGAGCAGAATCAGCAGTGCGCGCATACGTTCACCCTCTCGGCCATCCCACCATCATGCGGTGGATCAGTGCCGGGTGGTGTTATTCCACAGCTGTGCCGCGAGCCAGAAGGTCGCCGCTGCCACCATCGCGCCCCAGGCGATCCGGCCGATCTGCGGCAGGAAGAATTGCGGCAGCATCGTGACCAGCAGCGCCGCGAGCGGGACGCCACTCCAACGATCGAGCGTGCCCGAACGCCACACCGCCACCGCAGCCAGGACCGCGGCGACCGCGATCAGTGTCAGGCCGAGCGCGAACACGGTCATCGCGGTCGCGTCGTACCGGAAGGCGTTGCCGACCTCGGTGAGCGTGGCGTCGCCGTCGGCTACCGCCCGCCGACCGATCGCTGCCAGGCCATAAGTCTCCGCGCCGTAGTACGAGATCGTCAGCGCAGACCCGATGTAGCCGATTGTGGTGGCCTTCGCGGCCGTGGCCTCGTTGCGGGTGTCCGCGAGATGGTCGCGCAGTGCGCTGTATCCGAGCGGGATGAGGACGAGTCCGATGATCGCGGCCAGATGGGCCAGCGACCAGCCGGTGCTCGCCCATGACTGGGCGCTTTCGAGCGTGGTCTGGTCGGCGACGCGCGGGGCGGCGACCTCGTAGATCACGAACAGGACCCCCGCGAGTGCGAAGGCGACGGCGCCCATGCGGCTTCGGAGACGAGCGGGTGAGGACATGATGCTCCTTCGATCCGCACCGTTCATTTACGAGAGCGGTGCTCTTTTATTGCTTGGAGCAATGGTCGCACGCCTGCGCGGGCAAAGCAAGAGCAGTGCTCTTGTTTGTTGGGGAGGTGGGAGGAATCAGAGATCGCCGGTGCGACGAACGGATCCGCTGAGACCGTGATCGCGATGGCCGGACACAGGACGCCGCCGAAGCCCGCGAACCCGAGCTGGAATGATCGGGGGCAGTGCCGCTCGACCGGGGTGGCCCTGTGTGGGACGGGAACTCGTGGGCACCGCTGTACTTCTGATATCGATCGTGCTGGTCCTGGCAGTGATGTTCGCGGTGCCGTGGTGGGTGTTGGTCGCGGGGCCGACCGGGCGCAGCGGGACCGCGTACCGGATCGGCACGGGGGCATGTGTTGTCGGGTATGTGTGTGTCCCTGTCGCCATGGTCCTCGGGCACGGGCCGCCGCAGTTCGATCCCGCGGCGATCGTCGGTGACGTCGCGCTCGGGGTGTTGTGGGTGGTTTTCGTCTGGTCGTTGATCGGGCTGGTGGTGCGGGGCGGGCTCGGTGTCGCGGGGGTAAAGGGGTTGCGGGTCAGCCGGGGTGTGGGGTGTGGCGGTGGCCGTGGTGGTTATCGCGTTGGGGCTCAGCGTGTTCGGGGTGTACGAGGCGCGGCGGATCCCGCAGGTGCGCACCGTCGATATCGCGATTCCGGGGCTGGCCGACGGGCTCGACGGGTTGCGCGTGGTGGTCATCACCGACACCCACTTCGCGGCATTGGATCGCGAGCAATGGTCGAAGGAAGTTGTCGACAAGGTCAATGCGCAGCGGCCCGATATCGTCGGTCTGGCAGGCGATCTCGTCGATGGTTCGGTCCACAAGCGTCGCGATCAGGTCGCGCCGCTCGCGGGGGTCGAAGCGCCGCTGGGCCGGTTCTACATCACCGGTAACCACGAGTACCTCGACGACGCGCAGAGCTGGATCGACTACATGGCGTCCATCGGCTGGCAGCCGCTGCACAACGCGCACCGAACCGTCGATCGCGACGGTGACCGACTGGTCGTGGCCGGTATCGACGACCCGGCGGGCGCCGACGTGGCCGGTCACGGCCCCGACCTGCCCGCCGCGCTCGCCGGCACCGACCCCGCGCTGCCGGTGGTCCTGCTGGCGCACCAACCGAAACAGGTCGCCGACAGTTCCGCGGCCGGGGTGGAACTGCAGATCTCCGGGCACACGCACGGCGGTCAGATCTGGCCGTTCCACTATCTGGTCCGCCTCGATCAGCCGGTGGTCCAGGGTCTGAGCAAGCACGCCGACAACACTCAGCTCTACACCAGTCGCGGCACCGGCTACTGGGGGCCGCCGATGCGGGTCTTCGCACCCAGTGAGATCACTGTGCTGGTGCTGCACCCGCAGCGCTGAACCTCACCTGTCGATCGGCAGGCGCACGATCCGGTCGTCCCCGGCGGCCGGATCGCCGCGCCCATCGGTGTTGTTGGTCAGCAACCACAGGGAACCGTCGGGGGCGACGGCGACATCGCGCAGGCGCCCGTACTCGCCGACCAGGTGCTCGGTCGAGTGGGTCAGGTTGTCGAGCGGGATCTGACGCAGTCGCTCGCCGCGCAGGTTCGCGATGTAGACCGACCCGTCGATGATCGTCATGCCACTGGGACTGGCTTCGGACGGCTTCCACTGTTGAACGGGGTCGATGAAACCCGCGCGCCCGGCGAGGCCTTCGACCTCGGGCCAACCGTAGTTGCCGCCGGGTTGGATGAGATTCAGTTCGTCCCAAGTGTTTTGACCGAATTCGCTGGCGAACATCCGGCCGTCGGGAGCCCACGTGATGCCCTGCGGGTTGCGGTGACCGTAGCTGTAGACCAGCGAGCCGGGGATGGGATTGTCGGCAGGGGCTTTCCCGTCCGGGGTCATTCGCAGGATCTTTCCGGCGAAGGCGGCGCGATCCTGGGCGGCTGCGCGGTTGCCCGCGTCGCCGACTGTCGTATAGAGCATCCCGTCGGGACCGAATGCGATCCGACCGCCGTTGTGATTGGTCGCGGCAGGCAGCCCGGTGAGAATTGTTGTCCCGCTGCCGAGTTGGAGGCTGCCCGGTACTCCGGTGAGGTCGAAGCGCTCGATGCGATTGTCGTCGGCGGCGGTGTAGTAGGCGAACAGTTGTCCATCGCGCACAGCGATTCCGAGCAGTCCACCCTCACCTACCGCTTCGACACCATCGATGACGCCCACCTCGTGTTGCGTTCCGCCGGAACCGATTTCGAGGATCCGCCCGCTGTCCCGCTCGCTCACCAGCGCGGTCGCGCCGTGAAAGGCGATCGACCACGGCGCGTCGAGCCCATCGGTGACAGTGGAGTTGACGCCCGATGACCCGGTCCGGGTGGTCGACAGCTGGGAACCGTCCTCCGGACCGGCAGAGCACGCGCACACCACACCGACAGCCACGACGAGAAACGCTGTTCTGCGGAACTCCATACCTTCGAGAGTAAGCGTGCGCGATCGCCGGTGATTTTCCTACTCGGTGGGTGGCGTCCCGGACAGTTCGGTGATCGCGCGGGCAACAGCGTCGGCCAGCGCGTTGCCGACGCTGCGGTAGTAGTCGAGCGCACTGCGGTACTGGTCGATGGCCTCGGTCGGCCTGCCCGCTGCGCGGTAGGCGTCGCCGAGCAGGCGGCGGGTGTGCGCCTGCTGTTTACGCACGTCCTCTGCCTCGAAACCCCGCAAAGCCGCGGTGAAGGTGGCGATCGCTTCGTCGGTCGAGCCGAGGTCCGATTGTGCGCGTCCGAGGATCAGCCGGGCCTTCGCGGTGTTGTCGGTTTCGGTCGGCTCGTCGACGAAGTAGTCGATGGCCTGTTGGGCGTCTGTCACCGCGCGGGCGAGGTTGCCCGAGGCGTATTCGGCGCGAGCACGCTGCAGCAGCAGAATAGCGAACGCCCTGGCCTGTTCGGCGGGGCTGATCAGGCTGCCGGAGGCGACGACGACGTCCCACGACTGCTGGTACGCCGCCAGCGCGGTGGCGAACTGTCCCTGCGCCGCGGCGATCTTGCCCAGCCACTCGAGTGCGCTCTGCTCACCGAGCAGGTGGTCGGTGGTGCGCGCCAACTGCAGTGCGCGCGTGAAGCATTCGCGCGCGTCGGCGTACTCGGTGAGTTCCAGGTAGGCGCTGCCGAGCTGCGAGGACAGTTGCATGATGCCCAGGTCGCAACTTGCTGCTTCCGCGGACGCCAGGCCGAGCACGTGCGTGTCGATCCAGGCCTCGTACCGGCCGTGCAGGTGCAGGTACTTCCACAGGGCGACACACAACGGCCAGGCCAGGCCGTGCAGTTCAGCCCGGTGCGCGGCTCGTACTGCGGCAACGAGGTTGGCGTCCTCGGCGTCGAACCATGCCAGCGCCGCCGGACGGGTGAACAGCGGAACACCGTCCGGATGCAGGGCCACCATCAGGTCCGACACCGGCGACACCCACCAGCGCTGCGAGATCACCGCGGCCCGAGGCAACGCCTCGCGCAGAAACCAGGTGACCCAGTCTTCGACGGCCTGCCGCAACACAGTCGGGTCATCGGTGGCCAGCGCTCGGGCGCGTGCGTCGTCGCGCAGCACCGGGTGGAATGCGAAGCGGTCGCGGGCGGGGTCGGTGCAGGTGAGCAGGCTCAGCTCGGTGAGGCGTTCGAGCAATTCGTAGGCGGCGTCGGCTTCGATGCCGAGGATCGCAGCGACCGCGTCGACGCCAAAATGCGCTGCGGGGAGGGAACCGAGGCGGCGGTACGCGATTTTCTCGGCGTCGGTGAGGTTGTCGTAGGCGGTGTCGAGGAAGCGCTGCATGCGCTGTTCGTCATCGAGCTTCAGCAGCCGGACGCCTGACTTGCGTAACTGCGACAACAGTATTCGCGCTTTCGGCGGCCTGCCGCAGATCTGAGCGGCCAGCACCTTGATCAGCAGGGGGATACCGCCGCAGAACGTTGTCAGTTGGTCGATCGTGGCATCGTCGAGTGACAGGGCGGTATCGCCGAGCCCGGCGCGGAACAGCTCCTCGGCCGCCTCGGCGGACAGCAGGTCCGGCGTGAACGGTGCGAACCCCCGCTGCTCCAGTGTGCTGGACCGCAAAGCGCTGGTGGCCATGATGATCGCGTCTGGCGCGTCGACCGGGATGAAGGGCAGGATCTGGGCGATATTGTCGATGTCGTCCACGACGAGAAGGAACTTCTTGTGGCTGCTGGCCACGGCCTGGAAACTATCGGCCTTCTCGAACTCGGTGGTCCCCTGATCGGCTTCTGGCACTGCGAATTTCAGCAGGGCGCGCGAGAGCAATTCGCCTAGCGGCACGGTGTTGCCGTCGGGGTGGCGTCCGGACAGCCAGACCAGCGGGCCGTTGATCAGGTGCTGGTATCGGTTCCAGAACTGGGTCACGGTGCACGAGACCCCGAGTCCTTCGAGGCCGTGCAGGTACAACAGGGCTGGTTTGCCGCGGTGGTGGTCTAGTTCGATCTGCGCGGCCATGTCGTCCATGACGGGCTGTCGAGGCAGGAAAGGATCGGCCCACGGCGGGACCATGCTCGCGCTCACTGACATGCCCTCCCCGCGACCGGCCTTCGAGACGGATGCCTCACTGTATACGGCGCCTGTCCACGCGTCGACTGTCCGTGTGCGGGGTTGGGCTACTCAGGAGAGGAGTCAATATTGGTGAGTGAGAACGTAATTCGGTGCTCTCCGACCATAAGTGTGTAGGCCTCTGGTTCTTCACCGGCGGCTGTGTCCGGGTCGATGTGCGCGACGGCGGCGATGTAGGCGACAGGCAGCGGCCCGGTGAGCGAGCCTTGTGAGAACGCCTCCAGCGTGGTGCCGTTCCGGTATCGCAGCCGCACTCGTCCGGGACCGACCTCGATCACAGCCATCGAGCATCCGGGCCGCTGTTCCAGTGTGCGGCACAGCAATTCGTCGGAATCGGCGTCTGTTTTCGAAACCACGACCACATCGGCGTTGGCGCTCAGATCGCGTCGCGGATGGTCTTCGTGCACGACCAGTGTCGCGTCGGTGGTGCGGTGACCGCGTCGCCGACGTGCGGTGACGTCGGCCGGCCAGCGACGGATTCGCGCGATATTGCCACCCAGACCGTCCGGGTTCCATTCACAAGATATCCAGCAGGCACCGACGTGTTCCTGATAAGGCACGAGATCACTTGCGGGATAGGGAAATTCAGGGGCGATGCGATCGGGTTCGGGCAACTGCAACAGGCGGTAGAACGTGGCTCGCAGCGTATCGAGACAGGCGCCGGGGTGTGAGGTGGCCGATGCGCGCAGGTCACCCATCGTGCCCGGGTCGTACTCGGTGATCGTCCGCGCGATCTGCTCGGGCAGGGGCCGCAGGGGATGCAGTGTCGGCGCCAGGTTTCCCAGCAGATCGATGGTGCAGCCGTCGGCTACCTCGTCACGCGGAAAGGCGGCCAGCGCGGTCGGAATGCCCTGTGCTGCCGCATATCCGGTGACCGAGCCGTGATCGCCGATGACGATATCGGAGGCCAGAACGGTGTGCTGCCAGCCGGTGACGGGTGGAATGAGGCGAAGGCCCGCACGCAGCGCGTCGGCGAACCACGTGCGTAGCTGCAACGGGCCGTGCGCGAACCAGGCATTCGGGTGGACTATCGCGGCGACGATGTGGTCGTCGAGGGGGAGTTCGGCGAGCAGGTCATTGATCAAGTCAGGATGCCGGCCGAGCACCGAACCCGGTCCCCACGTGGACGATACGGTCACCACGGTGGTGTCGGCGGTGGCGCCCAGTGCCGTGCGGTAGGCGTGGATCAGGTGACGGCTGGCTCGCATACGGTCGAAGCAGGGGTCGCCGGCGACGACGACGTTGGGCAGGGCTTCGGGGACTGTCAGGGCCAGGCGTTCGCGGTCGTCTTCGTGCGAAAGAACAATGGCTTCGGGAATGGACCCATCCCGCACCAACCACCGCCGCCCCAAGCCGTAGACGTTTCCTGTTTCCTGTTTCCTGTTTCCTGTTTCCTGTTTCCTGTTTCCTGTTTCCTGAGCTATTTTAGTATAGCCAATTCCGTGCGAAAGCACAGCTAAAGGCGCAGAAATTTTATGAAGATCACCGCTGTGATGTACCGATATCGCCAGGTCGAATTCGTCGGATATCGCGCGGCTCCACGCAATGCGAATCGCCCCGGATTCGTCGAGGTGGCGTTCCACATCGCCTGTCACGTGGGAAACATCAGGAAAGGTGAAGAGCAGCTGAATTCGGCGGTCGGAATCGAAAACGGGAAGGATATCCGCCAGTCGATTCCACGCCGTCATGGTGTGGACCACGATCAGCACCGTTCGCGTGGTCTGCACGGTGATCCAGTGCGGATGCCCCGATCCGGACGGTTCGACTTGCTCCGGCGTCCGGTACACCTGACTCTCCCACTGGCCGATCGTTGCCCCACAGTATCGTGGCCGCGCCGCGCACCGGCGTCGGGGCCGCGCGATGGTGATCCTGCGGGGTCGGGAAGTTCGTGGTTCATTGGGGAGATGACTCTGCAATTGTGGTTGACTGCGGCGGTCGCGATCGTGGGCAATGTGGCCGTGGTCGCCAACGGTCTGCTCAGCGCTCGTAATGCCACGCGACTGGCGATCAAGATGCGCGAAGTCGATCGCCGAGACGGTCATCGCAAGGAGTATGTCGATGCCTGTCGCGCCTTTTTGGCGGCCGCTCGGTTATTGCGGGCGGCCGGTGATCGCACCCGTTCGAAAGAAGCCGAGACCGCGCTGGGTGAGTTGCGTCGAGCGGTGGCGGGAATCGAGCTGTATCGGCCCGATCTCGCCGACGGGGTGCTCGGCGCCGCGCTGACGGCCTGCGAACGCCTGGCCGACCTGCGCGCCCACGGCGCACCCAGCGGTTCGATCACTGCGGCCGAATCGGAGTGCCGCACAATGCTGTCCGAGGCGCGCACCGCGATCGCCATAGATCTGCCCGACATCGCGGCCTCCTGACATTCCAGACCTGAGCTCAGTCCGCCCGGACACCCCGGCTCGGAAACAGGTTGCCCCACAGCGTCGTTGGGGTGCGCTCAGGATCCATCAGTTCGTTCTCCGCAAGGGGACTGTCCTCGTTCGCGACGGTGTCGGGCTCGAACCGCACCAGCGTCCGGCCCTCGCCGCGCAGGGCCTCCACCGTGCGCACCAGCGACGATGTTTCGGCGAGAGTCGCGTCGAACTTCGCGGGTTCGGCACCGAGATGTTCGCACAGCAGTTGGCGGCGGATGCCCAGGATGGTTTCGCGCAGGTGTTCGGCGTCGGGGGTGGTAGGCGTGACCTCGACAGCGAGGTCGCATTCGGTGTCGAAGCCCATCGAACGGTTGTTGAGGTTCGACGAGCCCACGCGCAGGAGACGGTCGTCCATGACCAACACCTTGGCGTGCACGTAGATCGGCGCACCGGCGGCGGTGACGGGGTAGTAGACGCCGAGGCGGTTGCCGGTGTCGGCCTCCCACAGCAGGTGCAGCAGGCGTCGGCGGGCGCCGTCCATGGCCTGTTGTTCGAGCCAGCCGTCGGCGTTTCGGGGCAGCACCAGCACGATTTCGGGGCCGTCGGTCTCGCGCAGCCGGGCGGCGATCGCTTCGGCGAGCGTGCGCGAGGCCAGGTACTGACTCTCGATATACAGCGACCGGCGCGCGCCCGCGATCGCGGCCAGATACAGCGCCCCGATCTCACGGACTTCGGTGCGCTCGGCCAGTTCGGGCAGTGTTCGCGCGATGCCGACGTCGACCGAGCGCATCGTCGGCTCGAGTCCTTCCGGCCACGGGGTGTGCTCGGCGGTGACCGGTTCGAGTCGCTGTCCGGTGGCGGATTCCCATCTGGCCCTTGCCAATTCGCCGATGGCCTGTGCCGCGGCACCGTCGACGGCGGTGGTCGCGTCGTGCCACGGGCCGTAGCGATTGCCGTTGGGTTCGGCGCGAAAGGTGTTGTCGTCGTGGTGATTACTGGTGTCCCAGCGGTCCACGGTCATGTCGATGCCGCCGCAGAACGCGAGCTGGTCGTCGATCACCACGATCTTCTGATGATGGGCCGAACCGATCGGGTGCGCGCCGTCCATTTCGAAGTGCAGGCGCCGGTCGGTCATCCAGTTCACCACGAAGATCGGCGTCATGCCGCGGCCGATCGCGGCGAACGCGCCCACCTTCCATTTCAGCACGTAGATCTCGAGATCTGGTCGCTGTTTCGACAGCCAGGCCAAGAACTTGCCCAACTGATTCGGCCCTTCGAGGGTCTTTCCCCGTGGTTCGAATTCGATGCGGGTGTCGAAGTCCCAGCCGATCAGCACGATCCGCCGGCGGGCCTGCAGCATCGCCGACTTGGCATGACGGAAATAGTCAGCCGCGTCGACGATGCAGGCCAGCCGGTCGGCTCGCGCGATCTGCCAGCAGGTGTCGCCGGGAATCAGGATCTGTTGCTCGTGGATCATCCGCAGTTCCTTCGTCCGACTCGACACCTGTCCCCGCAGGTGAACGACTCACACTACTGCGCGCGCCCCCAGCCCGTGGGCGGCGGCGACCGGGGCGTAGGTGATGGTGCCGGCCAGGGTGTTCAGACCAAGCGCCAGGCTGGGGTCCTCGAGGCAGGCGCGCTCCCAACCCTTGTTCGCCAGCGCCACCGCATAGGGCAGGGTGGCGTTGGTCAGGGCGTAGGTGGAGGTGTGGGGGACCGAGCCGGGCATGTTCGCCACGCAGTAGAAGGTCGACTGGTGGACCTGGTAGGTCGGGTCGGCGTGGGTGGTCGCGCGGGTGTCCTCGAAGCAACCGCCCTGGTCCACGGCGATGTCGACCAGTACCGAACCGGGCTTCATCTGCGCGACCAGCTCGTTGCTCACCAGCTTCGGCGCGGCGGCGCCGGGGATCAGGACCGCGCCGATCACCATGTCGGCCGCGCGCACCTGCTCGGCGATCGCCAACTTCGACGAGGCAAGGCCGTGTACGCGATTGTCATAGCGCCAGAACGACATTCGCAGCTTGTCCAGATCGGTGTCGAGCAGGGTGACGTCCGCGCCCATGCCCAACGCGATATTGGCCGCGTTCTGGCCCGCGACACCGGCGCCGATGATGACCACCTTGGCCTGGTCGACACCGCCGACACCACCCATCAGCACACCGCGTCCGCCGTACGGCTTCATCAGCGCGTGCGCACCGACCTGGGGTGCCAGGCAACCGGCGACCTCGGACATCGGATACAGCAAAGGCAGTGTGCCCGAAGGCAATTGGACGGTCTCGTACGCGATGGCCGTGACCTGCTTGGCCAGCAGCTCGTCGGTCAACGGCCGATCCGCCGCCAGGTGCAGGTAGGTGAACAGCACCAGACCTTCCCGCAGGCGGTGGTACTCCTGCGCCACCGGCTCCTTGACCTTCAACACCATCTCCGCGCCCGCCCACACCTGATCGGCGTCGGTGAGGATCTGCGCGCCCGCGGCCAGGTACTCCTCGTCGGGAATCGACGACCCGACGCCGGCCCCGGCTTCGATGGTCACCTGATGGCCGTTGGCCACCAGTTCGTGCACACCGATCGGCGTGATCGCCACCCGGAATTCGTTGTTCTTCACTTCTTTGGGGACGCCGATGCGCATGATTTCTCCTACTCAGGATGGTCGAGTTCTGACATGAGAGTCGAGCATTGGTGCGGTGATCTGCGACATGTCTGTACGATCAGCGAAATTTGGTCGAAAACTTGCGTATTGTGCGGTCATGCCCTCGCCTGAGCAGCACCGCCCGAACCCCGTGCAGCCGTTCCGTGGTTCACCGTCGAGTCTGGACGATATCGACCGGCACCTGCTGGCGGAACTCGCCGAGGACGCCCGTGTCCCCAACAACGTCCTGGCCGCCCGCGTGGGCATCGCCGCGTCCACCTGCTCGCTGCGCCTGCGGCGACTGCGCGAGCTCGGCGCCATCCGCGGCTTCTACACCGACATCGCACCCGAGGCACTGGGATTGCCGCTGCAGGCGATGATCTCCGTGCAGGTGCAACCGGCGGCCCGCGCGCGCATCGGCGAACTCAGCGCCAAGCTCGCCGCGCTGCCCGGGGTGGTGAACGTGTATTTCCTCGCGGGCACCGTCGACTTCCTGATCCAGGTGTCGGCGGCATCACCGGATGCGTTGCGCGAGTTCGTGACCGCGGAACTGAGCGCGACCCGCGAATTCGCGTCCACCGAGACCAGTTTGGTCTTCGAACACATTCGCAGCGCACCGCCCACGCGGTGATCGTCTGCGACGATGTGCGCATGAGCACCACCACCCGACCGGGTGTGATCACCGCGGGCACGCTGGTTCTGTTGTCGTCGCTGTACTTCGCGCAGGGGCTGCCCTACGGCTTCTTCACCCAGGCGTTGCCGGTGGTGTTGCGCGAATCGGGCTACTCGCTGACCGCGATCAGCGCGTCGAGTGTGCTGTTCCTGCCGTGGGCGTTGAAGTTTCTCTGGGCGCCGTATGTGGACCGGTACGGCACTCGGCGCACCTGGTTGTTGGTGTTGCAGCTGCTGTCCGCCGCGGTGGCGTTGGTGTTGGCCTGTGCGGATTTGTCGTCGTCGTTGCGGTGGATGTTCGTTGGGATCGTGGTGGTGAACCTGCTGTCGGCCACCCAGGATGTGGCCACCGACGGTCTTGCGGTGCGGCTGTTGGGTCCGCGGCAGCGTGGGCTGGGCAATGGGATTCAGGTCGGTGCGTATCGGGTCGGGATGATCGTGGGTGGCGGGGCGCTGCTGTGGTTGTACGCGCTGGCCGGGTGGCGGGCGTTGTTCCTGGCCATGGCTGGGTTGATCGTGCTCACCACGGTGCCGGTGTGGTTGTTGCGGGAACCGGTCGCGGATCAGCTGCCACGTGTGCAGCCGGTGCGGTTGGTGGGTGCCTGGTGGAGCAGGTTGCGGCGGCCGGGTGTGCTCGCGTTCATCGCGCTGATCGGCGCGTTCAAATTCGGTGACACGATGGCGTCCGCGCTCACCGGGCCGTTCATGTCCGATGCGGGCCTGACACTGGGCCAGATCGCGCTGATCAAAGGCGTGCTGTCCTCGGCGGGTGCGCTGGCTGGTGCGGCGCTGGGTGGGTGGTTGGCCTACCGCTACGGGCGGCAGCGGGCATTGCTGATCGGCGGTGTCACGCAGACCGCGAGCATCTCGTTGTTCCTGTTCGCCTCGCTGGGCATCGGAGGCTTCGAACTGTTGGTGACCGCGAGCTTGGCCGAGCACGTCTTCGGCGGGGCGGCCACTGTTGCGGTGTTCGCGCTGATGATGGATGCGTCTGAACCCGATCACGCGGGCAGTGATTACACGCTGTTCGCGTGTGCGATCGTCATCGTTCAAGGAGTGGCGGGGATGGTTGCGGGGGTGGTCGGCGACCTGGCCGGGTATCCGGCGATCTTCACTATTGGGCTTGTTCTATCCGGACTCGGCTGTGCTGCACTGTGTTTCGGGCTCGCGCGTGGTCTGGGGCCCCACAATCTGCACCGAGCCCTGATTCCTGTCGGTGGAGAACCGGGTAAGTAGGCGCCGGACCTGCTGCACTGGACTATCTTGAGTCCGATGTGCACGCCCGAGATCGTTCGTCTCGCCCATGACGGTGCGCTACGTCCCAGCCGACGGGCGCTGTTCGGTCTGGCGGGACTGACCGCTGTCGCGGCCGCCGCCGCCCCCGCTGTCGCCGCGCCTCGCACCGGCGTTGTCGACCTCACGCACACCCTCACCCCGCAATTGCCGGTCTGGCCGGGCAATCCGCCGATGGTAATGGTGCCCGTGGCCTGGCACGCGTCGGGCGGGTTCGGGCAGTTCGCGCTCGGATATTGGGAGCACACCGGCACGCACATCGACGCGCCCGCGCATCGGGTCCCCGGCGCCGCCACCACCGAAGCCCTGCCCGTCGAGGACCTGGTCGCGCCGCTGGTCGTCATCGATATCAGCGCCAAGGCCGCCGTCGATGCCGATGCGGTGGTGACCGTCGCCGATATCGACAGCTGGCGTGCGCAGCACGGAGAGATTCCGCCGCGGGCCTTCGTGGCGATGTATTCCGGGTGGGAACAGCGCATCACGCAACCGTCGACCTTCCTCAACCTCGACCACCGCGGCACGCCACACGCGCCTGGATTCTCCGCTGCGGCAGCGGAATACCTTGTCGCACAATGCGGAATCGTCGGGGCGGGAGTCGACACGCTCAGTCTCGATTGCGGCGTCGATCCCGAATACGGTGCGCACACAGCACTTCTGGGTGCGGGTCGCTACGGCGTGGAGATGCTGGCCAACCTCGCCTCTGTGCCGGCGAAGGGTGCCACGGTCGTCATCGGCGCGCCGAAGCACGCGGGTGGCACCGGCGGCCCGTGTCGCGTGCTCGCCCTCACCTGACCATCACCAGTCGGGCCGACCGATCGAAAGACGGTGCTGGAAAACAGTTTTCGGGTCGTATGCCTGCTTGACTCGCAGCAGCCGCGCATAGTTGTCACCGTAATAGAAGGCGTGCCACGGCAATCCGGACGTGTTCCATGCCGAGTCGGCCAGATCAGGGTCCGGGTAGTTGATGTAACTGCCCCCATACTCCCCGCCAGGAACCGGAACACCGCCCGTCGAAGCGTGCACGTCGCGATACATCTCGCGCGCCCACCGCACATACCGGTCATCGTCGCCGGGCAACCGCCACGACGCGTGAATGAGCACCTTCATGAACGAATCCCGCGCGGGCATCGCCGTGGCATCAGCGGCAACCGCGTTGATCGCACCACCGAACGGCAGGAATTCCAGCTGTGATTCGCCCAGGAAACCGAGATCGGTGATGTAGCGGTAGAAGATTCGCAGCTGTTCGGGGGAGTAGGCCCTGCGCAAGTAGGCGGCCTTCACCTTGACCCGCGTGGTGTTCACACCCTTCGCGTAATAGACCTGTGCCGCGGTGTCGGGATAGGACAGCTCCGCGACGGGCGTGAGAATCGGCGGCGGGAACACACCTGCACTGACCGTCGCCACGAAATCGTCGAAACGTCTTCGCGCATCAGGTGTTTCACCATCGAGCAGGATCAACATCTCGGCCGCGCCGGTTCCGGTGGTCCTGATCATCAACGGCGCGTACAGACCGGCGAACTCGTTGCCCGGCGCACTGTGCCGCTCGAAGAATCCGAGATAGTTGCCCAGCAAGCGCACGAACGAATCCTGGGTGGTGACAGGGAAGATCAGCCGCGCGTTCAGCATGGTGCGCGGCGGTCTCGGCAACGCCAGCGCGGCGTCGGAACCATCGGAGTCCGGTGACCGCAGCAGATAGCGCGTCACCACACCGAAGTTGCCGCCCCCGCCACCGGTATGCGCCCACCACAGGTCGCGAGCAGGTGAATCCTTGGTCGCGACAACAACATTCGCCTCACCAGCATCATCGACCGTGACGACCTCCACCCCGGCAAGATGATCCGCGACCAACCCGAACCGCCGCGACAACGGTCCATAACCACCACCGCACACGTGCCCGCCCATCCCCACACCCAGGCAGATCCCCGCGGGCAACGTGACACCCCACCGATGCAGCGCGCTGTACACCGACCCGATGTCAGCACCAGCACCCACCGAGAACGCGCGATGCTGCTCGTCCCACCCCACCGCGTTCAACCGGCCGAGGTCGATGAGCGACCGGGTCTGCGCGTTGTCCACGAAATCGTCGAAACAATGCCCGCCCGAACGCGCCGCGATCCGCGAATCCCGCGCCACCGCGTCCGCGACAGCGCGCCGAACCTCCTCGGTGTTGCCCGGCACGAAGATGTTCGCCGGCCGCGCCTGAAACCGCCGGTTGTACCCGCGCGAGGCCAGCGCGGCGAACTCCTCGGCACCCAGCCGATCCTGCGCCCGCCCCACAGGCATGCCGACCGCGGCCAGCGCACCCCCAGCCGCGGCGGCAGCGAACAACTTTCGACGTGACAGCGACACCGGAATCCTTCCGACCAGCACCTTTTCAGACGAATCTGTTCGGACACTAGCGGAACCGCCGGGCCGACACCGCCACCTACGGCCGAAGCCGCACGGCGAAAGGTGGGACGGGCTCGGCGATGTGGGTGTCGGTCAGGGCTTGCGGGCCACCGCTCCGTAGGCGGAGATCGGGCGGACTTCGCCGACCTGGGTTGTCTCCGGGCGCCACTGGGTGATCGAGACAACGCCGGGTTCGACCAGTTCCATGCCGTCGAACACGCTGCGGATCTGGGCCTGGGGGCGAGGGACGTACGGGGTGCCGCCGGTGCCGGTGTAGTTCTCGCACAGGGTGACGTAGGCCTGGCTGTCGTCGGTGCCGTCCCAGTAGATCAGGTAGCTGCCCGAGGGCACCTCGCCGACCACGGTGCGCACGATGCGCAGCAGATCGTCGTAGGTCTTGGCGTGACCGAGCACGCCCATGAACATCACCGCGATCGGCTCGTTGAAGTTGAGCACGTTGCGGGCGTCGGCCACGATCTGTTCGGGATCGTGGAAGTCGGAGTCGATGTAGGTGGTCACGCCCTCGTCGGTGGTGCTGGTCAGCAGGGCGCGGGCGTGGGTGAGCACGAGCGGGTCGTTGTCCACGTAGACCACGCGCGCGTCGGGAGTTACGCCCTGGGCGACCTCGTGGGTGTTCTGCATGGTGGGCAGCCCCGTGCCGATGTCGAGGAACTGCTTGATGCCACGCTCCTTCGCCAGGAACCGCACGGTCCTGATCAGGAACTGCCGTGACTGCACGGCCATGGTGGAGATGTCGGGATCCACCGCCAGCCCGGCGTCACCGGCGATCTTGTCGATCTCGTAGTGGTCCTTGCCCCCCATCCAGTAGTTCCAGATCCGCGCGGAATGGGGGATGTCGGTCCGGATCATCGGGGTCTGCGTTTCGGCCATGAGCCTTGCTCCTCTGCGACTGTGACAGCGGCGCCCACCCAGCTCGGGAACCACCAGCGGCATAGCATCTGATCTGTTTGCGACAGTACAAGATTCGCCCTGCGTGCATCGGGCGAAACCGGGTAAACCCGCCACATGACGACACTGCACCACACGATGACACTGCGCTATATGACAACCGCACTCGCCGCGACCGCCCTGCTGGCCACGGGCTGCGATCAGGTGGAGAAGGCGGTCAACAAGGGCGGCGACACGCCATGCAGCGAATACACCGCCCAGAACCCCGACGACCGGCGGACAACGGTGACCAAGTTCCTCGAGCAGGAGCGCGGCGACAACGCGAAGACCGACCCGAACACCGTCGACTTGTCCATCGCCGCAATAGATCTGATGTGTGGCGCGCAGGCCAACCCCGACGCTCCTATTCGTGAAGCGGATCTGACGGGTGTGTTCGTGCCCAAGTGAGATCACCAAACCGGTTGCTGCGGAAGCGAACTCGGATCGTGGTGGTGCGCGGTTGAATCGAGACCGGTGGTTTACCGGCGCCGTGTACGGTTGGCCGTAGGTGCTCGAGCCGAGTCACGGCTTCCATTCCTGCTCTGTCGGTGCCGCAGCGCACCGTCGATCGCTTCGAGGAACATTCGCATGACCAGTGATCTCGCCGACGACCCCTCCGACCTGACGCCCATCGACCCCGAAGAAGAAGACCCGACCGTCCACTGGCCCGAGCCGAGTCCGCTGCAATCGTGGTGGGCCGACATCATGGGCGCGAAGAAATCGCGACGGTCGGGTCAGCAGGGATGAAGGTAGTAACTGGCTGAATGCCACGGCCCGTCAGCAAGATCAACCCTAGCCAGTAGTTAGCGTGGCTAAACGTGAATCAGCTCACCATCTCGCGGCATAACCCCAGGTCGTAGCTCAAAAACAAACCGGACGCTCGTCCAGAGCCAAAATGTTGCCCGCGGCACAGTATTGTCTGTCGTCGGTCGGATTTCGGTGTGCCGTGGCAGAGCTGCGGCACTGATTCGAGGGTTCACACGGCGTTGCTCGACATCTATCACTTCTCTTACGGGTGGATCACTCCCGTCCTGGCGTACTTCATGTCGTTCGTCGGCTGCCTGCTCGGTTTGCAGTGCGCTGCGCGCGGCCGCAATGCCGAACAGGGACGCACCGGCTGGCTGGTGAGCTCGGCGATCGCCATCGGCGGCACCGGCATCTGGGTCATGCACTTCATCGCGATGCTCGGCTTCACGATCGAAGGCTCCGAAATCCGCTACGACATCCCGCTGACGCTGTTCAGCGCGGTGACAGCGATGATCGTGGTCGGCATCGGTCTGTTCATGGTGAACAAGCCGCAGCCCACCCTGGCCGCACTGGTCGGCGGCGGCACGATCGCGGGTCTCGGCGTGGGCAGCATGCACTACACCGGCATGTACGCGATGAAATCCACCGCCGCGGTCGGCTACAACATGTGGGTGGTGTCGCTGTCGATGGTGATCGCGGTGGTCGCCTCGATCGTCGCGCTGTGGTTCACGCTGCGGGTGAAGGGCCTTCCCGCCACGATCGGCGCGGCAGCGATCATGGGCGTGGCGGTGTGCGGAATGCACTACACCGGCATGTCGGCCATGCACGCGCATGAAGGTCACCAGAACGCGCCGCCGCCCTCGGGCGCGCAGGCGATGCAGCTGCTGGGCCCGCTGATCGGGGTGATCTGCGTGGTCACCATGTTCGTGCTGATCATCGTGAGTCTGTCCGAGGTCGAGAACAAGGAATCGCTGCCCAAGATGCGCCTGAACTCCACGGTGCGCCCGCAGACGCAGGGCCACTGGCCGGTGGCATCGACCGAGCGGGAACCCGCGCCGACCTACCCGGCGTTCTCGCTGGCCGCGTCGTCGTCGGCGGCGGGCTCGTCTGCCGGGAAGGCCAACGGCAGGTCGCTGACCTGGCCGAGGAACACCCCGAACGGGCCCGCTGACATCTCGGACATGGTGTCGTAGTAATCCTGATCGAAGTCGACCTGACCGGTGCCGTCGTAGAAGAACTTCAGCGGGATCGACGGATGGAACCAGTAGTAGTTGCGCACGGGATTGCCCGCGCTGTCCACGCCGGTCAGGCCGACCTGGAAGCCCTCGTCGGTCTGGAACTTGACCTCGGTCACCAGCTGCAGATGGGCGAGAAACTTCGTATCGCCGTCCGCGATGCTCAACGAGACGATTTCACCGTTGTACACGAAACCCGACATCGACCGGCCTCCCTCGTAGACAACACTGACCGCCCAGTTTAGGCAGCCGCGCCGCGCGAGGTCGGGACGCGACCACGGTGCGCCCGTGCGCGATACGCACAAGCTTCGCAATAAGAATCCTTGTTGGCGCTGCGGCGTGCGTGTTGTAATTCGCCCGAGATACGAATTTATGACGCGAGACAGTGGGGTGAGTGGCTGTGCATGCACGATTGGCGATGGATTCGGAAGAGCTGGAACGGAACTGGCCGGTGCCCGAAATCGAGGTCCTCGATAGCGAGGATTTCACGACGAGTCCACTGACCTCGGACCGGGTGAGTCGGCTCAGTCCTACTGCGCGCCATCGGATTGCGGCCTTCGTGCATACCACACTGGCGGACCTCGAGGAAATGCCAGAGCCACGGTTGCCGGCACCGGTCCGCCCGCTGTCATTGATTGTTTGCAACACCGACGAGTAGGCGAATTACTTCACAAGTCCGACAGCGATTTTTCGCGAATTCTTGTGACGGGCAACAGAATTGTGTTGCAGACTTTCGACGTTCGATCGTTTCAACCTGATGAAGTTTCGCCCGACCGAGGAGGAGCTCTACCTATGACCGGATCTGCTGCCGACTTCCTGGCCGAAGTGATCACCAAGACGATCGTGAGTCTGTTGACGTCGTTGAGTGCCGGCTGATCTTCGCCGTCACCGCAGGGGCCGCACCGCTCGAGGTGCGGCCCCTGCTGCGTTTTCCGCCGCATTCCCCCGGGTATTGACCTGGACGCCGTGTCCAACCTAAATTGGTTGTACACGGTGTCTCACCTATCTGGGGCACGCGGCATATGGGAGTGCGTAGATGACTCAGAAGGTGTTCGTCGTCGGTATCGGCATGACGAAGTTCGAGAAGCCCGGATCGCTGGAATGGGACTACCCGGACATGGCACGCGAGGCGGGGACCAAGGCCCTCGCCGATGCCGGAATCGACTACGACCAGGTCGAACAGGCCTACGTCGGCTACGTGTACGGCGAGTCGACCTCGGGTCAGCGCGCGGTCTACGAACTGGGCCTGACCGGTATTCCCGTGGTCAACGTCAACAACAACTGCTCCACCGGGTCCACCGCGCTGTACCTCGCGGCCCAGGCGATCCGCGGCGGGCTGGCCGACTGCACCCTGGCGTTGGGCTTCGAGAAGATGCAGAAGGGGTCGCTGGGTTCGACCTACGACGACCGCGAACAGCCGATGATGAAGCACCTGCTGGCGCTGGCCGAACTGCAGGAGTTCGCCATGCCGCCCGCGCCGTACATGTTCGGCGCCGCCGGCAAGGAGCACATGGAGCTGTACGGCACCACCGCCGAGCAGTTCGCCAAGATCGGCGTGAAGAACCACAAGCACTCGGTGAACAACCCGTACGCGCAGTTCCAGAAGGAATACAGCCTCGAGGAAGTGCTGGGCGCCAAGCAGATCTACGGCCCGCTGACCAAGCTGCAGTGCTCGCCGACCTCCGACGGTTCCGGCGCGGTGATCCTGGCCAGTGAGGCCTTCGTCGACCGGCACAACCTGGCCGATCGGGCCGTGGAGATCGTCGGGCAGGCCATGGTCACCGACCTGGCGTCCACCTTCAGCGAACCCACCGCAATCAACCTGGTCGGCTCCTCCATGTCGCGTGCCGCGGCGCTGAAGGTCTACGAGCAGGCCGGGATCGACCCCGACGACATCGACGTCATCGAACTGCACGACTGCTTCTCCACCAACGAACTGCTGACCTACGAGGCGCTGGGCCTGTGCGCGCCCGGCGAGGGTGGTCGGCTCGTCGACGACAACGCCACCACCTTCGGCGGCAAGTGGGTCGTGAACCCGTCGGGCGGCCTGATCTCCAAGGGTCACCCCCTTGGTGCCACCGGGCTGGCCCAGTGCAGCGAACTCACCTGGCAGCTGCGCGGCGACGCCGACGCACGCCAGGTCACCGATGCGCGAATCGCGTTGCAGCACAACATCGGTCTCGGCGGCGCCGTCGTGGTGACCGCCTACCGCCCCGCCAACCGCTGACCTTTCCCCTTCCGAATCACACCAGGAGTAACACCATGGCATCTGTGTCCGTTTCCACCGCCCTGCCCGTCGCCCCCGAGCTGGCCTGGGCCCGGTTGAGCGATCTCGCGAACTGGGAGCAGTGGCTGACCATCCACGAGGGCTGGCGCGGTGAACTGCCCGCCGAGCTCGCCGCGGGCTCGCGTTTCACCGAGGTCGTGTCGGTGATGAACATGGCCAACAAGATCGAGTGGACCGTGGCCGAGGTCGTGCCGAACTCGTTCCTGCGCATCACCGGCGCCGGAATGGCCGGTGTCACCATCGAATTCGTGCTCAAGGTGGAAGCCACCGACACGGGTTCCTCGGCCGCGTTCGACGCCAGCTTCAAGGGCGCGATGATCGTGGGCCCGATCGGCAAGGCCGTGGCCAAGCACGCCGAGGCCGACCTGAAGGAATCGATGGCCAAGTTCACCGAGCTCGTCGGTTCGGCCGCGTGACCACCTCGGAATCGGCGGGAGTCGTCTTCGACGGCTCCGCGCTGGGGGAGTGGACCGAGGAAGAACGGTTCTCGGTCACCGCCGAACGGATCGCGGAATACGCTGCGGCGACCAATGATCCGATCCCCGCGCACCTGTCGGGTGACATCGCGCCGCCGGTGTTCGCGGTGGTGCCGGTGTTCACCTCGATGGCGCCGGCCGCGCTGTCGGTCGCGCCGGTGGAGCTGCTGATGAAGCTGGTCCACGGGGAGCAGGACTTCCTGTTCCACCGGCCGATCCGCGCCGGCGACGAACTGGTGGTGAAGGCCAAGCCGATCGGTTACGTGGGCCGCCCGAACGGTTCGACCGTGGTCATCTACGCCGAAACCCGTGACGCGGCAGGCGAACTGGTGAACGAGCAGTGGATGACGGCGTTCTTCCGCAAGGTCGACGCCGGACCGGGGGAGGGGGAGCTCGCGCCCACCCACCGGATCACCGACGAGGGTCGGGCAGGCGACCCGGCCGCCAAGGTCACCGCGCATATCGACCAAGACCAGACCTTCCGCTACTCACCGGCCTCGGGCGACCCGATGCCGATCCACCTCGACGACGAAATCGCCCGCATGGCAGGGCTTCCCGGCATCATCAACCACGGCCTGTGCACCATGGCGTTCACCTCGTGGGCCGCACTGACCGAACTCGCCGACGGCGACACCACCCGCTTGCGCAGGTTGGCCGTGCGGTTCGCCAAACCGGTGCTGCCCGGCCAGGACATCACCACCACGTTCTGGCCCACCGACGCCACCGAGCCCGGCACCAAGGCCTTCGCCTTCGACACCGAGGCGGCCGGCCAGATCGCGATCACCGACGGCCGCGTCGAAATCAACTAGGAGACAACACTCATGGGAAAGCTTGACGGCCGCGTCGCGGTCATCACCGGTGCGGGACGTGGCATCGGCCGCGAACACGCACTGCTGTTCGCCCGCGAAGGCGCCAAGGTCGTGGTCAACGACCTCGGCGGCGCCAACGACGGCACCGGTACCGACGCGGGCCCGGCCCAGCAGGTGGTCGACGAGATCGTCGCCGCGGGCGGTGCCGCGGTGGCCAACACCGACAACATCGCCACCTGGGACGGCGCGAAAGCCCTTGTAGACCAGGCGATCACCGAATTCGGCACCCTCGACATCGTGGTGAACAACGCGGGCATCCTGCGCGACGCGTTCATCGCGGGCATGGACGAGTCGCAGTGGGACTCGGTCATCGCGGTGCACCTCAAGGGCCACGCCGCCACCCTGCATCACGCGGCCGCGTACTGGAAGGCGCAATCCAAGGCAGGAAATGCGGTGAACGCGTCGGTGATCAACACCGCCTCCGCATCGGGCACCTTCATGCCCAACGCGGGCCAGGCGAACTACGGCGCGGCCAAGGCGGGCATCGCCGCGCTGACGCTGGTCGCCGCCGACGAGCTCGAACGCTACGGCGTGCGCGTGAACGCGATCGCCCCGATCGCGCGCACCCGCCTGACCCTGGCCACCCCCGGCATGGGCGCGCTGTTCGCCGCCGAGGTTCCCGAGGGTGAGTTCGACGCGTTCGCCCCGGCCAACATCTCCCCGTTGGTCGCGCACCTGGCCGAGGCCGACTGCGCGCTCACCGGCAAGGTGTTCGCGGTGCAGGGCGGTGCGATCGTCGAACTGGCCGGTTGGCATGACGTGCGCACCGTGGAAACCGACGGCCCGTGGACCATCGACGAGGTCGCCGCCCAGTTGAAAGTGACCCAGTAGCCATGGCGCGCAACAGTTATGAACTCGGCGTCGGCGTCAGCGAAGATCATCTGGCGCTGGCCGACTCGGTCGCGGGCTTCGTCGAACGGACCATCACCAGCGAGATCGTGCGTGCCGCAGTCGAATCCCGCGATTCGGACAAGGTGCCGTACTGGGACGCGCTCGTGGGCCAGGACCTGCTGAGCCTGCACATCGGCGAGGACCTCGGCGGTCAGGGTGCCGGGCTGGTAACGCTGGCCGTCGCCCTGGAACCGCTGGGCAGGGGCCTGCACACCGGTCCGTTCGTTTCGACCGTGTTGGCAAGTGCGGTCCTCGCGCAGGCAGCGATCGCCCCCTTCCGATTCGACACGCAGCTAGCCGGTCTGGCAGACGGGTCGCTGACCGGCGCGGTGGCGTTGACCTCGAAGCTGACCGCAGTGTCGCGCGACGGAATCCTCGTCGTAGACGGCACAGCCGATGGGGTGCTGGGGGCTTTGTCGGCCGATGTGATCATCGCGCCCGTGCTCATCGACGGCACACAACGGTGGGTGGCCTTCGACCCCGTCGACCTCACGGTCACAGTGCAGGAATCGATCGACGTCCTGCGCGGTACCGCTGCGCTGCAAGCGAATTCGGTCGAGATCTCAGCGGATCGCGTCCTGGACGTGAGCTCGGAGCGCGTGCGCTCGCTGGCCGCGGTGGTACTCGGTGCCGAGGCGGTCGGCGTGATGTCGTGGTGCGTGGCGACAGCGTCGGAATACGCCAAGACCCGCGTACAGTTCGGCAGGCCGATCGGCCAATTCCAAGGCGTGAAACACAAGTGCGCGCAGATGGGCATCGCCCTGGAGAAAGCGCGAGCGGTCCTCTGGGATGCCGCATCCGCACTGGACCGCGACGACGACACCGCCGACTACGCGGCATCCATTGCCGCACTGATCATTCCGGACGCCGCAGTGCAGGTAGCCCAGGAATGCATCCAGGTCCACGGCGGCATCGGCTTCACCTGGGAACACGACGCCCACCTGTACTACCGCCGCGCCCTGGCCCTACGCGGCCAACTCGGCACCCGGGACACCCGCGCCGAAGCAGTAGCCGACTACGCACTGTCGGGCCTGACCCTGTCCAGCGAACTGGAACTACCCCCCGAAGCCGAAACCCTCCGCGCCGCAATCAGATCCGAGCTCGCCGAGATCGCGGCGATCGACGACGAGGACGACCAACTCATCGCCCTCGGCGACGGCGGCTGGAACCTCCCGCACCTACCCCGCCCCTACGGCCGCTCGGCCACCCCGCTCGAGCAGGTCGTGATCGCGCAGGAGATCAAAGCCTCCGGCATCCAGATGCCGCAGCTGCTGATGGGCACCTGGGCAGTCGGCGCGATCGTCCCGCACGGTGACGACCGGCAGAAACAAGAACTGGTCGTGCCCACCCTGCGCGGCGAACTGGTGTGGTGCCAGCTATTCAGCGAACCCGGCGCCGGCTCGGACCTGGCAAGCCTGACCACCAAGGCCACCAAGGTCGACGGCGGCTGGCGCGTCACCGGCCAGAAGATCTGGACCACCGTCGCCCAGTTCTCCGACTGGGCCATGCTGATCGCGCGCACCAGCCCCGACAAGCCCAAACACGAAGGCATCACCTACTTCGTGCTCGACATGACCACCCCCGGCATCACCGTGCGCCCCCTACGCGAGATGACCGGCTCGGCCCTGTTCAACGAGGTCTTCCTGGACGACGTCTTCATCCCCGACGAGAACGTAGTCGGCGAGGTAGACCAAGGCTGGCACGTAGCCCGCACCACCCTCGCAGGCGAACGAGTAGCCCTGAGCCAGAAAATGGAGGCCTACGCCACCGACACCGATCTACTCCGCTTCGCCACCGACCGCGACCTCTCCCCGGTAGCGTGCTACCACCTCGGCGAACTCATGGCCGAAAGCCGAGCAGTAGACGTCATCGGCTCCCGAGTAGTCCTCAAACAACTATCCGGCATAGACGTATCCACCACCTCCAGCGTAGGAAAGCTGTTGGGAATGGCACTCGGACAAGCCATCTCGGAATACGTAGTAGCCGAACTAGGCACAGCCGGCGTCGTCTCCGTCCCCGGCGAACGCAGCGACCACGCCATGGAACAACTCATCGCAGGCCGAGCCACCACCATCTACGGCGGCACCACCGAAGTCCAACTCAACGTCATCGGCGAACGAATGCTCGGCCTCCCCCGAGACGCCACAGCAACCACGTAACCCCGGTCGGGCGTCGGCAACCCCCGCCGCCCGCCCAACCCTCCCCTCCCGGAGGGATAGTCGTACGCCCCAACGCCCGACCGATCCCACCCCTCCCGGAGGGATAGCTGAAACCCCCCGTACTACAGTCCGTAGCAACACAACTACATCCCTCTGGGCCGGGCAATCACCAGAAAGTCCCCACCCAAAGGACACATCACCTTTTCGATCCGGGTAACGACCGACAAGGCCAGACCCAAAGGGGCAGCGCCTTTTCGGTTCGGGAAATCACCAGGAAGTCTCTACCAAAGGGCCCCGCCCTGATCTGGACTGACCGGAGGGTGCGACGAAGGAGTACCCGGAGGGAGGGAAGATCAGGGCCCCCTGGGGCCCGCTCGAGCGCGCCAGCGCTCCAAAAACACAGCCCCCCAGCCACACAGACCAGGTACACAGTGAGGAGGACCAGTGACCGCGCAAAACACAGACGGCAGAGCCAGCCGCTGGGACCGCCACCGCGCCGACCGCCGCGAACTAATCCTCGCCGCCGCCCTCAAAGCCGTCCAATCCCAAGGCCCCTCAGTAGGCGTCCAAGAAATAGCCGACCAAGCAGGCGTCCCCCGCTCAGTCCTCTACCGCCTCTTCAAAGACCGCCAAGACCTCGACGAACACCTCCGCACCCGCATCGTCGAAGACCTCATGGCAGTCCTGGCCCCCACCCTGAACCCCGAAGGCACCGTCACCGAGGCAATAGCCCGCTCCGTAGACGCCTACATAGGCTGGATCGCCACCAACCCCCGCCTGCACTACTTCCTCGGCGCGGGTTCGAGCGGCACCAAGGACCACAACTCACCCATCGTCTCCGGCACCAAGATCGCCATCGCGGGCACCGTCCGCGAGGTCTTCGAAACCGCACTACGCGCCCAATCCGCCCCGGTGGCGGTAGCCGAACCGATGGCCTTCGGCCTGGTCAGCTTCGTGGACGGCAGCGTGAACCGCTGGCTGAGCCGTTCCATGCAACCGATGGACGCCGCGCAACTGTCGGCGTATCTACAAATCGCCATCTGGGCGATCATCGACGCGAGCTTGCGCGAGGTCGGCATCACGCTGGACCCCCTGACGTCGATCGCGGAGTTCACCGCCTCCAGTCAGGTGTGACCCGCCGAGTTAACTGTGACACGCGGTAGCGTCAAACCTTGTTCGGTACCGCTGGTACTACTAAGCTGAGCGGCAACTCGTACCGAGGAGACATCGATGACGCTGTCCAGCGAACCCGCGTGCCGGGCCGCATGACCGCCGAAAGCTGGCCCGCACCAACACATCCGGTGCTGCCCGACCGTGATCCGTTCTACGCACCACGCCCCGGCTTCGAGCGACTGCCCGAAGGCACCATCCTGCGTTGGCGACCGGTCAGACTCGCCGCGTTCGGCCTGATCGGGTTGAAGGCGCAAGCTTGGCAATTGCTCTACCGCACAACCGATCTCAACGGAATCCCCGAAGCCTCGGTCACCACCGTGCTCGCACCGGCCGGAGGAGTGACCGCCGGTGCCCCGCTGCTGTCGTTCCAGTGCGCCATCGACGCGGTCTCCCCGCGCGCGTTCCCCTCCTACGCGCTGCAACGCGGCTCCCGCGCCATCGGTACCTTCGCCCACATCGAAATGCTGTGCTTCGCCGACGCATTGACCAGGGGTTGGGCGATTTCGATCCCCGATCACGAAGGGATGCTCGGCGCCTGGGGCGCACCACGCGAACCCGGCTATCGCGCCCTGGACGGCATCCGCGCCGCACTGGCCTTCGAACCCGGCGGCCTCGACTCCACGACCCAGGTGGGCCTGTGGGGTTACTCGGGCGGCGGCCTTGCCACCGCGTGGACCGCGGAAATGGCACTGACCTACGCCCCCGAACTCGACATCGTCGGCGCGGTCCTCGGCTCCCCGGTCGGTGACCTCGTGTCGACCTTCCACCGACTCAACGGCACCCTGCACGCGGGCCTGCCGACCCTGGTCGTGGCCGGATTGCGCCGGGTCTATCCCGCCTTCGACGAGCTGGTCGCCACACATTTCAGCGACGAAGGACGCGCGGTCCTGGACAAGGCCGCCCGGTCGACCACCGCCGCCGCGGTTTTGCGCCTGGCCCGTTACAACGTCAACCGACACGCCACCACACCGTTCGCGGAAGTCCTTGCGATGGAAGCGATGTTGGCCGTGTTCGCCGACCTGGCTTTGGGCGACAAAGCGCCCGCGATGCCGCTGCTGGTGGTGCAGGCGGTGCACGACCAGATCATCGCGGTCGCCGACATCGACGCGCTGGTCCAGCGCTACCGCGACAACGGCGCCCACGTGACCTACCTGCGCGACCGCACCAGCGAACACCTCACCCTGCTCCCACTGTCCACACCGCTGAGCCTGAACTGGCTGTCCGACCGCTTCGCGGGTGTGCCCGCCACGCCGTCGCAGACGCGCACCGTGCGCACTGTGCTGTCCCTTCCGGCCGGCCGGCACGGTTTCGCCGCGCTGGCCCGAGCCGCACTGCGCGCGCTGTTCGGCCGCCCACTGACCGCCTCGAACGCCCTTCGCGGCGATGGTCGGCACCCACGCAGGCGGCGTCGGGCCGCCTGACCGCCGATTTGCGTCCGGTAACTTACTCCAGGGTAAGATACGGGAAACGCAGGGTCGGAACGTGGTCAGCTAAGGGGATATACCGGTGGGAATCATCGATGAGGTGCCGCGCGCGGTACGCAATATCTGGTCGGTGTCGTTCGGCGGCGGGCTTGAGCCCTACCGTCCCGCGCCGTCGACCACTGTGGCCGATGGCCCGCACCGCGAGCTGAAGCGCTACCACCGCAGCACGCCCGCCAAGGGCAACCCGGTGCTGCTGGTGCCCCCGCTCGCGGTGACCGCCTCGTGCTTCGACCTGCGCCCCGGCCAGAGTCTGGTGCGCTATCTGCTCGATCAGGGTCGCCAGCCCTACGTGGTCGACTACGGCGAATTCGGTTATGCCGACCGCGATATGGGCCTCGAGGACTGGACCCACGACATCCTGCCCGAGGCGATCCGTCGGGTCAGTGCCGAACACGACGGTGCCGAAGTCGACCTCATCGGTTGGTCGCTGGGTGGGGTGTTCGCCCTGCTCACCGCGGCGTCGCACGCGGACCTGCCGATCGCCTCGATTACCTGCCTCGCCTCGCCGATCGACCAGGCGGGCACCGCGATGCTGATGCCGCTGCGCCTGCTCGCCAAGGTCACCGGCGGCCGGGAGATGGCCCTGGCGGTCAAGATCATGGGCGGCATCCCGCAGGAATTCGTGCGCCTCGGCTTCCGCATCCAAGCCCTGGACCGCGAGCTCGCCCGTCCGATGTACATGGCGCGCAACGCTTTCGATCCCGAGGCGCTGGCCCGCATGGAGGCCACCGACCGGTTCATGTCGACCATGCCCGGTTACCCCGGTCGGTCCTACTGGCAGATCCACCGCGGCCTGGTGCTGGGCAACGAGCTGGCCAACGGTTCCCTGCGCCTGCGCTCGGACCTGGTGATCGAACTGTCCAAGGTCACCTGCCGGGTCCTGCTGGCGGGCAGCCGCAGCGACGTGGTCGTGCCCGCCGCCGCGATCCGCCGCGGCCTCGAGGTCCTGCCCAATGCCGAGGTGGAGTTCGTCGAGGTCAGCGGCGGCCACCTCGGCCTGCTCGCCAGCCCGGCCGCCGCCGACACCACCTGGCCCGCGATCGAGGAATTCCTCAGCCGCGAACCTGCCACAGTTCCTGCCTGACCTAGACCGGGTCGGTGGTCGGTAGCACGGCGCCGTCGAAGTGCGGTGGGCGGCGGGTGAGCATCGCGGTCATGCCTTCGTAGAAATCGGCGGAGGTCAGCAGTTCGCTCTGGCCGGTCTTCTCACGGGCCAGCGCGTCGTCCAGCTGAGTGAGGGTCGCGGCATTGATGGCCGCTTTGGTCAGTTGCAACGCGCGTCGAGGACCCGCCGCGAGTTGGGCGGCCACGGCCTCGACCTGGTCGGATAGCCGGTCGGCGGGCACACAGCGGGTGATCAACCCGGCGGCGGCGGCGTCGGCCGCGGGCAACCGCGCACCGAGCAGCGCTAGTTCGGCGGCCCGCACGCGTCCCATCGCCGCGGCGACCATCGCCGAAGCACCTCCATCGGGCATCAACCCGATGGAGGTGAACGGCAGCAGCAGATAGGCGGTGTCCGCGGCGTAGATGAGATCCGCGGCCAGCGCGATCGGCGCACCCACCCCCGCGGCAGGACCGTTGACCTGCGCGATCACCGGCAGCGGCGAGTCGACGATCGCGCGCACCACATCGTTCGCGCGATCCATCACCACCTCGGGCGAAGCCTCGTTGCCCCCGGCCGCAGCCGCCGCGGCCAGATCGGCACCGGTGCAGAACGCCTTGCCCGCTCCGGTCAGCACGATCACCCGAACCTCGGGCCGTGTCTCGGCGGCGATGATCAGTTCGCCCAGTTCGCTCATCGTCGCGAGGTCGACCGCGTTCATCCGCGCCTGCCGGTCGATCGTGATCCGCAGGACCCCGCGCTCTTCGTTGACCAGCAGGCTCATCGCGCCACCGCCTCGACGATAGAACCGGCCAGCCGACCCGCGATCAGTTCCTCGGCCTCGCGCACCATCCGCGAGATCAGCTCGGCGCAGGTGGGAATGTCGTGGATCAGCCCCTGACACTGCCCTACGCTCCAGATCCCGGCATCGAGATCCCCGTCCTCATAGACCTTGCGGCCACGAGCCCCCGACACGAGATCGCGCAGATCGTCGAAAGTGCCACCGCCACGCTCGATGTCGACCACCTGCCGGCTGACGGCGTTGTCGGCCACCCGCGCGGTATTGCGCAGCGTCCGGAAGATCAACTTCGTATCCAGTTCGGTATTGGCCACGATCTGCTCCTTCACCACCTGCGCGATCGGCGACTCGACCGTGCACAGGAACCGGGTGCCCATATTCACCCCGTCCGCACCCAGCGCCATCGCCGCGACCAGCCCGCGCGCGTCGGCGATGCCGCCCGAGGCGACCATCGGAATCTCGAGCTCACGCGCGGCGGCGGGGATCAAAACCAGCCCCGGCGTGTCGTTTTCGCCGGGATGACCCGCGCATTCGAACCCGTCGATGCTGACCCCGTCCACACCCACCTGCTGGGCTTTGAGCGCGTGTTTGACGCTGGTGCACTTGTGCAGCACCTTGATTCCCGCGTCTTTGAGAAACGGCAGGTGCGTGGCCGGATTGCCGCCCGCGATCTCCACGATCGGCACCCCACTGTCGATGATCGCCTGCCGGTACTCCGCATACGGCGGCGGCGAAATCGACGGCAGGATGGTCAGATTCACGCCGAACGGCTTGTCGGTGAGATCCCGGGCACGGGCGATCTCCTCCCGCAAGGCCTGCGGAGTGGGTTGCGTGAGGCCGGTGATGATCCCCAAGCCGCCTGCTTCCGAGACCGCGGCCGCGAGTTCGGCGCGACCGACCCACATCATTCCGCCCTGCACGATCGGGTGCTCGACACCGAATGCCTCGGTGAATCGGGTGCGCAACATCGCGCCCTCCGTCCGGTTTCGACGTTTCTTCCCCGATGTCGCGAAAGCTCGAAAAGCTCTGTGCAACCGGCGAGAACCGTGATTAACTTAGCGAGAATTGGGATTAACTTAACGGCCGCTGAGGTGGACTGTCAACAGTGTGAGGCGGTCCGCGTCGTGACTACTCGAAGGATGGTCGAAGATGACCGAAACGCCCACTGCCACAACCGCTTCTGCGATAACGCTGACCAGCGTCAACCCTGTTTCCGGTGAACAGATCGGTTCTTGGGTCATCGACGATTCCGCCGCTGTCGATGCCGCCGTCGAGCGTGCTCGCAGCGCCGCCCAGCAGTGGCGTGACCTCGGATTCGCCGAGCGGAAAAGGGCCCTGCGACGGTGGGCCGCGCAGATCATCAACAATGTCGACGAGTTCTGCGCGCTGATCACCGCGGAGAACGGCAAACCCACCGATGACGCCTATCTCGAGGTGATCCTCGCGGTGGAGCACATGACCTGGGCGGGCGCCAACGCACACAAGGTGTTGAAGCCGAAGAAGGTGCGGCCGGGGCTGCTGATGGCCAACATCGAAGCGGTGATCGAGCAGCGCCCGCACGGCGTGGTCGGGGTGATCGGGCCGTGGAACTACCCGGTCTACACACCCACCGGATCGATCGCCTACGCGTTGGCCGCGGGCAACACCGTGGTGTTCAAGCCCAGCGAGCTCACCACCGCGATCGGGCACTGGTTGGTCGACGCCTTCACCACCGCCAATCCCGCACTGCCACAAGGCATCCTGAGCGCGGTCACCGGTCCTGGCGATACCGGTCGCGCGCTGGTGGAGTCCGGGGTGGACATGATCGCGTTCACCGGGTCGACCGCCACCGGCAAGCGGATCATGGCCGCCGCAGCCGAAAGACTCACGCCCGTGGTCCTGGAATGCGGTGGCAAGGACGCGGCGATCGTGGCCGAGGACGCCGATATCCCCGCGGCCGCCGACGCGATCGTGTGGTCGGCGATGGCGAACTCCGGCCAGACCTGCGTCGGCACCGAACGCTGCTACGTGGTCGAATCCGTACTGAAGGAGTTCCTCGTCGAGGTCACCGCGCGGGTCGGTGAACTCACGCCGGGCACGTCGTACGGTCCGATGACGTTGCCCAGTCAGATCGACGTGGTCGCCGAACACGTCGGCGACGCATTGGCCAAGGGCGCGACCGCGGTCTTCGGCGGGTCCGAGTCGATCAACGCACCGTTCGTGGGCCCGATCGTGCTGCTGGACGTCCCCGAGGACTCCACCGCGGTCCGCGAGGAAACCTTCGGACCGACATTGACCGTGCGCGGGGTCCGCGATGTCGCCGAAGCGATCGAGCTGTCCAACGCGTCGCGCTACGGCCTTGCCTCCTCGGTGTATTCGCGCAAACGCGGCACGGAGATCGCCCGTGCGCTGCGAGTCGGCGCGACCTCGATCAACAGCCCCCTGTCCTACGGGGGGATCCCGGCACTGCCGTTCGGCGGCGTGGGGGAGTCCGGCATCGGCCGAATCCACGGCGCCGCAGGACTTCTCGGCTTCTCCCGTCCGCACTCCATCGCCCGGCAGCGCTTCGCCATCCCCGGCATGGCCCTGCAGTCGTTCGCGCGCACCGAACAGACCATGCAGCTGGTTCGCAAGATCACCGCCCGCCGTTTCGGGCGCGCCAAGTAATCCACCACGACTCGAAGATGAGGAACGAAACACCGATGGGCGTCGAATTCAGCCAGGAGCACAGGGATTTCGCCGCGGCCGTGGCCGCCTTCGCCAAGCGCGAAGCGGGCACCCGCGAACAGCGAGACGCGTTGACCGCCAACGACACCGAACAACACAACCCGGGCGTCTACGCGAAAATGGCCGAGCTGGGCTGGCTCGGGCTGACCGTCCCGGAGGAATACGGTGGGTCCGCGGCCACCATGGTCGACATGTGCATCCTGCTCGAGGAATCCCTGCGCGGCATGCTGCCGATCGGCGCGATCGGTCCGACGCTGATCACCGGCGGCGCCTACGCCAAATTCGGCACCGAGGCGCAGAAAGACGAAGTGCTGCGCGGCATCGTTCGTGGTGCGTCGCAATCGATTTCGATGTCGGAACCCGAGGCCGGCTCCGATGTGGCGAACCTGTCCACCAAGGCGGTGAAAACCGCCGACGGCTGGGTGATCAACGGCCAGAAGACCTGGTGCTCCAACGCCCACATCTCCGAGAACATCCTCCTCGTCGCCCGCACCTCCAAGGACGGCGGAAAACACGAGGGGCTCACCATGTTCCACGTGCCCGCCAACACCCCCGGCCTGCAGATCACCCCGATCGAGCTGATGGGCAACCAACGAGAAACCAACGACCTCTATTTCACCGACTGCCTGCTGCCGGAAGATGCGGTGGTCGGACAGGAAGGCAACGGCTGGCGCCAACTGATGACGGGCCTGAATTTCGAACGCCTCATCCTGGCCGCGATGAGCCTGGGCGCCGCCGAACGCGCCTTCGACGACACCCTCCAATTCGTCACGCAGCGAAAGCAATTCGGTCGCCCCGTCGGCACTTTTCAGTCCCTGCGCCACCGCCTGGCCGACCTGGCCACCGAGATCGAATGCACCAAACTGCTGATCTACAGCGTGGCCCGCGAAGCCGACGCCAACCCGGACAGAATACTCGCGCGCGAAGCGTCGATGGCCAAGCTCAAAGCCACCGAAACCAGCAAACGGGTGGCACTGGAGGGCATGCAGATGATGGGCGGCTACGGCTACGCCCGCGAATTCGACATGGAAAAGCATGTCCGCGGCGCGCTGGTGTCCACCATTTTCGGCGGCACCAGCGAAATCCAACGCGACATCATCGGCCGCACGCTGGGCCTGTGACCCGCTGACCTCGTCGCCACCGTCGGGGGGTGGCGACGAGGTCGACGATCACGGCTTGGTGGCCACGACCAGAATGTTCTTGCCGAACATCTTGCCGGTCACCCGCTGCAACGCCTTGCTCAGCGGAAACACCGCACGGTCGTAGAGTTTCAACGCACGCGTGTTGATCGTGCCGTCGTCGTTGCCGGCGAACTTGTAGGCCAGCGTGGCGAAGAACCCGATCGGATCGCAATAGCGCGACTCCACGATCTCCAAGCCCGCGTTGCGCAGAATCCGGTTGAGCTGGGTGCGGCGATAACGCCGGTAATGTCCGACTTTGGTGTCCATCGACGTGAACAGCACCTCGAGCGCGGGCACATAGATCACCATGGTGCCGCCCGGACGCAACAGCGACATCAGGTGCTCCGAGGCTTCCTGGTCATTTTTGATATGTTCGAAAACGTTGAAAGAGTAGATGAGACTGTACATTTCGGCTTCCGATGCCGGCGGGGTCTCACAGTCGACCACGTGGTACCCCTTCGACTCCAGCAACTGCTGCAACTCGCCGTCGGGTTCCAGACAATCGGGCTTGGTGCCCCGTTGCGCCAGCATGTCGGCATAGGTGCCCCGACCCGCACCGAAGTCCAATATTCGTTCCTGCGGGGACGTGACATGTTTATCCACGCAGTCGATCAAAAACCTGTTGTAGTTGACCGCTTCGGTCATCGCCTCCAGGTTGTCGCACCCGGTGTACGCGAATTCGCTGCTGGTCACGCTTATTCCCCTCAATTCTTCGATGGGCGGCATTGCGGGCCAGCGTAGTCCGACAATATTGCGGTGCCACGACATCGGGAATAATGACCACGCGATCAGCGTTGCAGCGGCTCACCCAGCGCGATGGTCTGCAGGATCCGGATCACCGTGTGCTGCGGGCAGATTCCGTTGTCACCGAAGGTGCGGGCCAGGTCCACCACCAGGCTGAACGACGCGTGCACCAAAATCCTGGCCTCGCCGATCGACAGTTCCGGTCGGGCTCGCGCCACCAGTTCGGCCCATTCGGTGATGATCAACTGCTGCAGGTGGCGCAGGGTCACCTGATCAGCGGGGTCCACGTGGGCGAACTCGGCGTAGTAGACGAACGTCAGCGCCCGTTCCTCGAACGACCCGCGCACGTACAGGTCGATCAGCGTCCCCAGCGCCTGCGCGGGCGTCTCGGCGGCGCTGACCGCGGGCGCGATCGCCCCCGACACCCGGTCCGCTGCGCGTCGGAACGCCGCGGCCAGCAGGTCGCTCTTGCTGCGGTAATACCGATACACCGCCGAAGCGGCCGACAGATCCGCGGCCACCGCGATGTCTTCCATGCTGACGTTGGGATACCCGCGCTCATGAAACAGTTCCACCGCCTTGCGCAGCAACAGTTCGTGTTTGAACGGTTGCGGACGTGGCACGGCCTGGTCGACCGGGACGGCAGTGCTCTCGCCCGACAGATCGGCATCGATCAACGCCCAGCTGGTCGATTTCAACAGCGGCGCAAGGGCTTTCGCGGACACCGTCGCATGGTGGTCGCCGATACTGCTGATCATCGCCAGGATCGACACCGTGCGGACCACCCGGTCGTAACCGTCGAGTTCGGGGCGTACTTCACGAAGGAGGGCGCGAATGGCGGCCAGCGCGGCGGTGAACTGGTTGATGAGTTCGTGGAAGTCCGCGGGCGCGAGGTAGCGGCGCTCCCACCGGGCCAGGGCGACGGTGGGTCGGTTGGTGATGGTGAGGTCGATGACCGCGGTCAGGACATGATCGAGGCGCGCACGTGGGGACCAGTGCACCGCGTCGTCGGGCAGCTCGACCGCGGTCATCGCCAGCCCGGACAACCGCAGCAATTCCTCCCGGAACAGCGCGTATTTGCTCGGGAAGTGCCGGTAGAGGGCGGTGGAGCTGATGTCGAGCCTGCGGGCGATGTCGTCCATGCTCACGCCGTGGTAGCCGTGCGCGCCGAACGCCGCCGCCGATTCCGCCGCGATCTGCGCACGACGGTTCTTCGGCCTGCGCTTGACCACCCGTGGTGGCGTGTCCGCGGTCGCCGGTGCTGCGTGTTCGCTCGTTGTCCTGCCCATCTCGCTGGTCATGATATCGCCCGGTAGCCGGGGGCTAGCTCACCGGATTCGCTCACTGCGCCTGGGTGGGCGGGGTGGGGGAGTTCACCTTCTCGACCAGCCAGCGGCCGTTGTCGTTGCGCAGGCTCAGCATCATCGACAGCTGGCCGGGCTTGGGTTTGTGCCCGGTGCCCAGGCTGGTAATGGTCTGCCGGACCATCACGATCGCCTCGGCGGCGTCCTCGTTCGCGGTGCGGATCGCGCACTGGGTGTCGGTGACCTCGGAGGTGACCTCGCCCTTGATGAGCACTTCCCGCAACTCGGTGCTGGTGGATTCGAACTGCTTCTTCCAGTCACCGGTGGCACCGTCGAGCACGGACTTGAAGTAGGTGTCGAGGTGTTCGCTGTCGTATTCGGCCATGATCGGGCCGTAGTGGCAGGCGGCCTCGCGTGCTTGTTCGTGGGCTTGCAGCAGGCTCTGGCTGTGGTGGTTCTGCACGAAGAACACCACCGAGGTGGCAAGCGCCGCGGCGAGCACCACGGCCACTCCCGCTCGTTCGGCGGTGCGCCCGCGCAACCAGGAGGAGGGTGCCTCGCGGTCGACCAACGCTTCCGGTGTCGGTCGTTCAGCGGCCGCGGCGGTGGTCGATTCGGCGACCTTCGCCATCTCGACAGCGGGGCCCGCAGGTGTCGCGTCGGAATCGTCAGGGGTCACGGTGTCGTCGTTGCTCATGGTCGAATTCCTCAACGTGGTGCGGGGACTGCGGGCTGGGACAGTTCGTTGCCGGTGACGCCAGGCGGTGGGCCCGCGCCGTTGTCGGGGCCGGCGGGGCGCGGCGCGTTGGCCGAACCACGTACTTGCAGAGCGGGATTGGTGGTGACGCAGTAGTTGTAGAGCCGAACCCGGGTATCGGTGGTCTCGATGGTGGGCACCACGGGCAGGGTCTCGTACTCGCACGACGGCCGCGGCCACGGATCGATCAGCGTGAAGAAGCCGCCATCGTGCGCCGGGACGCCCAGTGCATCAGCGAAGCGACTCAGCGACGGGAACAGCGCCTGGAGCGCCGGTTGCCGGAGCTTGGCGGCCTTGGTGATCGCGACGAAGTTCGTGACCAGATCGGTGATCGGGTCGTGGGTGCGCGACACGAACCCACCCAACGTCGACAGTTGCCCCGGCCCCTGTTGCAGCAGGTGCCGCAACTCCGCGTCGGCGGCGGTGAACTGGCGGAACAGGGCAGTGCCCGACCCGGTGAGCGTGGTGAGGTCGGGTTGCGCGTGTGAGGTCGTCTCGGCGATGACCTGCAGGTTGTGCAACAGCTGCTGGGTGTGCGGCAGCAGTTCGGTCATCCCCGCCATGGCCTGGCTGATCCCGGAGATCATGTTGCGCAACCGATCCGGGCCGCCTGCGAGTGCCTTGTCGAGTTCGTCGACGATCACGGTGAGCCGTTCGGGATTCATCCCACCGACCAGTCCGCTCATATTCGCCAACAGCGACTGCATCGGCACCGGCACCGAGGTCCGCGCACGCTCGACCACCGAGCCGTCGCGCAGATACGGCCCGCTGTCGGAGACAGGCCGGAAGTCCAGATACTGCTCGCCTGCCGCCGACAACCTGTTCACCGCAACGGTTCCCCCGATGGGAATCTGTGTGCCACCGTCGATTTCGGCCACCGCCGCGACCCCGTCACCGGACACCCGAACAGCGCTGACCCGCCCGACCCGCCATCCGCGAAAGGTGACATCGCTGCCGACCGACAGCCCGCCCGAGGACGCCAACTCCACGGTCACGCCGTACTGCGACCGGCTCGGATCGATCCGCAACACCGCACCACCCAGATACAGACAGCCCAGCACGAGCACCACGACCAACCCGGCATTGGCGACCGCAATCCGCTTGCGCACCAACCAGTTCCACAGTGGTGAGTTCATCGCGGACCCTCCTGCGGTGCGGGTTGCGGCACGCTGGTCACGCGCCCGAACACCTTGGCCAGCACCTCGGCCAGGCTGCCGATGAACGCCGGCACGTCGCCGCCTTCGGGCAAGCGACTGCCCGAAGGGTCGGTGAGTGCGCCGATGCTGAGATAGGACACCGTGGCCGCCACGGCCAGGGTGGGCCCCTGCAGGGAGGCCATCAGCGACGGGTAGAGGGTGTGCAGCCCGTCGAGGGTGCCGGTGAGGTCGTCACCCATGCTGGTGAACCCCTGCATCAGCTTCTGCACGCTCGAGAACAGGCTCACGAACTGCGGCCCGTTGCTGGTGCTGAAGTCGCCGAGCGCGTCCATGGTGACCGCGACCTTGCCGATCAGGTCCACGATCGACTGGTTGTTCTCCGCGACAAGCCCGATGACCTGCGGAAAGCTGTCGGCCACGGCACCGAGTTCGGCTTTGCGGCCGGCGAGTTCGCCGGTGAGCACCTGCAAACCGTGCAGGGTGGCGTCGAGGTCGCCGGTGCGCGCGTTGAGCGCGGCGATCACATCGGTCATCTCGGTGACCAGGTGCCGCAGTTGCGGTGCGTGCCCGGCGAAGATCGAATCCAGTTCGGAGGTGATCCGCGCGGCCTGGTTGATGCCGCCACCGTTGATCAGCATCGAGATCGACATCATCAACTGTTCCACCGAGGCGGCCGAGCCGGTGTGTTCGAGGCTGATGGTTTCCCCCGCGCGCAGTGGTGCACCGGCTTGCGCGTCGGTGGGCAGGGTCATCGCGACGAACACATCGCCCAGCGGCGTCGCCTGCCGCAGTTCGGCGGTGGTGCCGCGCGGCAACTGGATGTCCTGCCGGATCAGCATTTCGACATTCGCCAAAAACGATGTCGCCGAAATGTCGGTCACCACACCGATATCGGTGCCGCCGATCTTCACCTGGGCACGGTCGGGCAGGTTCAGCGCATCACGGAAGGTGGCGTGCAGGGTGTAGCCGGGGCCACCGATGCCCGGTTCGGGCATCGGCAGCTCCCGCACCGTGAGCGAGCACGCGGTGCTCGCCGCGAGCACGAGCGCGAGGAAAGCAGCGGAAAGCCCTGTGCGCGCGCTCATTTGGTGATGCCCAGCAGTGCGGCGGTCAGCCCGAAGTCGGGTCCGAAGTCGGCGATCTTGCCGGTGCGGCACCCGTCATGGCGCAGCTGCACGCGTTCGCAGAACAGCGACAGTGCCTCGCCGTCCAGCACCGCCTTCTCGAGCAGCCCGTGCAGGCGCAGCGCTTGGTGTTCGCGGCTGACGGCGTTGTCGATGTTGTCGAAGAACAGCGGCCCGACGTCGACGATCTCGGTGAGACCGCGTGCGTTGGCCCGCATCTGGGCGGCGATGGCGACGAACTTCGTGAGCGCGCCCGCCAGCTGATCCTGGTTCTGACCCACGACCGTGGAGGTGTTGGTGATGAAGTCGTCGAGCTGTTTCAACACCGCCTGCAAACCGGGTGCCTGTTCGCCGAGCAGGGCGATCAGTTCGGTGATGCGACCGCTGAAATCGCGGACGGTCTGGTCGTTGTCGGCGATGATCTGGGTGATCTCGTTGAGCCGGATCACCGTGTTCGCGATCTGGTCCTTGTTGGCCAGGGTCACCTCGAAGGCCCCCGACAGCGAGTCCAGGGTTTCACGGAGTCGGTCGCCATTGCCGTCCAGCAGCGGGAACAGCACCCGGCTGGCCATCGGGCCCGCCTCGCTGTCGCCTTTGAGCGCGGCACCGAGCTGGTCGAAGTTCTCCAGAATGCGGTCGAGTTCGACGGGAGTTCTGGTGCGCGCCAACGGAAGATGCGCGCCGTCGGCCAGTTCGGGACCGGACCCGGTGTAGGCGGGCGCGAGTTCGACGTGCCGGTTGGTGATCAGCTGCGGCGAGATCAACGCGGCCATGGCATCGGCGGGAATGCGCACGTCGCCCTTCACCGACATCACCACCTCGACATAACTGCCGCGCGGCGTCACCGATTCGACGACCCCCACCGGAACGCCGAGCACCGCCACCTCGTTGCCCACATAAAGCCCCGCCACGCTCTCGAAATCGGCGCTGATCCGCTTGTTCTCACCCAGATACCGCTCACCCAGATTCGACACACTGCTGGGCAGCAGCGAACAGCCCGACATCACGGCGGCCGCCACGCACAGCGCGGCCAGTTTCGCTCTGCTTCTCATCAGTTGCACCCCTGTATCGCCTGCGCGAAGCACAGCCAGTTGTCGGGAAAGAGCCACGGTGCCCACACGTCGCCGTAGGGGCCGTTGCCGACCACGTTGTTGAACTGGCGCAACGTGACCGGGGCGATCTCGTAGAGCCGGTCCAGGTTGCCCTTGTTCTTGGTCAGGCCGTCGGCCATGGTGTTGAGGTTGGTGATCAGCGGACCGAGTTCCCCGTTGTTCTCGATACCCATGTCCTGCAACAGTTTCGACAGTGCCGCGACATTGTCCAGCAGCTGGGACAACAGCGTCTGCCTGGTCTGCACCGCGGCGCCGATCGCCTCACCGCGGGTGAGCAGCACCAGCACGCTGTTGCGGTTGTCCGACGCCAGCTGCGACACCTGATCCATGCTGGTGAGCAACACGTCGACTTCGTCGCGGCGAGCATTGATCACCCTGGCCAGCGCGCCGACGCTGTCCATGGCCTGCACGGCCATCGCGGGGGAGTCGCCCATCTGCTTGTCGAGCAGGTCCAGCGCGGTCCGCAGCTTCGTCGGGTCCAGGCGCTCGATGCGTTCGAACGAGGACGTGTACTGCGGGTCCTGGATGACCTTGCTCAAGTTGTAAGGGACAGCGGTCTTTTCGACGGTGATGCGGTTACCCGGCAGCGGGGCGGTGTCCTTGCCCGGCTTCAAGTCGATGTGCAGGCGTCCCAGGATGGTCGACATCTTGATCGCCGCGGTCGCGTCGGCGCCCAGGCGCAGGTCGCGGCGCACGGCCATGGTCACATCGACCCGGTCGTTGACAAGGTCGACCGCGCGCACCGCCCCGACCTCGATACCGGAGATGTCCACGGTGGCGCCGGGCCGCAAACCGGCCGCTTGCGCGAACTCGGCGTGAATCACCTTGTCGCCCAATCGAAGCTGAGCCAACAGGCTGGAACCGCCGAGCAGCACCGCCACCGCGAGCACCGCGCCGAGGCCCAGTCGCAGGTTGCGGTTGTCGCGCAGGAAGCCTCTCATCGGCACACCCCCGACTGCGAATCGCCGCCGACCTGCGAGAAGATCCCCGGCGGCAACACCGTGTTCCACAGCGAGACGTCCAGGCGGCAGATGTAGGCGTTGCCGTAGGCGCCGTAACTGGTGAACCGGGCGACACCGTTGAGGAAATCGGGCAGTTCCACCGCGGCCTGATCCAGCGCGACACCGTTGTACAGCAACATCATCACGCCCTGGGTGGCGGTGCGCTGGGCCTGTCCCATGCCCGGTTTCACCTGCCCGATGAGCGTGACCAGCGAGTCGGTGGCCACCGCCACCCGGTCGACGGAACTCTTCAACGACTGTCCTTCCGCGTACAGCCCGTCCATCAGGCTGCGGGTCTGGGTGATCAGGGTTTCCAGTTCGCCGCTGCGGTTGGCCAGGCCCGCCATCACGGAGCTGAGATTGACCAGCACGTCGCCGAGAATCTCGTCGCGCTGGCCGAAGGTGTTCGCCAGCTCCGCGGCCTGAGTGATCAACGCGGACAACGAGATCTCGTTACCCTGCAACGCTTGGATGAGCGTTTCGGACAGGGAGTTGATCTGGTCGGGTTGCAGCACGCTGAACAGCGGTTCGAAACCCGACAGCAGCGCGGACACGTCGAAGGACGGCTCGGTGCGGGTCAGCGGAATCTGCGAACCCGGCGGCACGGTCATGCCCGCCGTCTCGCCCGCGGCCAAAGCGATGTAGCGCTGGCCGATCAGATTCTGGTAGCGGACAAGGGCTTTCGTGGTATCGGTGAGGTGTTGACGTTCCTCGAGCTGGAAGTCGACGCGGGCGGTGTAGTCGTGCGTGAAATCGATCTTGTCCACGCGGCCCACCCGCACACCGGCCATGCGCACGTCGTCGCCCACGCGCAGGCCGAGCACGTCGGTGAACAGTGCCGAGTAGCTGTTGGTGGGGCCCGGCACGCTGCGCTGCAGCGTCGACCACACGGTGTAGGTGAGCACCACCGTGAGAACGACGAAGAAGCTGAACCCGATCAGTGGCTTGGCCGATTTCATCTGCTACACCGCGCTTTCGGGGACGAGGGTGACATTTCCGAGGACGGGACCCAGTAGCAGCAGTTGGGCGACGGTGGGTCGGCCACCGACCACCGCCGCCACCGCGTCCGTTCCTCGCACCGAGATCGGCACGGCAGCACCGGAATTGGGTAGCGGTGCGGCGGCTGGCGCGGTGAGGCCGGGAATAACGGGCAGCCCGGGAATCGTCGGGAAGCCCGGAATCGTAGGCAGGCCGGGAATCACGGGTGGGCCGGGAAGCGCGGGCAGGCCCGGAATCACGGGTGCGCCGGGCAGGCCGGGAATCTGCACGATCGGCGCGGGGCCCGCCGACTCCAGACGCCGGGGGAGCTGCTGCGCCGGATACTCCTGCGGCGGAGCCACTTCCGGCACCGTCGGCCCACCACACCGCGGCCCCGCCATGTCCCCATAGCGTGGGCAGTCCGCCGCCGTGTACTGCTGGAACGGCGTGAACGACACATCCATCTTCCACACCATCTGCTTGCGTGGCCCGAAGTGGAATACCTGCTGCAGCTTTCGCAACGAGGCATTGAAATTGACCGCGGTGGTGCGCAACGCGTCGGGATCCTGTGCCAGCGCACCGAATACCGTGTCCAACCCGTCGACCAGTTCCTTGCCCGAGTTCGGGTTCGCGGCGAACAGACTGTTCACCGCGTCGACGGTGGAGCTGCCTTGGGTCAGCAGCGCCACCAGTTGGGTGCGGTGCTCGTTGAGGGTGTTCGCGGCGGTCAGCGAGTCGCCCAGCATCCCGACCAGTTCCGGCGCGGACTGGCTCAACGCCATCGACGCGCGCCCGAGATCGCCCAGCAGACCACCGATTTCGGGAATCCGGTGCACCTCGGTGAGCCAGGTATCCAGGCGCTCGATGGTGGAACCGGGAACCCGTACCGCAGGGTCGAGCGCGGCGGCCAGAGTGGCCAGCACCCGGCCCAGTTTCTCGGGCTGGATCGTGGTGAGCACCTCGCGCAAGGTGTTCAGCGTGGTCTGCAGTTGGACTGTGGCCGAACTGGTGTCTTCGCGGATGGTGGCGCCCGCGCGCAAAGTGGTGGTCGAGGGTGCGTTGTCCACCAGCTGGATCGAGGTGACGCCGAAGATATTGTCCGGGATCACCCGCGCGGTCACGGTATTCGGAATCGTTTCGGCCAGACCGGGTTTCAGTTCCAAGGTTGCGTGCTGCAGCCTGCCCTTGGCGACCATGTCGACCGCCGACACCGCACCCACGTGCATCCCGCGATACTTCACGTCCGCGCGCTGCGGTAGCCCGTCGCCGGTGCTGGTCAGCTCCGCGCGCACCACCACGGTGTCTTCGAACTCGCCGTTGTAGCGCATCCCGAGCAGATACATCGCCGCGGCCAGCGTCACCGCCACGGCCAGGCCCGCGAGGGTGAGCTGGAACGGTTTGGGCCCGCGCCCACTGGGATCGAGAATCATCGACCTATCCCGAGATCCGGAATCCGGGGTCGATGCCCCAGATAGCAAGGGTGAGAAACAGATTCGTGAACACCATGACCACGATCACCATCTTGATCGCCCGCCCCGCCGCCACCCCGACACCTTCGGGACCGCCGGTGGCGACATACCCGTAGTAGCACTGGATGAACGTGGCGAGCAGCACGAAAACCACCACCTTGAGCACCGAGAAGAACACGTCGCCGCCCACCAGGAACTGGAAGAAGTAGTGGTCGTAGGTGCCCGCGGTGGTGCCGCCGAGAAACAGCACCGACAGCTTGGTCGAGATGTACGCCACCGCGAGTCCGAGGGTGTACAGCGGCACGATGGTCACCGTGGCCGCGATCATCCGGGTGGTGACCAGGTACGGCAGCGGCCGGATCGCGATGGATTCCAGAGCGTCGATCTCCTCCGAGATCCGCATCGACCCCAACTGGGCGGTGAACCGACAACCGGACTGGATCGCGAACGCGAGAGTGCCCAGGATCGGCGCGATTTCGCGGGTGGTCGCGAAACCGGAGATGGCACCACTGAGCGGTCCCATGGTCAACAGGTTCAGCGCGGTGTACGACTCCACGCCCACGGTGATGCCGCCGAACGCGCACAACACCACCACCACCCCGACCGTGCCGCCGCCCACGATCAGCGACCCGTTACCCCACCCGACGTCGGCGATCAGCCGCGACACTTCTTTGCGATAGTGGCGCAGCGCGAACGGCACGGCGAACAACGCCTGGAAGAACACGATCGCTTGATGCCCCACGCGCTGATTCGCCCGGATCGGCACCTTGGCGGCGGAACCCACCATCCGCACCGGCTTCATCGCGGGCGGCACATATTCGGCGGCCATCTCAGACCACCTTCGACGGGAAGAAGGTGTTGTAGAGCTGGGTGACGATGATGTTGGTGGCGAACAGCATCAGCGCCGACGACACCACCGCGGAGTTCACCGAGTTCGCCACCCCGCCCGGCCCGCCCTTGGTGTGTAATCCGATGTCGCAGGCGATGATCGCCGTGAGCAAGCCGAAGATGGCCGCCTTGAACAGGGCCACGATCAGGTCGTTGGCCACCGCGAACGAGGCGAACGAACCGATGAACGATCCCGGAGTGCCGTGCTGGGCATAGACATTGAACAGGTACGCGGTCGCGAAGCCGACGAACACGATGAACCCGCACAGCAGCATGCTCACCAGCACCGCGGCGGCCAGGCGCGGCGCGACCAGCCTGCGCACCGGATCCACCCCCATCACCCGCATCGCGTCGATCTCCTCGCGGATGGTGCGCGAACCCAGATCGGCGCAGATCGCCGAACCGACCGCGCCCGCGATCATCAGCGAGGTCACCAGCGGCGCACCCTGCCGGATGATCCCGAGACCCACGACCGCTCCGATGAAGGTGGTTGCACCGACCTGGTTGACCAGCGCGCCCACCTGGATCGATACCACCACCGCCACCGGGATCGCGACGAACACCGTCGGCAGCGCGGACACATTGGCCATGAAGGCGCACTGTTTGATGAACTCGTGGAACGGAAACCGCCGCTGCACAAGGGAAAGGAACAACTGCGCGATCGCGGCCCTGGCCAGCAGGACCTGCCTTCCGAGGGTCTCGATCGACTGCTGCGGGTGTCGCCGCCACAGTCCGGCGGCGCTGTCGATGATCTTGTCGACTTCCGATGTCTCGGGTTTCGTCATGCGCTCAACCACCGTTCCAGCGCGACCATCAGTGCACCCACCGCCGCTGCACTCAACGCTGCCACGCACAGTAACGCAATCCACATACCCACGCGCAGAACAGGATTCACCTTGGTAACACCACCAAGAATCTTGATCACGATTACCACGATGTCGATAACCCAGACCGCCGCCATCATCAGGTCATCGTCACGTTCGCGAAGGTGAGCACCGGCCAGCACACGATGGATCCCAGAAACGAGATGACCAGATCGACACCGTGCAGGTCGCGCAGATGGTCGGTATGGGTGAAGGTCCAGATGATCCCGACCAGACCATAGGGGATGCCGAGGATGACGATCGTGCCGAGGAACTCCGACACCTTCATCTCGTAACTGAGAAACCTGTCCAGTCGTCGCAACATGGCGATACCGGTGTTCCTTCCTTCGAGAGCCGGTCGGTGGTGCAGGCTGGGAGCCGACGTCGTCGACCGTTCGACGATGCTGCCGACAATTCGTCATCGAATCGACGATGTTGCCGGTAATTCTTCGTAGTAGGAGGATGTGAGAGCCGTGAGGCAGGCTGAGCCACCCCCGTGCTGCGAGTTAAGTTACTAGTAATTCTCTCCGATGGGTAGAGAATGGTGATTAACTTAGTGGCGGAAGGTCGCCGACTGTCGGTGACCGCAGGAGGTTCGCCGATGACCACGCTGACCCTGGACCGCGTGCGCCTGCACATCCCCGACACCCACCGATCACCCCGCAAACGCCCCGCTCGACTCGCCGACGCCCTGGACTTCTGGATGTTCGCGGGTGCGGCTGCGAACGTGGCGATGCAGTTCGCGCACCAAGGTGTCGCGGCCGGGGTGCTGGAGAGCAAGGTCGAGTCCGGCGCCCTCATGGTCCACCCGTGGAAGCGCCTGCGCACCACTTCCGCCTACCTCGCGGTGGCCGTGCTCGGTACCGACGAGGACAAGCTGGCCATGCGCGAGGCGGTGAACGTGGCGCACCGCCAGGTCAAGTCGGGCCCCGATTCGAAGGTGAAGTACAACGCCTTCGACCGCGATCTCCAAATGTACGTCGCCGCCGCCATTTACGTCGGCTTCGAAGACACCCACCAACTGCTGTGCGGCAAAATGACACCCGAAGAACTCGAGGTGTTCTACCAGGGCTCCGATACCTTCGGCACCACCCTGCAGGTCCACCCCGACATGTGGCCACCGACCCGCGCCGACTTCGACCGCTACTGGCTGCAAGCGTGCGAACAAGTAGTCTGCGACGACGAATTCCGCGCCTACATCGACGATCTGCTGCACCTGCGCATGATCCACTGGTCCACGCGCCTGCTGTTCGGCAACCTCCTGCAGTTTCTCACCGCGGGCTTCCTGCCCCCGCATTTCCGCGACCAAATGGCCATCGACTGGTCCGAAGCCGACCAACGCCGTTTCGAACACCTTTTCCTGTTCGTCGGCTTCATCAACCGCTTCATCCCGAGATTCATTCGCTTCGCCGGCACCCACGCGATGATCCGCGACGTGCGCCGCCGAATCCGCACACAGAAGGCACTGATCTGACAGCCTCCTGAGCTGGCGTTATCCGGGCGCGTCGGGCTGATTTCGCCCTGCCGCCGAGTAGCGTCGGGGCACATGGACACAGTCATATTCGCAGCCTTGTTGATCGCATTGGTGCTGATCTTTCGCGACAGTTCACGGCGAGCGGTGCTGACCGCGTGGTGGATCGGTTTCGTGCTGTGCGCGGTGCTGTTGAAAGTGCACATCACCAGCGGACTCGGCCTCGGATTGACATGGTGAGCGAAACAGCGGCCGTGGCCGCCACCGAGGAGAAGTCCGGCCCGCTCGGGTCGCTGCAGTATTGGCTCGCGGTCATTTTCGTGTTCGGGTGGAGTGCGGTGATCTGCGGCGGTTTCGCCGTGCAATTCCTGAACTGGGAATATCCGTGCCCGCTGTGCATGCTGCAGCGCATGTTCATGGTGCTGGCCGCACTCGGCGGCGCGTACATCGTCCGCAAAGGCATGAACGGTCACATCGCGCCGCGCGACTACGCGGTCGGCTGGGGTCTGGCCATAGTCGGTTGTGTCGGAGGCGCTTTCACCGCCTGGCGTCAGACGATGCTGCACATCCTGCCCGGCGATTCCGGCTACGGTGGCGAAGTCCTCGGCCTGCACCTCTACGTCTGGGCTCTGGTCCTCTATGTCGCCGCCATCACCACCGTCGGCGTGGTCCTGAGCCTGTCGCACGCCACCGCCGCGACCAGGATTCCCTCTTCCTTTGCCACCATCGGAAAATGCGCACTGTTGTTCTGCGGCTTGGTCATTGCCGCCAACCTGGTAGTGGTCTTCGCCCTGGAAGGCTTCCACTGGAAACTGCCCGACGACCCGTCCTGCTACCAACTGTTCTACGACGTGGGCATCCTCGACGCCGGATGCGTGCTTCCCGAAAAGTAGACACCTTGCTCAGGGCGAAAGTCCGCGCCGCGCAGGTACCTTCGGGGCATGGGGAGTTCCACCGGCACGGCGCGGCACAGCTTTCGCCGTCGGTTCACGATAGTTGTTGCCCTGGTGGCGGCGGTTGCGGTCGCGTGCCTGCTGCCGCGGTGGTGGTGCGGTCGTGACGCCGACCAGTGGTATCGGGGTGATCCGGCGACCGTGCGTGGTCTCGCCGAGGAAATGGTGGCCTTCGAAGACGATGATGATCAGTGGCGTGCCGGCGGTGGGGCGGATCGGGTTGTCGGCATGTGGGGGCTGCTCGCGCACCAGATGACGGCGCTGGGACTGGCTCAAGTGTCGCTCGAGCACCCCGAATGGCGGGACCGGTACGCGCCCGTCGTCACCCGTGCGGCGGTCAAGAGTTTGTTGCCGCAGTTGCGCAGCGAGTTCACGTCGTCCTGGCACGGCCGGGACGGACTGGCCGAGCTCGACAGCCCGGACGGGCACGCCTACCTCTCCTACCCGGCGCTGGCGCTCGGGATGGCGCGACTGGTCGACCCGGCCTTCCCACCCCACCTCGCGGCCCAGCACGATGCGCTGATCCGGGCCTTCGAACGGCGACTGCTCGCTTCACCGACGGGTCTGCTCGACACCTTTCCGGGCGAGGCCTACCCGACCGACGTGGCGGCGGTGGCAGCCGCGATCGCGGTGCACGGTCGGGCCACCGGCACCGATCACACGGCCGTCATCGCGCACTGGGCGCAGCAGGTGCGTGCGGTGCAGATCGACCGGGATACCGGGCTGGTGATCCAACGCATGGGAGTCGACGGCCGAGCCCATGATGCCCCACGCGCCTCAGGGACCGGGTTGGCCGCCTACTTCGCCGGTTTCGCGGACCGGGCACTGGCCGAGGAACTGGCGGCGGAACTGTTCGATCAGCAACGAAACCTCCTGGGCTTCAGCGCAATCGACGAGTACGGCGACGGCCACAGCGGCAACGGCGACATGGACAGCGGCCCCCTGATCCTCGGAATATCGATGTCCGCCACCGGTTTCGCACTCGCCCCCGCCCGCGCCTTCGGCCACCGAGAAAAGTTCACCCGCCTGTACCGCACGACAGACCTCTTCGGCCTGCCCCTGCGCAGCGGCGATCGCACGCGTTTCGCCACCGGCGGCGTCATCGGCAACGCCCTGCTACTCGCCTTCCTCACCTCAGGACCGGAGCTGGCCCGATGAAAATGTCGAGCCCGATGTCCTTCGGCTGGCGGCTGATTCGCGTCCCCCTGATCCTGCTCGCCCTGTACCTCGCCCTGCACACCCTCCTGACAACCATGTCGGCCCGCCACGGCTTCGGTTCACCCGACGGCCTCGGCACCGCCTTCCCGATTCTCGCCGCCACCGTACTGACCCTGCGCATACTCTTGTTGACCGTCGTGCCCGCCGTCCTCACATACCGCGTCGTGCTGCGCGCACTGCGCCCGCAACACCGGGAACGGAGCGAAACTCCATGACTACCAACAGAATCACCAACGGCGACGAGCGAACAATCCTCGAAGACATGCTCGACCGCAACCGCGAAGCCCTCATCGAAACCGCACGCGGCCTGTCCGACACCGACTCCCGTCGGCGGCTCGTGGTGTCACTGACGACACCGATCTCACTGATCAAGCACGCCGCCGGCGCGGAACGCATCTGGTTCCAACGGTTTTGGGCAGGGCTGGCCGAATCCGAATGCGACGGATACTCACGCCGCGACGAGGGCAACTTCGCCGTCGCCGACGACGAATCCCTGGAAGACGTCATCGCCGAGTTCGAACGCGCCAGCCAACGCTCCCGCGACATCGCCGCCCACTTCGACCTCGACGACACCGTAGAAATCCCCGGCGAAACCGTCAGCATGCGATTCACCCTGCTGGCCATGATCCAAGAGTTCGCCAGACACGCAGGTCACGGCGACATCCTCCGCGAACAAATCGACAATCCGGTACCACCCCATTCGAATTCGTGAGGGTTCGGCAGCCGAATCGGAAGTCAGGTCAGTCCGCTCCTGTCGGCGCCCGCCGGCCTTCCGTCAGACACAAGACCGTGAGCAACGGGAAGACCACCAAGGGCGTAGCGAAGACGAGGTTGGCGGGCGCGGAGTGGTAAAAGGCGTCGATGGGGATCCACGCAAGGACGGCCGCGAACAGCTGACCGAGGATCACCATCCATGCACCGGTCACAAGCCACGAGCATCCGGACCGCTTGCCCCGCAACAGAAGTACGGCTCCCCGACCGAGCAGCCCGGCGATGAGCAAGAACACCACTGCCAGCATCGTCAGCAGGGAGTCGGTAGCGACCGTCGAGCTGCCGACCGACAGATAGTCGTCCTGCCACTTGCCTTCCTGCGACTGCATCCACACACCCAACGCCTGCATCGCCCACAGCACCGCGCCGAGCATCCCCAATACTGCCGCGAGCGGATAACGCGCGGACCGAGACCGAGCCCAATACCCCGACACCCGTGTGACTACCGATCCGTCCACCATGACCCCGTCCGATCAATCCCTGTCCCGGACAACACTATCGACCGCGGCCGCCGTTCGTCAGATCTTCTTCGGCCGTCGAAACCATCTGCGACGTGATCGGTCGTTGGAGGCCATCTCGATGACGATCCCACCGAAGCGCGCCTCCTGGATGGTGGCCGGATGCCCGTCGATAAAACACGCGCCTGTTCGGGTGACCTCGACGCATTCTTCCCGCTGGGAGCCGACGCCGGCGGAATCCTCGAGGGTGTCTGTGTAGTAGGCGATCACTCCGCCACTGAGATCAGTGTTGAAGCCGGTGATTCGGCGGCCGGTACGGTCGGTGGCCCGGGTGATGCAGTCGCCGCAGACTGCGCGGGGGTAGCGGGCCGCAAAGAGTGCGGGCTGCTCACAGCGCGGGCAGGGTTGCGTGTAACGTCGGCCCGCGGTGGGCCCCGGCATCAGGGAGTCGTTGCGGGCGAGGACTTTACGCCCGGTGTCACCACGGTCGGGACCGCGTCGCAGGTTGATCAGAACGAACTCGGCGTAGTCGGCCGTCGCGTCATCGATCGATGCACGCCCGGGCAGGTCATCGATGCGTGCGAGGCCGGTGTCGTAGGCCTCGATCGCCACGTGGTGCGCCGGCGAGAGTTCGCTGTCGGGGATGTCCCGGTGGGAGTGTTCGGCCCGGGCCAGGTGTTCGGCGATCGCCGTCTCGATGGTGCGTCCGACCGTCGACAGTAGTCCGCCACCGTAGGCGGTCGTGGTCACCAGAATGTATCCGTCGGTGTCGCCGCCGTCGGTTCTGATCGTGTCCAAGAAGGCGAAGCCTCGGCCGTACCGGGCATTCTCGAGCCCGTGGTGGGGGTACGGGATGACAGTGTCGGGATCCTGCGCCAAGTCCCGCGCGGCACGCAGCGCTTCCTCGTAGCTCGACGCAGACTCCGGGCCGGGCGGCTTCATGACTGCCAGCTTATCGAGCCGAACATTTCGTGGGTGAAGGCAGGAGTCCTGCTCGAACTCACATTGACCGAACCCGCCGGATTCAATAGCTCCCGACCGATTGACACCGGAACGGGGCGGGGGACAAGATCGTCGACAGGTACCGTTGGGGGGTGAACCCAGCTGATGCGCGATCCCTCAAAGACGGCGATCTAGAGACCCGTGAGGAGAATCTGCGGCGTCTGCTCGAGCAGGCCGGGGACGGTGACGATGCTGCCAAGGAAGCGCTGCGGGCGCTGGTGCGCGACTATCCCGACTATCACCGGTCGCTGTACAGCCGGGCGTTGAATCGGGCGGCGGTGTTCGGTGACGAAAGCCTGAGGGCGCCGCTGCTGGCGTCGCTGGGCGACACTCGGTACAACTGCCAGGCGTGGGCCGCGATGGGTTGTGCGGCGTTGGACTTCCGGGACGCGGTTCCGGGGTTGGTCGCGATGCTGGACCACTCGCAGGAGATGGCGCGCGAACAAGCGGTGATCGCGTTGGGTGCGCTCGGTGACGAATCGGTGGTGCCGGCGCTGGTGCCGTTGCTGCAGGACGCGGTGGCGGGAATGCGCGAACGGGCCGCGGAGGCGCTGGGCATGATCGGCGGCGACGCGGCCCTGTCCGCGCTGTGGGAGGAATTCGAGCACCGCAAGTACTACCGGATCGGCTACATCGCCAGCGCGCTGTCCGAATTCGCCCCGGAAATCCTCCCGCGACTGATCGCCGCCGCCGACAGCGACGACGCGGACCAGCGCTACTGGGCGGCCGTGGCCCTCGGGTCGACCGGCAACGACCAGGCCGTGCCGACCCTGGAACGCCTGATGGCCAACGACCGAGGTCAGACGGTGTTCGACGGCATGGTCAGCGTCGCCGCGAAGAAGGGTTTACGAACCCTGCGGCGAATCCAAGCCGCCATCGCCGCCCGCGAATCTTGAGCGTGCGGGTGGTCTGACGAAACGGCGATGTCAGCACCCCGGCATTTTCGACCACTTCGGCCCGCTTCAACCTGTTTTCCGACCTGAGACGCGGCAAAGTGGACGAAAATGCCGGGTCCACGCCGGCAGCCGTCACCGCGGACCGGCGGTCACCCACTACGGCTGCTGAACAGGTCCGTCCGGCTGTGAGCGGTCTTCGCTACGCCCGATTCTGCGCGGCCGCACCATCGGGCGCGCGACTCCGGGCGGGGTGTTCGCACGTTTGCGACGCGACGCGGCGAGGTCGATGACGCTGTCGTCGTGATCCACCGTCTCCAGCGGTCGCGTTTCCGTCTCGCGCTGCAATTCGGCCCGGGTGACGGGGCGGGTCTGCGCGGGATCGTCGACGGGGTCGGGGAACCATGTCCGACGCGGACCCTCACCCGAGTCCTCTCGACCTCGCCGTGGCCGCTTCGGCAGTCGAACAACGTTCGACTGCTTGCCCTCGGTGGTGAACTCCGGCCTGTCTTCCTGGTCCGACATCGAACTAGCCGCGCACGGGCGCCGCGACACCCGTCGATCCCGTAGCGGTCGGTGTTCCGGCCTGCGTCCGTTTGGTAATACTCACCTTCACATTCTGCATCAAAGCCAGATGTGACGTCGTCGGGTGGGGGTCGACGACAGCGCGCTGCGGCGCCTGGAAACCAGACGGTAGATCAACATCGTTGACACCAGCGGTAATACGGCGTTGACTTGGTTTCACACAGCGAGGAAACCGTCATGAGCACGAGCAAGAAGATCGCGAATTCCATCGAGGCCACCAGGGGCCGGGTGAAGAAGGCGGTCGGCCGAGCCACCGGTAACCGACGCCTCGAGGCCGAAGGTCGAGCCGAACAAGTCAAGGGCAACCTGAAACAGTCCGGCGCCAAAATCAAGGACGCCTTCAAAAACTAGCCCGATCAGACCCCCGCAGTAGATCCTGCGCGACGACCGTCGCGGTCCACGTCGACGGATCCACCACACGCAGGGTAACCACCATGCCGCACTCCCCACCGTCCTACGACAACTCCTCCACCGCCGTGGCCCGGGTCGCCCAGAACAGCATCTTCGAACGATTCGCCCGCGCGGGCTTCGTGATGAGCGGCATCGTGCACCTGATCATCGGCTACATCGCCATCCGGCTCGCCCTCGGCGGCGGGACGGGCACCGCCGACCAATCGGGTGCCATGACCGAACTGGCCGCCAAGCCGGGTGGCGTCGTCGCGCTCTGGGTGGGTGTGGTGGCGTTCTCGCTGATGGCATTGTGGCGGCTGGCCGAAGCGGTGCTCGGCAGCTCGTCCAGACCCGATGCCGACAGCAAGAAATCCGAGGCTGTCAATCGGGTAAAGGCCTTCTCCTTGGCGGTGGTCTACCTCGCTTTCGCGTTCTCCGCCGTCGGATTCGCCAGGGGCGCAGGCACTTCCAGCAGTAACCAGAGCACCGGGATCACTGCCACGATGATGGCCACCACTGTGGGCACGATCGCGCTGGTCGCCGCCGGGTTGATCATCATCGCGATCGGCGGCTATCACGTCTACAAGGGAGCCACGCGCAGTTTCCTCGCCGACTTGGAAGGCTCCCCGAGCGATCTGGTTCGCCGGTTGGGCACCGTGGGATACATCGCGAAGGGCTCAGCCGTCGCGGCCATCGGATTGCTGGTGATACTGGCGGTCGTTCGATCCGATCCCGGCGAAGCCACCGGACTCGACGGCGCGTTCAAAACCCTTGGCGCGCAACCGTTCGGAGCGTCCCTGTTGATCGTGGCGGGACTGGGCATCATCACCTACGGTCTCTACAGTTTCGCCATGGCGCGATACACCAAGATGTAGTCGACCCCGTGCATCACGGTCTTCGGCACATCGCCGCGGGACTGACGTGGACGCTGGCACTGGCCTACCTGCTCGCCGAACTCGTCACCGCCACCGCATGGACAACGCCCTACAGCTTCCGCTACGACACCATCAGCGACCTCGGCATCACCACCTGCACCCACAATGCCTGCTCCCCACTGCATTTGGTGATGAACGCGACCTTCGTGGCGCTCGGTGCACTGACCATCGTCGGCGCGGTAGGACTGCTGGACTATCTACCCCGAGGCCGCCGCCAATGGTCGATCGTCGCCCTCGCGACCATCATCGGACTCAGCACCGCGGCAACCGGCTTGTTCCCCTCCAACGACGGCATCGTCGTGCACTTTCTCGCCGTGCTACCAGCCTTCATCTCCCGCCACATCGTGCTGATCCTGCTCGCGATCTGGCTGTGGAAGCACCGCCGCCTCGCCGCGATCTGGTCCGGCCTGTGCGCCACCGCCGGCCTCACCGGCACCGTCCTGATGACGGTCGGCCTACAGATCGGCATCACCGAACGCCTGGTGTTCTACCCCCTACCGATCTGGATGGCAGTCACCGGCACCACTATCGCCTTCACCGCCGCGCGCACCGCGATACTGCGACGGCGAGCTTTGATCAACTCGGCACTGTCGATACCGCCGAGGCGGGGGCTTCTGGGGTCGCCTGTGAACGCGGCACCGTGAAGGTGGCAAGGACCGACGCGGTGGCGATTACGAAGCAGGCGGCGGTGTACCAGAGGTTTCCGATGGGGTCGCCGTTGGTGGTTTCGCCGTTGATGGCGGCGAAGAAATCGGGGAGGGCCGCGATCCAGAGGGCGGCGAAGATGATGAGGTAGAGGGTGGCGAATCGTTGGACGAAGGGGTCGGTGTACTGCGGGGGTGTCGCGGTGCCCCGGCGCAGTGCGGTCCATTGGCGGATCATCACGAGGGCGGCGCCTATCGCGAGGACGGCCAGTTCCAGTGCGTAGACGATGCCGCGGATGGTGGTGTTGTTCATGCCGATGACGGTGGCGGGGAGGGGGAGTAGGAAGGTGCCTACCGAGGCTAGGAGGCCGATGACGATTGTGCGCCAAGTCAATTCGATGCCGGTGAATCTCTTGCCGTCGTCGACGTGGCGGCCGACGAAGTACTGCACGCAGAAGGCCAGCGACATCGGCCATAGAGCGGCGAACACCACGACGCTGCCCATCGGGACCGAATCGAACATCGGCTGGTTGAGTGGGTTGTCCAAAGACCATTCCCACCACCGCAATTGGGGGCCGAGGTGGTCGAAGATCTCGTAGAAGGCGTGGTGGACGTAACCTACGCAGGCCGCGCCGATCAGTACGCCGTAGCGGCGGAAGATGCCCAGCATTCGGATGATGCCGAACGCCATCGTCGCCATCAGCGGATAGATCGCGATGATGTAGAGGGGCAGTCGTCCCCAGAGGAAGTCCACGGTGAACACGTTGTGGGCGAACATCGTGTCGACGTGGTCTTCGATGCCGAACGCGGCCGGGAAGTACAGCGGCGGTTCGATGACGAACAGGTAGGCGGTGGCGCCGAACCACAGCACCAGGTTGGTGGGGTCGCCGTGGCGGCGCAGGCGCACGATCGCGTACCACAGGGCCAGCAGGGCGCCGAGCACGATGGTGAGTTCCAGGACCGGCAGGGTCCAGTTCTCCAGGGCGAACGGGCTGCGGAATTCGACCAGTCCGCCCGCTTCCTCGCAGGAGAAACCGAGTTGTCCGGCGAGGTCGGCGAAGGTGGGGGAGCAGTGGTCGGCCATCGGGGTACCTTCTACGAGCTGACGGAATCGGCGGTGTACCAACGGGTTACGTCATAGCCGTCGTCGTAGCGACGGAACCATCGGTCGGCCAGTGCGGGCAGAACCTCGTGCTCGGGATTGTGTCCGGGCATTTGACTGCGCGCGATACCCACCATCGCGACGAGTTGTTCGCGCAGACCGAGATCGTCGAAAGCGCGTGGCATCGTGCCGTTTTCGGCGGGACGAAGCCACGGCAGCCACCGTCGCAGCGTCTGCTGGTTGCGGTACATCGCGAACATCGACATCGCATCGACCTCTCGATCTTCCAGCGGCACATGCTCGTTGAAGCCTTCACAGGCCACGCGGATCACTCGCATCACATGCCGGAAGATCGGCAGCGCCACCCGCATGCGATACAGCTCGCTGTCGACCACCGAGTTGAAGATGATCAGCGCGGAACTGCGGTGTTCGACCTCCTCCACGAAATGCCAGATGAACAGCGACGCCACCCGATCGTCGCCGGGGGCGAACAGGGTCGCGTCGTTGTCGAGCATTAGCTTGAACACCGGCGTGAACGTGGCCTCGAGGTCGGCGGTGTAGGCCAGGCGGTACTTCACCGGGGTTTCGGCGGTGAGCTTGTCGAACTCGCCGATCACCGCGTCCAGGGTCTGCTGCAGACCCGGATACCGGCGGATCAGCGCCTTCACATGCTGGCGGTGCGCGTTGGAATGCTGACCCTCCTGGCGCATGAACGCATCGGCCTCCGCGGCCACTTCCGGGTCGGTGATCAGCGGTTTCGCCTGCGTGATCAGCTGCACGATCATCTTCTCGAAGCCGATCGCCAGGAACGACACGGCATTGGCCATCGACGAGAACGCCGGGTTGCGCGGGTTCCACAGAAACGGCACGTCGTAGTCGGCGAACGCGAAATCCATTTTGCGAACGTGAAGTTCGGTCACGGGAGCTACCTCATCACTCGATTGATGAGGCAATCATACGAACAAGCCGTCGTGTGTATGATTGCTTTCGTGGAATTCGCCCTGACCTGGGCTTGTGCTACCGTCTGGCCGGTGGCGCGAAGACGTGGATGGGGTGGTAGTCCACCGGCGGACGATGCGGAGGCCGCGCGCCGAATCATCGCTGCCGCAGTGGAACTCATCGGCGCGACCGGTGCGGAGATCAGCATCGCCGACGTGGCGGAATCGCTGGGCGTCATCCGCCAGACTGTCTACCGGTATTTCCCCAGCGCCGACGCGCTCATGACCGCCGCGGGCATCGCCTCGGTCGACGATTTCCTCGACCGCCTCACCCGGCACGTCAGCGGCCGCACCGACCCCGTCGACGCGATGACCGAGGCCGTAGTCTTCACCCTCACCGACGTCCGCCGCACCCCGCACCTGGGCATTCTGCTATCGAGTTCGTACGCCAACGCCCATCCCGACAGCCTCACCTCCGCGGAATCACAGGCTTTCGGCATGACGATGATCCGCCGGTTCGATGTCGACTGGGGCGCACACGGTTACGACGAACCTGCCCTGCGTGAACTCGTGGAGTACGTCCTGCGCACGATGCAGTCGTTCTTCCTGTCGCCGGGCGACCCGCCACGGTCCGAGGACGAACTGCGCCGGTACCTGCGTCGATGGATGGGGTCAGCGATCAGCGCGCAGCACTGACGATCCGAATCGGTTGGGGCACTGAATGATTCAGTGGTGGTTCGAGCACAGATCGTCGAGGGCGGTGTCCACGTCCGGGCCGGTCAGGCTGTGCCTGTTGCTGCGCATGACCAAGCGCAACGGCCTCGGACAGTCTTGGACCGCGGACAAGCGATCAGTCGCCACGATGCGAGCCGGTGCGGCGAGCCGGTCGCGGACTCGCACCATCAGTTCGTAGCGGCTCAGTGTTTCCGTGCCCGCGATGTGGACGACGCCCGATTCGTCGACGAGCTGCTCGAGCGCCGGTGCCAGCGCCGGTAGGTACAGCGGATTGCAGACGATATCGGTGCGCGCGGCGATCTCGGACGCGGCGTACCGGGCCAGGAATTTGTTCGACAGTGGGCTGCGTCCGTAGACCAGCGGCAGGCGCACGACCAGGTGACGGTCGTGCGCGAGCACCAGATCCTCGGCGGCCACTTTGGTTTCGCCGTAGACGTTGATCGGTGCGCGCGCGGCGGTTTCGTCGTAGTGATCGTGGGTGCCGTCGAAGACATTGTCGGTGGACAGATAGATCAGCTTCGCACCGCCGATCGCGTCGAGCAGGGGCACCATCGGTGCGACGTTGGCCGCAAACGCGGCCGCCGGATCGCGTTGCGCCGCACCGAGATCCACGACACCGGCGGTGTGGATCACCAGGTCGAACCCCTGTCCGACCAGCGCCCGCACCGCATCGGCGTCGGCGAGATCCACCGGGGTCAGGCCGTGCCCGCCCCGGCTGGTCCCGACGACCTCATGGTGCGCGGCGAAGTGCGCGTGCAGCGCACTGCCGACGAAACCGGAGGCGCCGAGAACCAGGATCCGCATCGGTCAGCGCGCCTGCCAGTTCGGCTTGCGCTTCTGCGCGAACGCCATGCCACCTTCGCGCATGTCCTCGGTCGCCGCGACGGCCACGATCTCGCGGTTGGTCTGGTCCCAGGCGGCGTCGTCGGCGAGCTTGCCGTCGATGATGCCCAGTGCCACCCGCTTGCTCGCCTGCACCGCCAGCGGCGCGTTCTCCGCGATCCGACCGGCCAGTTCGAGAGCGGCATCGAGCACGTTTGCGGCGGGCACGACCCGGTTGATCAGGCCCAGTTCCAGCGCGCGGGCCGCGGTGATCGGCTCGCCGGTCAGGATCATTTCCATCGCGATCTTGCGCGGTAACTGTTCGGGCAGCCGGAACGCGCCACCGGCCGCGGCGAACAGTCCGCGCGCGACCTCGGGCAGGCCGAAGGTGGCGGTTTCGGCGGCGACGGCGAGGTCGCTGGCCAGCACGAGTTCGGTGCCACCGCCGAGCGCGAAACCGTTCACCGCCGCGATGGTCGGCTTGCTGATCGGGTGCCGCACATACCCGGCCAGACCCCAATCCTCGTGTCCCGCAGACAGAATCGACTCGCCGCGGCTCAAAGCCTTCAGATCCGCGCCCGCGCAGAACGCCCGCTCACCCGCACCGGTGAGGACCACCGCGCGGATCTGCGGATCGGCCTCGGCTCGCTCGAGCGCCTCACCGACGCCGGCACTCAACTCGGCGTCGACCGAATTCATGGCCTGCGGCCGATTCAGCACGATCACGAGCACATGCTCGCGTTGCTCGACGAGAACTGCGCTCACGAGTGACTCCTTCTGTTCCTGCCTGTCTACCTGACAAACCTTCTCGATCTGTATCACGCCACACGATCGTGGATACCCGAATCGGGTCTTTCACGGTCACACGCCGGGCCCGTTGGTCGTAGGCTGCCGGGTACTCGTGAAAAGAATTTTCGGCCTGGTGTCGATTCGCACCGGTGCCCGTTCGACCTAGGGATGAACGCAGGGCCCGGCACGCGGGTCCACACCGATCCGAGGAGACGAAACCATGAAGTACATGCTGATCATGCGCGCCACCGACGAAGCCTGGGCCGCGATGGCCGACGTCGACTTCAACGACATGCTCGAAACCATGGGCAAGTTCAACGACGAGTTGATCAGCGCCGGGGTGCTCGTGGCGGCCGAGGGACTCGACGACGCCGCCGAGAGCGTGGTCGTCGACTACTCGTCGGAGCCGCCGGTGGTCACCGACGGACCTTATGGAGAGACGAAAGAGCTGTTCGGCGGCTTTTATATCCTCAACGTAGCTTCCAAGGAAGAGGCGATCGAGTGGGCCAAGCGCATGCCCGTCGTCGTACCCGGCACCAAGACCGAGATCCGTCGGGTGCCCAGCATCGACGAATTCCCGCAGGACAACAAGTGGATCGTGGAGGAGCGCGCGTGGCGTGAAGCCACCGGCCAGCTCTGAACCGTGATGACCGAGCACACCGGCCGTGAAGCGGTCGCTGCCGTCTGGCGAATCGAATCGGCTCGGATCGTCGGCGCGCTCGCGCGGTACACCGGCGATTTCGCGATGGCCGAGGATCTCGCCCAGGAAGCGCTGGCGGAGGCGTTGGTGACGTGGCCGCGCGATGGCGTGCCGCGTCAACCGGCCGGGTGGTTGCTCACTGTGGGGCGGCGGCGCGCGATCGACGCGTTCCGCCGCCGGGCGGCACTCGATGACCGGTATGCGGCGATGGCTGCCGACCTGGAAGAAGGCGGTTCGCTCACAGGTGGCGAACCGGTGCCGACTGCGCAGGTGCTGTGGGATCCCGATCAGATCGACGACGACGTGCTGGCGCTGATGTTCATCTCGTGCCACCCGGTGCTGTCACGAGAAGCCCAGCTGGCCTTGACATTACGTGTGGTCGGCGGCCTGACCAGCGACGAGATCGCCAAGGCCTGCCTGGTCCCGACCGCGACCGTGCAGGCCAGGATCACGCGTGCGAAGAAGACCCTCGGCGCGGCGAAAGTCGCGTTCGAGGTGCCGCCGACGGCCGAGCGCAAAGCCCGGCTCGGATCGGTGCTCGGGGTGATCTACCTGATCTTCACGGAGGGCTCGTCGGCCAGCGCCGGCGACGATCTCATCCGCTTCGACCTCGCAGGCGAAGCTCGACGACTCGCGCGCGTGCTGGCCCAGTTGATGCCCACCGAACCCGAGGTCTACGGCCTGCTCGCGCTGCTCGAACTGACCTGCGCCCGGTTCCCGGCGCGCACCGGTCCCGACGGTGAGCCGGTGTTGCTCGAACAGCAGGATCGCCGCCGTTGGGACCGCTCGGCGATCGTGCGAGGACGGGCCGCGCTGGTGAAAGCCGGCGCGGTGGGTCGCGGTCTGGGCGCGTACGGTCTGCAGGCTTCGATCGCCGAATGTCATGCTGTCGCATCGTCTGTCGAGCAGACCAACTGGGATCGGGTGGTGCTGCTGTACGAAGCGCTCGGCCGACTCGCGCCCTCGCCGGTGGTCGAGTTGAACCGGGCGGTGGCGGTCTCGATGGCGAGCGGTCCGGCCGCCGCGTTGCCGATCATCGACGAGCTGGCCGCCGCGGGCGAACTGGCCACCTCGCACCTGCTGCCGAGTGTGCGCGGCGAACTGCTCACCCGCCTCGGCCGCACCGACGAAGCCCGGACCGAACTGACCGAGGCGCATCACCGGTGCGGCAACGAGCGCGAACGTGCGGTACTGGCGCGCAAACTCGATGCCCTGGGCTGAATCCTGTTGTCGAGAAAGATAATTCGATATGTTCAGCTCGGTCCGCGCCGAACGCGAGCGATCGCCTCGGCGCGAGGGCAGATCATCGGCAGTTGCGCCAACCACCAGGTGGTGCCCGCGCGTTCGTACGCGTCACGCTCGGAGTCGGTCGGTGACGCCACGACCACGTCGAATCCGTCCAGGTCACCACGATGGTCGGCGATGATCGCCAACATCTGCACCAACTCATCGGGTGTCGCCTCCGGACACAGCCCGTCGTAGCGCGCGGCCCGACGCAACGGCCCCTGATGCAGCGACTGCGCGGCGACCCAGATGGGGATGCGCGGGCGTTGGACCGGGCGGGGCAGGAACCGCAGGCCGTCGACTCGGTAGTGGGGGCCGTCGTGGTGAACGACCTCGCCCGACCACAGTTCGGTGATCACCGTGAGCGCCTCGTCGAGACGTTGCGCCCGCTCACGAGGCGCACCCACTTCACCGAGCCGGGAGAACTCCCCGGTCGAATCAGAGCCGAGGCCCACGCCGAGGTCCAGCCGCCCGTCGCCGAGCAGATCCAACGCCACGGTTTCGCGCGCCACGTCCTGCGGCCGCCGCCGTGATAGTGGCGTCACGCGCGGACCGAACCGCAGGCGGGTGGTCGCCGCGGCGATCGCGGCCAACCCGATCCAGGTGTCACCCACGGCCAGATTCGGTTCTTCGGGCCGGACGATGTGGTCCCAGACGAATATTCCGTGAAAGCCCGCCGCCTCCGCTTCCACGGCGATTTCGGCCAGTGCGCGCGGGTCGGCGAGTTCGCCGAACGGCGCCAGATATACCCCGTGTCGAAGGCTCATCTTCGCAGTGTAGAGGCCATAACGGCGGTTCTTCGCGCGCTCGTAACGTTTGTCGGCAAAGGGGCCGGGTACCCGTGAAAGGCGACGACGAGAGGGTGTTGTGGGATGGCAGAGGAATCGAAATCGGTGCTGCACCGGGCAATCGGTGCGTCGGCGATCGGTAATGCGGTCGAATGGTTCGACTACGGTGTTTACGCCTATCTGGCGACCTATATCGCGAAATCGTTGTTCCCCGGCGACGGGGAGTCCGGGCTGGTCTACACGCTGCTCGGGTTCGCCGTCTCCTTCCTGATCCGGCCGGTCGGCGGCATGATCTGGGGCCCGCTGGGTGACCGGATCGGGCGCAAGAAGGTCCTGGCGACCACGATCATTCTGATGGCCGGCTCGACAATGGCTGTCGGCCTGATTCCCAGTTTCGAAACCATCGGCATCGCGGCGCCGATTCTGCTCTACGCGCTGCGCATGATCCAGGGACTTTCCGCCGGTGGCGAATACGGTGGCGCGGCGACATTCATGGCCGAATGCGCACCCGATCGCAAACGCGGCTTCTATGGAAGTTTCCTAGAAGTCGGCACATTGGCCGGTTTCACCCTCGGAAACCTGGTCGCGCTGCTGCTGGTGAACGTGCTCGACGACGCGACCATGGATTCTTGGGGGTGGCGCATTCCGTTCATGGTCGCCGGACCACTGGGCCTGATCGGCATGTACCTGCGCAGCCGGGTGGAGGAATCCCCGGTCTTCCTCGAAGTCGAACGCCAAGACGACACCGAGGAGACGGTCGGTGTCTACCGCGACCTGGTGACCAAGTACCTGCGCCCGGTGTTGACCCTGTTCGGCCTGGTCATCGCCCTGAACGTAGTGAACTACACGCTGCTGAGCTACACCCCCACCTACCTGGGTTCCACTCTCGGTATGAAGGAATCCGACGCGCTGCTGGTACCACTGATCGGCCAGATCGCCATGCTGTGCCTACTGCCGTTCCTCGGTGCGCTGTCGGACCGGATCGGGCGCAAGCCGATGTGGATGTTCTCGTGCGCGGCCATGATGATCGCGGTGATCCCGGTCTACCACCTGATCGGCTCCTCCCTCACCGGCGCGATCGTCGGTTTCGCCGTCCTCGGCCTGCTCTACGCCCCGCAACTGGCCACGATCTCGGCCACCTTCCCCGCGATGTTCCCCACGATCGTGCGCTTCGCCGGGGTGGCGATCGGGTACAACATCGCCACGTCGATGTTCGGCGGCACCGCACCGGTGGTCAACGAGGCACTGATCGGCGCGACCGGCAACGACATGATCCCGGCCTATTACATGTTCGGGGCGTGCGCGGTCGGGCTGATCGCGTCGTTCTTCCTCATCGAGACCAAGGGGATGTCGCTGCGCGGTACGCAGGTGCCGGGCACGCCCGAGGCGATCGAGGAGCAGAAGGAGTTGGGCGAACCGGAGGAGTTCGTCGCGGTGAAGTAGATCGTCCACCAAGGGCGCGACGTCGATCAGGCGCCGCGCCCTTGCTGTGTTCTAGGCCTTCGCGGCACCGTTGAGTCAGCCCTGCGATTCAGGCACGATCTCGCGCGGTTAGGCCTTCGCAGCCGCTCGGAAGACCGCCAGAGCTTCCTCGCCGAGGTGTGGTCCGCTGACCTGCACGGGGACGTTCGACGTCGCGACCAGGTCCGCGCAGGTGAGCGCGAAACTCGGTCCACCGGGCACGATCGGGCCGAATTCGGCTGCGGCAGCGGCGAACACGATCCGGCCCACCTGCGCCCACACCATCGCGGCGGCGCACATCGGGCAGGGTTCGCCACTGGCGTAGACGGTGGCGCCGCGCAGGTCCTCGGCGTGGCCGGCCGCGGTGGCCAGGGTGATCGCGACCAGTTCGGCGTGGGTGGTGACGTCGCCGGTGGTGTTCACCGCGTTCACGCCCTCGGCGAGCACGGTGCCGTCACCGTCGACGACGACCGCGCCGAAAGGGCGGTCGCCCAGTGCCAGGGCGTGCCCGGCGAGGTCGATGGCGCGTCGCAGGTGGGTGATGTCGTTATCGGTGAGTTCGCTCATGTGCTGAGATCCACTTCCGTTCCGATGCCGTTGGCGCGGGCCTTGTCGATCAGCAGGCGGGCGGCGGCCAGGTCCTGCAGGCCGATGCCCACCGAATTGAACAGGGTGATGTCGCGGTCGGTGCGACGGCCGGGTGCCCGGCCAACGATCACCTCGCCCAGTTCGGTGCTCACCGCGTCCTGGGTGATCGCGCCCTCGGCGATGGCCAGCAGCGTGTCCCCGGATTTGGTGAGCGTGGTACCGACCGAGTCTACGACCACCATGGCCCGGCGCATGGCTTCGCCGTCGACCTCGCGGTGGTCGGCGCGTGGAGGTGCGCCCACGGCGTTGACGTGCAGGCCGTCGCCGAACCAAGCACCGTGGACGATCGGTTCGCGCGACGGAGTCAGGGTGCACAGGATGTCCGCTGCTCGGGTAACTGCCTCCGGGCTGTCCATGGCACGCACCTCGAGCCCGAGATCGGCTATCGCACTGCGGAATCGGTCGATCGTGGCGGCGGTACGCGACCAGACCAGCACCGTGTCGAGCTCGCGCACGGTCGCGATCGCCCGGGTGTGCTCGACCGCCAGATTGCCCGCCCCGATCACACCGAGAACCGAGCTGTTGTGTCGCGCAAGATACTTCGTTGCCACGGCACTGGCGGCCGCCGTGCGCACGGCGGTGACCAGACGTCCGTCGATCAGTGCCTCGCACGCACCGTCGGTCGCCGAGGTCACCACGATCACCGACCGCTGCACCGGCAGGCCGCGTTCTCGGTTGGCGGGCAGGTCGGCGAGCAGCTTCACCGCGGCGGCACCCGCGGACTCGGCGGCGGCGACCATGGGGATGAACGCGGCACCGCCCAACGCCATCGCCGGGGGCGCGGGCACGAACGCGGTGCCCAGCGCCAGGTCGGCATGCGCGCGTTCGACGGCGGCCAGCACCTCCCCGCGGTCGAGGACAGCGGTCACATCGGAGTGCGACAGGATCAGAGTCAACGGTGGCTCCTACGAAAGTAGTGGCAGGTCAGGACGTTCGGGCGAAGGCGACGGTGAGGTCGCGCGGGGATCGGCTGTTGCCGACCAGTCCGCTGACAGCGACGATCGCGATCAGGTACGGCAGCATCACCAGCAGCGCGAACGGCACCTCCACACCCAGCGCGGGCAGCGCGAATTGCAGTGCCTGGGCCAGGCCGAAGAACACCGACGCCCAGATCACGCCGAGCGCGCGCCAGCGTCCCGCGATCACCGCGACCACGGCCAGATAGCCGATGCCGCCGGTCATGTTGTCGCTGAACGAATGCACTTCCGACAAGGCCAGTTGCGCACCGCCGAGACCCGCCGCACCGGCGGCCAGCAGCACGCAGCCGTAGCGCACGGCGCGCACCGGCAGGCCCGTTCGGTCGGCGGCGGTGGCGTCTTCGCCGATCGCGTCGATGATCAGGCCGAGTTTCGTGCGGCGGGAGAACACGAACGCCAGGATGGCGACCACTGCGATGCACAGGTAGCCCAGCGCGGTCTGCCCGAACAGGGCCGGGCCGATTACTGGGATGTTGTGCAGCAGTGGCACTTTCAGTGGATCGAATCCTGGAACTGTGTGGCCCTTGCCGTCGGATAGTAGTAGCCGCGCACCGTAGGTGGTGGCACCCAGCGCCAGGGCATTGCTGGCGATGCCGACGACGATCTGGTCGGCGCGCAACCCGACGCTCCAGATCGCTTGCAGCGCACCGAAGATCAGGGCGGCGATCACCGCGGGTGGCCGCACCGAGCACCGGTGAGCCGGTGGTGACGGCACCGAGCACGCCGGCGAAAGCACCGGTGAGCATCATCGCCTCGAGGCTCAGATTGAGCACGCCCGCGCGTTCGCTGACCAGCTCGCCACTGGCGGCGACGAGGATGGGGAGAGTGAAACCGATTCCGCTGGTGGCGATGTCGGTGACCGTGTCCAGGCTCATCGCGGCACTCCTGCGAGATCGGTGGTTTCGGCGGGGGAAACCGGTTGGGCTACAGCAGGTTCAGACTTGCGGGTGCTTCTGGTCCAGATGGCCGCACCGGCGATGAACACGATCATCAGCGACTCCACGACCGCGATGGTCGAGGCAGGTACGTTCGCCGCCAACTGCAGGTTGATTCCGCCGGAGACGAGGAAGCCCAGCAGCAGTGAGACGGCGACGACCGCGGATAATGAGCCGCGTGCGAGCAGGCCGACCACCAGGCCGGAGAAGCCGTAGCCGGAGGAGAATCCTTCGGCGAGCACGAAAGGTGCTGTGGCCACGAGCAATCCACCCGCGATGCCGGAGAACGCACCCGCGCTCGACAGGCTCAGGAACCGCAACCGCTGGACCGGAAGTCCGAGTCGGGCGGCGGCGTCGGGGTTGAGTCCGACCGCGCGGAGGCGGGTGCCCAACGCTGTGTGGCGCACCAGGATCGCGGTGCCGATGGCGGCGATCACGGCGATCCACAACGCGATGGTCGCGGGGGAGCGTTCGATGCCGAGCAGTGGGAGATGTGCTGCCGCAGTGAGCTGTTCGGATTGCGGCAGTGTCTCCGAGGAGGTCACCGGCTGACGCAGCAGTGCTGGCTCGTGCACGACGAGCAGCACCATCGCCAAGCCGACGAAGTTGAGCAGCAAGGTGGTGATGATCTCGCTGGTCCCACGCTTCACCCGCAAGTACGCCGCGATCGCAGCCCACAACCAGCCCGCCGCCGCCGCACCGATCAGCACCGCGGGCAGGGTGATCGCGGCAGGTGCGCCGGTCAGCGTCGTGCCGATCGCGGTGGCGGCGATACCGCCCGCGCAGATCTGGCCTTCGCCACCGACATTGACCAGTCCGGCGCGGTGCGCGATGGTGAAACCCACCGCGACCAGCATCAGCGTGGCCGCGACATTCAGGGATGCGCCGATCGCGTAGTCGCTGCCGAACATCCCCTCCCACAGCGCCGTCATCGTGGCGCCGGGCGCCGCACCCGCCACCGCGGCCAGGAGCAACCCGATCACCCCGGCCGCGAGCATTGCCGCACCAGCCACGGCGACGGGATGTCGCGCCCACTGGCGCAGGCTCTCCGTGCGCTGACCGCTCACGCCGTTTCTCATCGGCATGCTCGGGCGCCCTGCGTGGTCACCCTGCGCTACCGCCTCCGGGTGCTTGCCGCTCATGCCGCGACTCCCATCATCAATTCGCTGATCTGTTGCGCCGCTGCGGGATCGGAGGTCTCCACCGGTCCCGCGAGTGCTCCGCGATACGCGACGAACACCCGGTCGCACAGCGCCAACAACTCGGGTACTTCGCTGGACACCACCAGCACCGCGCACCCGTCGGCAGCCGCGCGACGCAGCTGCGTGAGCACGAAATCGACTGCGCCGATGTCCAATCCGCGCGTCGGCTGCGCAGCGACGAGGCAGCGCAGATCCGCGGTGGACAGTTCGCGGGCCAGCACCACCTTCTGCTGATTGCCGCCCGACAGCGAGCCCATCGGCACCCAGGGTCCGGCCGCGCGCACATCGAAGCGGTCCAGTTCGGCCTGTGCGGCGCGACCCATCGCCTTCTTGTCGAGCAGGCCGAAACGTCGGAAGCGGCCGAGTTGGCCGAGGAACAGGTTCTCGGCCAAGGTCATCTCGGCGACCATCGCGTCGCGGTGACGATCCTCGGGCACTACGCCCAGACCGAGTCCGGTCCTGGTCGCGGGGCTCGCGGTGGTGATGTCGGTGCCGGCGAGCGAGACAGTGCCGCTGCTCACCGGGGTGCCGCCGGCGAGTACCGCTACGAGCTCGCTCTGCCCGTTGCCTTCCACACCGGCGATCCCGACGATCTCGCCGGGCCGCACGACCAACCGTGCGTCGTTGAGCGCGGCGCTACCGTCGGCGCGATGCACGGTGACTCCGTCGACGGTGAGAATCGGTGCGGGGCAGCCAGATTCGCCAGCCGCCACCGGGCGGGTATCGGCCCCAGGCACGGTGCCTTGGTCGACATTCGAGTGTGTGTCGGTGATCGAAGCAGCCTCGCCGACCATCGCCTCCGCGGGATCGAGGCCGATAGTCGCGGCGACGGTCGGGTCGAGGTCAGCGGCGGTGCGCCCCACCATCGCGGTGAGCAGTTGCGCGATGCTGGTGTTCGACATTCGCCCACCACCGGCCACCGTGCCGCGACGCAGAACCGTCGCGGCGTCGGCGACCCGCGCGACTTCGCCGAGCTTATGTGTCACCAGCACAACGGCTTTGCCGTCGGCGGCGATGGCACGGCAGGTGTCGATCAACGCGTCGATCTCGGCCGGATCGAGCACTCCCGTCGGTTCGTCGAGCAGGATCAGCGACGGGTCGCGCAGCAACGCCTTCACGATCTCGACCTTCTGCCGCGCACCGACCGGCATCGTCGCGACCTGGCTGTCCGGGTCGATGCGAAGCCGGTAGCGCTGCGCGATCTCGTCGAGGCGGTCGGTGAGATCCTTGCGTCGCATCCGCAGTCCCTGCTGGGTGAGCAGCAGGTTCTCCGCGACGGTCATGGTGGTGACCAGGCTGAAGTGTTGGTGCACCATCGCCACGCCCGCCGCCATCGCGGCGGCGGGGGAGTCGGGCCGGAAGTCCTTGCCACCCAGCAACATTGCGCCGGTGTCGGGGCGGTAGCCGCCGAACACCAGATTGCACAGTGTGGACTTGCCTGCGCCGTTCTCGCCGAGAATGCAATGGACAGTGCCGGATTCGACGGTGACGTCCACGTCGTGCAACGCCTGCACGTCACCGAAGCGCTTACCGACCCCCTGCAGGGTCAACGCGGAAGTGCTCATGGTGCTCAGTACGGCTTGACCGCGCCGGTGGACAGGGCCGTCGTCGCCTTCGCGAGCGCGTCGGCGACCCCGGAGTCCTTGCTGCACAACACGAAAGCGGTGCCGTGATTGGGCGAGGTGAGCCCGAAGCGCACGTTCTCGGCCTTCCATGAGTTGTCGAGCACGGCGTTCACCGCGAACTCGACTTCGGCGCCGATGTCGGTGTGCACGTAGCCCAGGTAGGCGGGGTTGGTGCAGTCGCCGGGGATCGGACCGCCGACCAACGTGGCGCCGGACTGGGCCGCGGCCTGTTCCATGCCCGCCTTGCCCAGGTTCACGATCTGACCGAGTGCGCCCGCACCGGCGCCGTAGTCGGCCAGCGCCGCCTGCTTCGCCTTGGCGGGATCGTTGAAGTCGCCCAGATACTGCGGTGTGAGCACGTTCGCGTCCGGCTTGGCGAAACGTGCGCCGTTGCCGAAAGCCTTGGCGGCGTTGACGATCGCGGGCAGTTCCACCCCGCCGATGAAGGCCACCGTGCCGGACTTGGAGCCCGCCGCCGACACCGCGCCGCTGAGGAATTCGGCCTCGGCCTGCTGCGGGTCGTAGTAGGCCAGGTTGGCCAGCGGCTTCGCGTCGGCCGGGCCGCCGATCTCCACGAACTTCACGTTCGGGAACTGCGGTGCCACCTTGCGCACGTCGGCGTCGGTCTGGCCGCCGAGGGAGATCACCAGGTCGTTGGTGGAGGCGAAGCGGACCAGCGCCTGCTGGTAGTCGCTGGCCGCGACCTGCTCGACCTTGCTCAGTTCCACCTTGTCACCGAGCTTGTCGGCGATGCGCTGGTAGCCGAGGTACCCCGACTGCATGAAGCCGGTGTCCGACAGCGAGCCCGGGAAGAACACGCCGACCTTCAACTTGCCGCCCGATGCCGTGGTGTCGGCGGAACCGCAGGCAGACAGGAGAGCAGCGGCGGCGAGTGCGGCCGAGCTGAAGGCGATCGCGCGCCGAGTGGACTTGTGCACGGGGTACTCCTTGGTCGAACGAACCGCTCACTTAGCGGTATACCGTTAAGTGTCGGCCTGATGGTCGTTGATGACAGGCGGATTACCGAAACGTAAGAAACGGTCGCGTGCGGTGCGCGGACTACCGTGGTGAGCGTGCACGAGCAGAAGGATGGTGAAGTGGCAGCCGAACCGGCGAAGAAGTCGCTGCGGGATCAGGCCTATGAAGAGCTGCGGGACAGGATCATCGACTTGCGCCTGAGCCCCGGTCAACGCCTGGTGGAACGCGATATCGCCACCGAACTGGCCATCTCGCGAATCCCCCTGCGCGAGGCGCTACAAATGCTCGAACGCGAGGGTCTGGTCGTCATCGTTCCCCGTCAAGGCGCGATCGTGGCCCCCTTCACCGTCGCCGACGTCCGCGACCTGTTCGACGTCCGCGAAAGCCTCGAGGTCCTGGCCGCCCGCCTAGCCGCCGAACGCGCCGAACCCACCGACCTCGCCGCCCTCCGCGAACAACTCACCGCCGCCCGCCAGGCAACCGCCCGCGCCGACCAACCCGCCATCGCCGCCGCCAACGCGCGCTTCCACTCGGTCATCGTAGAAATCTCCGGCAACCCCCTATTGCAGTCGCTACTGCGCCCCCTGGAATCCCGAGTCCGCTGGCTGTTCCACCTCACCAAGGAACGCGACCCCGGCACCCAATGCGACGAACACGAAGCGCTCTACGCCGCAATCGCCGCCAACGACCCCGACTCAGCCGCCGAAATCGCCTACCGCCACGTAGCCTCCGGCCGCGAACCCAGCCTCGCTCTCTCCGCTCAATGGTCGATGCCCGAGATCGACCCGGTCTCGGCTACTCGTACTCGTCAACGCACCCCCCAACGGGATCGGACTGCCTGAATCTGGTTGTACACCACCACTATTCGTCGTCACCTCTGCCGTCTGAAATGGTCGCGTCACGCCTGGGCGAGTTGCGCTCGGCAGGCCTCCCGAACATCACCGCCAGACGCGCGAGTTCGATGGACGCTACCCGCGCCGCAGAATCCTTGGACCGCGGAACAGCGGTACCGCAGTCGGCCAGTCGTGCATGTCAGCAATGATGCTCGGTCCACGATGTCGGTACCAGCCACGGGCGGTTACTGGATGAAACGGAGGGCCACTTGGTATCTCACGGAACGGTGCATGAATGGCACGGCGACGAGGGGTGGGGTGTGATCGACTCGGACTCGACGCCGGGTGGGTGCTGGATCTTCTTCAGTGCGGTGAAAGCGGGAAGGAACCATCTCGCGGTCGGGGAGCGGGTTGACTTCGAGTGGGAGTTGGCTGAGCAGGACGGGTTTCGGTTTCGGGCGCTGGGTGCGTGGCTGTCTGGAAGCGAACCGGTGCAGCGAGGGTCTCGATAGAGCTCTACCTCCCTGCCGAAGGACCTGGCGACAAGATGGCAGTTTACGATTCCGCCGCCGATGAGAGATTTCGGTCTGTCACCGTTGACGATTCAGGGAAGCGCATGGCCGCCGTTGCCAACGGCGACCCCTCGGGGCGTGGGTGGTGGTGGTTCAGAATGCCCGATTCGGGACCTATTGCTCAGGATCTGGCGCGATGGAAGGAGTAGCTCGCGCTGGTTCGTTGGTCACTGTTCGCGGGGAGTCAGCCAGCGGTAGTTCAGCTTTCGTTCTGCGGCGGGGGTGAAAGTGCCGAGGATGCGCAGGCGGGCGAGGCCGCCGTCGGGGTAGATGTCGACGCGTACGTGGGTGGCGGGGCGGCGGGGGGTGTTCGGGAGGCGGAAGCGGTGGGGGGTGTCGGGTTGTAGGGGGGTTTTGGGTAGGAGGTCGAACCAGGCGGGGTCGTCGAGTGGGGGTAGTGGTTCGTCGCCGTGGTGATCGATGCCGACGACGCGGGCTGATCCTGGGGCGTTGAAGAGGAGGTTGGTGGTGTCCAGTTCGATCATTTCTGGGAAGCCTTGGGCGGCGAGACGGATTGTGGCCCAGTCGTTTCCGGTGTCGCGGCGGCGGGCGGTTTCCCAGCCTTCTGCTTGGTTGCGGGCCAGGCCGGGGGCGAGCATGTTGTCGGGGGCGGAGTAGAACATGTCGGAGCAGGCCACTGCGCGGGCGCCGTTGGACAGGGCGGCCAAGTCTACGGTGAGTCCGGTGAGCAGGGCTGGATCCGGCACCACTTCGCCGTGGACGCGCAGGCGGGCGATGCCGCCGTCGGGGTGCATGTGCAGGCGAACGTGGGTGAAGATGCGTTCGTCCGATACCGGGAACTCGTGCTTGGCGTCGCCGCCGATCGCGCTGCGCGGGACGATATCCACCCATTGCGCGGCGCTCAGCTGCTGCACCGATGGGTAGCCCGATGCCCGGCATGCCTGCACCGAAATATGGGGCGGGTAGTTGCCTTTGAACCAGGCCGTGTCGACGACGACGCCGCGGATCACCCCGGACATGCCGAGTCGGATGATGGCCCAGTCGTCGCCTGGACCGCGGTGGCGGCGGGTTTCCCAGCCGTCGTATTCCTGTCCCTTCGGTCCGAAGGTGTGGGCCTGGAAGCGCGGCTCCCAAGGGTTGATGAGGTTTTCGCGCTCTTCGAAGGATTCGTCGCTGGCGGCGATCACGCTCGCGCGATTGCTGCGCAGGGCCAGGTCGGGCAAGCTGGTGAAGTCTGACATGTGTTCTCTCTCAACGGTTGTCGGTAACCAAGTGGCGCTTGTCTGCTAGCCAGCTCTGGGCGATGTCGCGCGCCACCTGCTCCAGCAGCGGGCCGGCCTCGGTCATGCAGATCTGCGGATCGGGTTCGATATCGGTCAGTGCGTAGGCCTGCTCGATATGGGCCCGCCGCAGCTGCTGGTCGGACAGCGCACACTGGCCGGCGACCGCGACCACCGCGGCCCCTGCGGCCGCCGCGGCCCGTGCCACCCCGACCGGTGCCTTGCCGTGCAGGGTTTGCCGGTCCAGGCAGCCTTCGCCGGTGATGACCAGCCGCGCGCCCGCCACCTGTTCGGCGAAACCGAGCTGCTCGAGGACGAGCTCGATGCCGGGTCGAACCTGCGCATCGAGGAAGGCCAGAGCGGCGTAGCCGACACCACCCGCGGCACCGGCGCCGGGCCGGTCCACCACATCCACGTGCAGATCACGCCGCACGATCGACGCGAAATGGGCCAGGCCCCTTTCGAGTTCGTCGACATCGGCGGTCCTGGCGCCCTTCTGCCGTGCGTACACATTCGCCGCACCGCGCACTCCGAGCAGCGGGTTGTCGACATCGGAGGCGACCGTCACCGGCACGCGGATCATGGCACTGGCATCGATGCGGGCCAGCTTGCGCAGCGACCCACCGCCGGGCGGCAGCTGGTGCCCGTGCTCGTCGAGGAAGCGGACGCCCAGCGCGGTGAGCATCCCGGTCCCGCCGTCGGTGCACGCACTGCCGCCGAGTCCGAGCACGACCCGCCTGGCGCCGCGCTCGACAGCGGTCTTGATCAGCTCACCGGTGCCGATACTGCTCGCGGTCATCGCCATGGTGGCGTCGGGCTTGCCCGGGTTCAGGTGCAGGCCGGAGGCTTGCGCGAGCTCGATGACGGCGGTGTGGTCGCGGATCGCGAACGACGCGACGACGCGAGCACGGCCCGGGCCGCGCACCGTGGTCGACAGTCGAGCGAAACCCGACTCCACTACCGCGTCGACGGTCCCGTCTCCGCCGTCGGCCACCGGCATGATCACCACCGGAACATCCGGCCGCAGCTGTCGAAGACCCGCCGCGAGGTGCGCGGCCACCCGCGCGGCGGTCAACGAGCCCTTGAACTTGTCGGGTGCGAGCACGCAATGCCCTGCACGCCACTGCTTTCCGGCCGCGACCGACGTCACTTGCCGCCTCCGACCGGTTCGGGTTCGGAGATCGGCGCGATCGCGGTCGGCGCGTCGGCGGCGGAGTCGGCCATGTCCTCGAACTCGGTGATGTTGTCGATTTCCAGGCCCATCGACACATTCGTCACCCGCTCGAGGATGACCTCGACCACCACTGGCACCCGGAACTCGGCCATCAGCTTCTTCGCGTCTTCCAGAGCGGGTCCGATCCAGGCCGGGTCATTGACGCGGATCGCCTTGCAGCCCAACCCTTCCACCACCTTGACGTGGTCGACACCGTAGCCCTTCAGCTCGGGGCTGTTGATGTTGTCGAAGTCGAGCTGGACGTAGTAGTCCATCGAGAAGTTCCGCTGCGCTTGGCGAATCAAGCCCAGATACGAATTGTTCACCAGGACATGGATATAGGGGATGTTGAACTGCGCGCCCACGGCCAATTCCTCGATCAGGAACTGGAAGTCGTAATCGCCCGACAGCGCGACCACGGTGGCATCGGGGAGCGCGGTCGCCACACCCAGTGCCGCGGGCACCGTCCAGCCCAGCGGTCCGGCTTGGCCTGCGTTGATCCAGTGCCGTGGCCGATACACGTGCAGCAGTTGCGATGCCTGGATTTGGGACAGACCGATGGTGCTGACGTAGCGGATGTCGGGTCCGAATGCCCGGTTCATCTCCTCGTAGACCCGCTGCGGTTTGATCGGCACCGTGTCGAAGTGGGTCTTGCGCTGCCCGAGCCTCTTTCGGGCGCGCACCTGGCCGGCCCACTCGCTGCGGTCGGTGAGTTCGCCTGCCGCCGCGAGTTCCCGGGCGACCTCGACGAACATCGCGAGTGCGGCCCCCGCGTCCGAGGTGATGCCGAAGTCGGGCGCGAACACCCGGCCGATCTGCGTCGGCTCGATGTCGACGTGCACGAAAGTGCGTCCCTGCGTGTAGGTTTCGACACCGCCGGTGTGCCGGTTGGCCCACCGGTTGCCGATGCCGAGCACGAAATCGGATTCCAGCAGGGTGGCATTGCCGTAGCGGTGCGAGGTCTGCAGGCCGACCATGCCCGCGTGCAGTGCGTGATCGTCGGCGATCGTGCCCCACCCCATCAGGGTCGGCACCACGGGAACGCCGGTCAGTTCGGCGAATTCGACGAGCAGTTCGGCGGCGTCGGCGTTGACGATGCCGCCGCCGGCGACGATCAGCGGACGTCGCGCCGCGTTGAGCATGCGGATCGCCTTCTCGGCTTGCGCCCGCGTCGCGGCGGGGCGGTGCACCTCGAGCGGGGTGTATGTGTCGATGTCGAACTCGATTTCGGCGAGTTGCACATCGATCGGCAGGTCGATCAGCACCGGGCCGGGACGACCTTCCCGCATCACCCGGAATGCCTTCTGGAAGGTGCCGGGCACCTGCGCCGGTTCCAGGACGGTGACGGCCCACTTGCTGACCGGTGCCGCGATCGAGGCGATGTCGACGGCCTGGAAGTCTTCCTTGTGCAGCTTGGCCACCGGCGCCTGACCGGTGATGCACAGAATCGGAATGGAATCCGCACTGGCCGAGTACAACCCGGTGATCATGTCGGTGCCGGCGGGACCCGAGGTGCCGATGCAGATGCCGATATTGCCCGCGGTGGCGCGGGTGTATCCCTCAGCCATATGCGATGCGGCTTCCACGTGGCGGGCGAGCACGTGCTTGATCCCGCCGTGGGCTTTCATCGCGCTGTAGAAGGGGTTGATCGCGGCTCCTGGCAGGCCGAAAGCCTGTGTGGCCCTTTCTTTTTCCAGGATCAGGACGGCGGCGTCCACGGTGCGCATGCGTGCCATGATCAGCCCTGCCCGTCTGTCTCGGTGCGCCCGGACAGCGTGTCCGCGACGAGTAGTAGCGCCGAATGGTCCAGTGACCCGTAGCCCATGGCTCGTGCCGCGGCGATCAGCTGGGCGGTCAGCGCGCCCATCGGGATCGCCACCTCGGCCTGGCGGGCGGCCTGCACGATGATGCCCATGTCCTTGTGGTGCAGGTCGATCCGGAATCCCGGCACGAAGCTGCGTGCCAGCATCGACTCGCGCTTGAGTTCGAGGATCTTGCTGCCCGCCAGACCGCCCGCGAGCACATCGAGACCCTTGGCCGCGTCCGCGCCTAGGCTTTCCATCAGCACAATCGCTTCGGCGACAAGGGCATACGTGCCACCGACCACCAGCTGATTGGCCGCTTTGACGCACTGGCCCGCACCGTTGCCACCGACCAGTGCGACGGTCTTGCCGACCGCGCCGAAGATGGGCCGCGCGGACTCGAAATCGGCTTCCGCACCGCCGACCATGATCGACAGTGCCGCGTTGACCGCGCCGGTTTCCCCGCCACTGACCGGGGCGTCGAGGACCCGAAGGCCCTTCTTCGCGCCCTGTTCCGCGGTCCAGCGTGCGGTCTGCGGGGTGATGGTGGAGAAATCGATGTACAGCGTCCCCGGGTTCGCGTGTTCGAGGACGTCACCGAAAACCTGCTCGACGTGTTCGTCCTGGGGCAGCATCGTGATGACGATGTCCTTGTCGCGCACCGCTTCCGCCGCGCTGCTCGCGGCCGCGCCGCCTGCCGCTTTCAGCTTGGCCGGGCCTGTGGTGCCGATGTCGTAACCGGTGACATCGTGTCCGGCCGCGACAAGGTGGGCCGCCATCGGGCTGCCCATGATCCCGAGGCCGATAAATCCGATCGTGGTCATGTGATCCAGTTCCAATCCAGTTCGGGGTCTTTGTATTCCAGGCCGATCCAGCCGTCGTAGCCGCTGGCGGCGAGGGTGTCGAAGAGTGCGGGAAAGTCGAGTTGGCCGGTGCCCGGCCTGCCGCGGCCGGGGTCGTCGGCGATCTGGACGTGGCCGATGTGCGGCGCGTAGGTCCGGATCACCTCGATGAGGTTTTCGCCCATCCTGGACAGGTGGTAGAGGTCGCACAGGAACCGCACATTGGGCTCGCCGGTCTGCTCGATGACCCGCACGGCGTGCGCGGCGCTGACGATCGGGTAGTGCGGCGACTCGTAGAAATTGAGCGCCTCCAGCAGCACGGTGGCGCCGATGCGGTGTGCGGCCCGCGCGGCGATGCGCAGGTTCTCGAGCGCGAGTTCGTCCTGCTTCTCCGGGGATTCGCCGGCAATCCTGTTGCCGTAGAGGGCATTCAGCGCGCGGCAGCCGGTGCGGTCGGCGATCCCGACGGCCACGTCGATGTTGTCCCTGAACCTGGTGACTTCGCTGGGAACCGAGACAAGGCCGCGGCCGACCGGAATCAGATCGATGAAGTTCAGGCCGACCAACTCGACGCCGGCATCATCGATCGCACGGACGAATTCGTCGATCTCCTTGTCGCCGGGTGCGGGATTGTCCCCGAACGGCCACCAGAATTCGACAGCGTCGAATCCGGCGCGTTTCGCCGCGGCCGGGCGCTCGAGCAACGGCAGGTCGGTGAACAGGATCGAACAGTTGACATCGAATTTCGGGCGATTAGATCCGTAGGTGTTCATTCGGCTCCTTGGCGGTATTTCTGCCAGCTGCCGACCGCGGTGATGTCGATCAGCTCCGGGTACGAGGTGGGGGGCCGGCGCAGCACCATGGACAGCACCGATCGGCCGTCGTCCAGTTCGATGGCGCCGAGTTCCAGTTCGGGCGGCTCGGCGGGCAGCAGCGAACTGCGCAGCACGTCCAGGGACACATCGAACAGTTCTCCCGCGATCGATCCGCCGCCGTCACCGGCGGGATCGAGGCCGGGGAACCGGTCTCCGACGGAGAAGAATCGGTAGCGTGGCGCGGTTCGCACTTCGCCGGCGAACGGCGCACCGCCGAGCAGGTGATTCAGCGGCCCGCCACGCATCGCGGAACCATTCAGAAATATCAACGGCATGATCGGTGTCCTTTGTTCGATACTTCGTGACCTTCACCGGACCGGGAGCAAGTCCCGGTGGATCGGGCCGTTACTGATGGCCAGCGGTCGGGTCGAGCCGCCGCGGCGCACCGCGACGATCTCGGCGGCCACGGCCACCGCGGTCTCCTCCGCCGTGCGACCCCCCAGATCCAGGCCGATCGGCGAATGTAGTTGGGCCAGTTCTTCTTCCGAGACGCCCGCCGCGCGCAGTCGCGCATTGCGTTCCTCATGGGTGCGACGCGAACCCATCGCCCCCACGTAGGCCACGGGCAGCCGCAGCGCCACTTCCAGTAGCGGGATGTCGAACTTGGCGTCGTGGGTCAGCACACACAGCACGGTGCGCGAATCCACCTGTGTGCCGGCGAGATAGCGGTCGGGCCAGTCGACGACGACCTCATCGGCGTCGGGGAATCGGGCGCGGGTGGCGAACACCGGCCTGGCATCGCAGACCGTGACGTGGTAGCCGAGGAAGTGTCCGATGCGAGCGACCGCGGCGGCGAAATCTATGGCGCCGAACACGATCATGCGCGGGGCGGGCACGTGGGACTCGACGAAGACCACGCGTTCACCGGCACCACAGCCCATCACCAGCCGGCCCGTCGATCCGGTGTCGAGCATCGCCCGCGCTTCCGCGACGATCACCTCGTCGAACGCCGCACCCAGCGTCCACCAGGTACCCAGCGCCATCGCCTGCCCGGTGCTCAGGTCCCGTACCAGCGCGACAGCCTCGGTGGATTGCAGTACTGCCGCAATGGTTCCGTGGTGCTCGGGGGTGATCGGCGCGATGAACACTTCGAGCTCACCGCCGCAGGTCAGACCTACGGCAAAGGCGTCTTCGTCGCTGTACCCGAAGGTTTCGCGGATCGCTACACCGGTGCGCAGTACCTCGCGACAGAGCTCGTACACCGCGCCTTCGACACAGCCACCGGAGATACTGCCGATGACAGTGCCTTCGGCGTCGACGGCAAGGGTGGCGCCGGGCGGCCGAGGTGCGCTGCCGGTGACACCGATGACGGTGGCCACGGCATAGGACTTGCCCGCCGTATGCCAGCGCAAAAGTTCTGTCGCGAGGTCGCGCATCGTCCTATCCGCCCAACATCAGTTCGATGGCCGAGATGCCGAAATAGCCCACGAACACCAGCGCGACAACCCAGACCAGCCAATGGATTTCACTGAACTTGCCGCGCGCGGACTTGATCACCACGAAGGCGATGAGCCCGGCACCGACACCATTGGTGATCGAGTACGTGAACGGCATCAGCACGATCGTCACGAAGGCGGGCACCGCCACCTCCAGATCGGCCCAGTCGATCTTGCGGGCCTGTGTCATCATCAGCGCGCCGACCAACACCAGCGCCGGCGCGGCGGCCTGGATCGGCACCACCGCGGCAAGCGGAGTGAAAAACACTGCGAGACAGAACAACCCACCAGTCACGATGCTGGTCAATCCGGTACGAGCGCCCTCACCGACACCCGTCGCGGATTCGACATAGACCGTGTTTCCCGCGCCGCCGCTGACCCCGCCGACGATCTGCGCGAGCCCGTCGACGGTGAGCACCTTGCCGATACCGGGCATGGTGCCCTGCTCGTCGACCAGCTCCGCCTCGTCACAGACCCCGAAAACCGTGCCCATGGCGTCGAAGAAGCCGGTCAGCACCAGGGTGAACAGCACCACGCCCGCGACCAGGCCGCCGGCCTGGGCGAAGCCGCCGAGCAGGTCGATGCTGAACATCAGGTCGAAATCGGGCGCGGAGAACAAGCCGTCCGGTGCCTGCGGAACGACAGGGCCCCAGGTGGCGGGGTCGATCGTGGCAAGGGAGTTGACCGTGATGGCCAGGACCGTGGCGATGATGATGCTGATCAGGATCGCGCCGGGCACCTTGCGGATGAACAGGGCCATCATCACCAGCAACCCGACCACGAAGATCACCACCGGCCAGCCCGACAGGTGACCGTTGGCGCCCAGCCCGACCGGCGGACCGGTCGGCGAGCCGTGGCCGACCACCCCGGCCGCGACCAGGCCGATCATCGCGATGAACATGCCGATCCCCACGCCGATGGCGTTCTTGAGACCGATCGGAATGGCGTTGATGATCATCGTGCGCAGACCGGTCGCGGCGAGCACCACGATGATCGCGCCCATCAGCACGATCAGGCCCATGGTCTGTGGCCAGGTCATATGCGGCGCGGCCTGGAAGGCGACCACCGGCACCACGCCCAGGCCCGCGGCCAGCGCCAGCGGCACATTGCCGACTACGCCCATCAGGATGGTGCTCAGTCCCGCGGAGAACGCGGTGGCCGTGGTCAGTGCCGCGATGCTCAGCTTGTCGCCGTTGACATCGGTGACACCGCCCAGAATGAGCGGGACCAGCACGATGACGTAGGCCATCGCGATGAAAGTGGTGATGCCGCCGCGGATTTCGCGGGAAGCCGTGGTCTTGCGTTCGCTGAGCCGGAAGAACCGGTCCAGTGCGGACCTGCGGGCAACCGGTTCCGGTGCGCTGGGTTTGGTTTGAATTTGGGTCATGGCGAGCCCTCCTCGGGGCGTAGCCGACCAACGGTCCTGTCGGACCGCTCGGTTCGGGTACTGCTGTTGCGGGGTCTGTCCTGCCGGGCAGGTTGCCCCTGTTGATCAACTGCTCCGGATGATGTCTTCCGGTCGCACCGGCACACGGTTGATGTGCACGTTTCCGCCCTGCGATCGGCACGCGTCACGAATGGCCGCTGCGATCGCCGGGGTCGAAGAGAGGGTGGGCGGCTCTCCCGCGCCGCGCAGCCCGTAGGGGGCGTGCGGATCGGCGTTCTCGAGAATCTCGAGCTTCTGTGGAGGCGTATCGAGGATGGTGGGGATCAGATAGTCCGTGAAGGACGGGTTGAGCACTTTTCCGTTCCTGACCTGAATTTCCTCCATCACTGCCAGGCCGAGGCCCTGCGCTGAGCCGCCGTGGATCTGGCCCTCCAGCGACAGGCGGTTCATGATCTTGCCGACGTCCTGGACCGCGTCCAGGGCGACGACCTTGACCAGGCCCAGTTCGGTATCGACGTCGACCACGGCGCGGTGCACACACAGCGCCAGTTGGGTGTGGCTGGTGCCCTGGCCGGTCACCGGGTCCATCCCGGTGGTCGGGCGGTGGTGGTATTCGCGGGTTTCTTCGATGACCCCCTCATCGAGGACGTCGACGATCGCCGCGAGCACTTCCCCCGTTGTCGACACGACCTTGCCGCCGATCAGGTGCGCGGCGTGGGCGTGACCCTGGGTGACGGCGAGTTCGAGCAGGCGCGTTCGCACCGCCTCGCAGGCCGTCTTCACCGCGCCGCCGGTCATGTAGGTCTGCCGGGAGGCCGAGGAGGAGCCCGCGTCGCCGACACCGAGGTCGGCGGGGTGGATGACCACCGCGTCGATGCCGAGTTCGGTGCGGGCGATCTGTGCCTCGACAGTGATCAGGCCTTGACCGACCTCTGCCGCGGCGGTGTGTACGAGCGCGACCGGTTCGCCACCGATGACCTCCAAACGCACACGGGCAGTGGAGAAGTCGTCGAAGCCCTCGGAGAAGCAGATGTTCTTGATGCCGACGCCGTAGCCGATGCCGCGCACCACGCCCTCACCGTGGGTGGTCTGCGAAGCGCCACCGGGCAGGTTCCTGATGTCGGAGGCGTCCAAGGCCGGCGGCAGCGGGATCGCGCGCACCTGATCGAGCATTTCCAGAAGCGGTGTCGGCGCGTGCAGCACCTGTCCGGTGGCCAGGGTCGAACCCTGTGAGACGGCGTTGATCTGGCGCACCCGCACCGGATCAAGTCCCAGCGCCTGCGCGACCTTGTCCATCATGGATTCGTGCGCGAAACACGCTTGGACAGCGCCGAATCCACGCATCGCCCCGCACGGCGGGTTGTTGGTGTAGACACCGTAGGCGTCGATCTCGATATGCGGAATCTCGTACGGTCCCACCGCGAGCGATGCCGCGTTGCCGGTGACGTTCAGTGTCGCCGAGGTGTAGGCGCCACCGTCGAGAACGATGAGAACCTTTGCGTAGGTGAGCTTTCCGGCGGCGTCGGCGCCGTATTCGTAGAGCATCTTCGCCGGGTGGCGGTGCACGTGCCCGAAGAACGATTCCTCGCGGTTGTACACCATCTTGATCGGCTTGCCGGTGCGTAGGGCCAGCATGCCGGCGTGGATCTGCATGGACAGGTCCTCGCGGCCGCCGAAGGCGCCACCGACACCGGCCATGGTCATGCGGATCTGGTCGTCGGCCAGGCCGAGGCACGGGCCGATCTGGGAGGCGTCGTTGTGCATCCACTGGGTGGCGACGTAGAACTCGAGGCCGCCGTCTTCGGCGGGAACGACCATGCCGGATTCGGGACCCAGGAACGCCTGGTCCTGGATGCCGACTTCGAACTCCTCGGTTACCACCACCGTGGCCATGGCGCGGCCCCGCGTGATGTCGCCGACGCGCACCGGCTGGTGGCGGGCGATTCCGCCGCGTTCCTGCACCGCCAGACGTTTCGGCGCCGAGATCACCGCCATCGGGTCGGTGATGGGTTCCAGTATCTCCCAATCGATCTCGATGGCCATGATGGCGCGGCGGGCGGTCTCGGGATGGTCGGCGGCGACCAGGGCGATGGGTTCGCCTTGGTGGCGCACCTCGCCGATGGCCAGGACCGGCTGGTCCCAGGTGTGGTCGAGCCCGTACATTTTGCGACCGGGCACGTCCTGCTCGGTGAGCACCGCGTGCACACCGGCGATGGCCAGCGCGGGTGCGATATCGATGCTGCGGATGATGGCGCGCGGGTGCGGGCTGCGCAGGGTCGCGCCCCACAGCATGCCGTCCATCCACAGGTCGGAGGAGTAGGCGAATTCGCCTTTCACCTTGAGGGTGCCGTCGGGACGCAGCGGGCTCTCGCCGATGCCGCCCTTGCCCGGCGCGGCGATCTCGCGGGGGAATCGGGTGGTGGGTGCCGCAGTCATCGAAAGTCCTCTCGCATCAAACGTTTCCGCGCCGCCGCGCCCGCCCTGCCGACCGCATCGTGCGAGACGGTGCGCAGTTCGTCGTTCTCCACCACGGTCCTTCCACCCACGAGCAGCCGGGCCAGTGGCGGCGTCGGGCCGAAGACCAGGGCGCACACGGGATCCTCGACCGCGGCGCGGAACCCGTCGACGCGCCACATCGCGATGTCGGCGAGCTTGCCGGGCTCGAGGCTGCCGAGCTCGTGGTGGCGGCCGAGATTGCGTGCGCCGCCCAATGTTCCGACCTCGAGGGCTTGGCGGGCGGTGAACGCCGTCGGACCCTTCACCGCACGCTGGAACAGCATGGCCTGGCGCATCTCGCCGGCCAGCGACGTCAGCTCACTCGACGCCGCACCGTCCACACCCAGACCCACGGGAGCCCCCGCGGCGAGCAGATCGGTGACCCGCGCGATACCCGCACCGAGTCTGGCGTTGGAACTCGGGCAATGCGCTGTGCCACTGCCGGTTTCGGCGAACCGGCGAATGTCGGCGTCGTGCAGGTGCACCGCGTGCGCGAACCAGACGTCCTCGCCGAGCCAGCCGAGCTTGTCCATGTATTCGACAGGGCTGCAACCCATCTGCTCGACACAGTGCTGGTGTTCGTCGAGGGTTTCAGCGAGATGGGTATGTAGGCGAACACCTTTGGCTCGCGCCAAAGTGGCGGCATCGAGCATCAGACCCTCGCTGACCGAGAACGGTGAGCAGGGCGCGACGGCGACCCGCAGCATCGAATCGAAGGACGGATCGTGATAGGTGTCGATGACTTCGGTGGTGTGGGCCAGGATTTCGTCGCGGTCCTCGACCACCTCGTCCGGTGGCAGGCCACCGTCGGCCTGCCCGCGGTCCATCGAGCCGCGGCACGGGTGGAAGCGCAGACCGATCTCCCGCGCGGCGCGCACCTGCGCCTCGAACAGGTCGCCGCGGCCCTTGGGGAAGATGTAGTGGTGGTCGCTGCTGGTCGTGCAGCCGGTCAGCGCCAGCCAACCCAAACCCGCCGACGCGGCGCCGTAGACGACCTCGGCGTCCATCCGCGCCCACGTCCGGTACAGCCCCGTCAGCCATTCGAACAGCGTCGAGTCCTGGAACAAGCCCTGGGTGGCCCACTGGTAGAGGTGGTGGTGGGTGTTGACCAGGCCGGGGGTGACCAGGCAGCCGGTGCCGTCGATGCGCTGGGCACCCGGTGTCACGGGCGCGGGTCCCGGGCCCAGCGACTCGATCCGGCCGTTGTCGACCACGAGATGGCCCGAGGCGATCTCCGGTCCGACGACCGGGGCGATGTAGGCGTTGTCGATCACGACCCTGGTCATCGCGCCGCCTTTCGTTGGGCCGCCAGGCGTACCGCGTCGAGGATCTTCTCGTAACCGGTGCAGCGGCACAGGTTTCCGGCCAGCGCCTCGCGGATCTCCACGTCGGACGGGTCGGGGTTGTGCTCGATCAGGTCGTGGGCTTGCACGATGAGACCCGGTGTGCAGAAACCACATTGGACCGCGCCGGCTTCGACGAACGCCTGCTGCATCGGGTCGAGTTGGTCGCCGTTGGCCAGGCCCTCCACGGTCCGCACCGAACAACCTTCGGCTTGGCCCGCGGCCACGAGACAGGAACAGACCGGTGTGCCGTTCAAATAGACTGTGCAGGAACCGCATTCGCCCTGCTCGCACGCGTTCTTCGAGCCGGGAAGGCCCATTCGCTCGCGCAGCATGTAGAGCAGGCTCTCGCCCTCCCACACGTCGTCGACGGTTTCCGTCGAACCGTTCACATCGAAGGTCACGCGCATCAGGCTGCCCTGCTCTCCGCTAGATGGTCGTTCCATGCCCAGGTCACAGTGCGGCGCGCGAGCACCGACAGTGCGTGTGTGCGGTAGTCGGCGGTGCCACGCACGTCGTCGATCGGTTTCGCGGCGGCAGCGGCGAGGGTGCCGAATTCGCGCAGCACGGGCTCGGTGAGCGGGGCCGGGTTGTCCCAGTTCAGCTGTGCGGCAAGGAATTCCTCGGCCAGCGTCGCACGCAGCGGGGTCGGGCCGGCTGAGCCGATACCAGTCCGTGCCGAGCGGGTTTGCGGGTACAACGCGATGGCGAACGAGCACACCGCGATCACCATGGCGTTGCGGGTGCCGACCTTGGCGAAGTACTGCGGCCCCTGCGCGGGTGTCAGCCACACCGCGCGGATCAGCTCGTCGGGCTCGAGAGCGTTCTTCTTCACCCACACGTAGAAGTCGTCGATCGCGATCATCCGGGTGCCGCGCGCGGCGGATTCCACTTCGACCACCGCCTCACCGGCGAGCAGCGCGGGGTGGGCGTCACCGGCAGGCGACGCGCCGCCGAGGTTGCCGCCGACGGTGCCCCGGTTGCGGATCTGCGGCGAACCGACCGTGCGGGAAGCCTGCGCCAAGCCCGGCAGCCGGTCGCCGAGTCTGTTGATGATCCGCACGTAGGGCACGCCGGCGCCGATCCGGAGCTTGCCGTCGAGCTCCTGGTAGTCGAACAGCTCACGGCACTGGTTGAGGTCGAGCAACGCGGCGGGGCGGCCCCGGTCGAAGTTGAGCTCGACCATGATGTCGGTGCCGCCCTGGATCGGGGTGGCGTCGGGGCGCTGCGCCTTCAGTTCCAGCGCTTGCGCCCAGCTGGTCGGTCGGAGAAAGTCCATCGTCACTCCCGCTTCAGTCCCAGGCCGGTCCGGCGTCGGGGGCGTGTTCGGACAGGACCGAGCCTTCGATGAGGCCGTAGGGGCGGTCGGCGGCCCAGTACACCTCGTTGTCGTTGTCCAGGCCGAACCGGGAGAGATCCACCGCGAAATGGTGCTTGTTGGGCAACGCCAGCCGGACCTCGCAAATCTGTGGACACGTATCGAGCACCCGGGAGCCCATGGCGTAGAGGGTCTGCTGCAACGACAGGCTGTGGGTCTGCGCGAACGCCTCCAGCAGGCACCGGCGGGCGTCGAGGTAGGACTTGTCCCAGTCGTCGGGGATGGTGCTGTGCCGCCACTGCGCGTTGACCTCGGTGGCCAGCACCCGGTCATAGTCTTCGGTCAAGGTCGTGTACTGGTCCTTGATGTAGCCGTGGAACTCCGAGCCGGTGGAGTTCAAGACCACCAGGTCCTTCAATCCCGTGACGACCCAGGCGTTGTCGCCGTCGTAGTGGACGCGGGCGGTCCTGGTCTCCTGGTTGGAACGCACGAACGAGTGCTGCTGGTTGCCCGCGACCGGGATGCGTTCCCACGCGAATTCCTCGAGACTGACCCTGGCGTGGTCGATGGTCGGCTGCGAGTCGACGAAATGCCGCGCCAGCAGCAGGCCGAACGCCTCCGGCGAGGAGATGCCGTGCTCCTTCGCGAAGGCGAACACGGTGTTCTTCTGGGTGTCGGTCGGCAGCACCGCGGCATTGCCGCCGGTGAGATGGGTGTCGTCCATGTCGCCGGACAACGCGACACTGACGTTGAGATCCCGGATCTCGTGCACGCCACCGGTTCTCGTCACCCGCACGACGCGGTTCTCCGACTTGCCATATCTATTGGGGCCCAGCGTGATCGACATTGTTCAGCTACCTCGATAGGTGGAGTAGGAATACGGGCTCACCAGCAGCGGCACGTGATGGTGCTGCTGCGGGTCTGCGATGGTGAAGTCGATGCAGACCCGCGGGTAGAACGGGCTGATGTCGCCGGTCTCGAAAATCAGGCGGTGCACGCCGGCTTCGGGGGTCGGCAGGCCTGTGATGCGGCCGTCGTGGTCGGTGCGATGCTCGGCGAGCGTGATGTCCTGCGCCGTCAGTCGGACGAGCAGGCCGGCGGCGGGGCGGCCGGTTGCCGCGTTGAGCACGTGGGTGGACAGGCTCACCGGTCCTCCAGCAACTTGCGCACCCGCAGTGCGGTGATCTCGGCGAGTTCGGACTGGATGACCGCGCGCTCGTCTTCGACATCGTTGTCCAGACGTTTGCGCAGTTCAGACAGCATTTCCTGGGCGCTTCGGTCGGTCGCGCGGATCAGGAAGACATGCCCGAATCGTTGTTCGTAGGCGAGGTTTCCTTCGGCGAGCTCCCGCAGTACCGCGGGGTCGGCGGTCGCGGCGGCGGATTGCTCGGTGCGCGACCAATTCGCTTCGCGCTGTGCCTGTTTCGAGTCGGGAGCCGAAATGTCCACTGCGGCTTTGTCGCCGATGCGCGGGTGTGCGGAGAGTGCCTGCTCTACCTCCGGCCAACCCAATTCGCGTACTCCGGCCACCGCGGCTTCGATCAGGCTGTCGCTGTTGCTATAAGGACTGCGCGCCACCACTTTGCGTGCCCAGGTAAGGGAGGCGCAGCAGGGCAGCAGCTCGGCTTCCGCGCGGTCGGGAGGCAGTGTGTTGAGCCAGTCGATCTTGCCTGACATGTGCTCTCCCCTCGGCGGTTCAACGTGTCAGGTAAGTACACCCGCCCGGGGTCTGCGCAGCTAGAAACGATTGATCTGAACTGTGTGCCAGTTCACAGTGAATACTTTGTAGGTATGTCCAAGCCGCCCGGCTGTTAGCGTCCACACCGTGCGCCTGCGATCCCTGCTCACCATGACCGACCTGGGGCTGGAGCTCGTCACCGGCGAGGATCAGCTCGACCGATTCGTGCGCTGGGTGGTAACCACGGACATGCTCGACCCCGGCCGCTACCTCTCCGGCGGTGAACTCGTCCTGACCGGGCTGCAGTGGCGCGACGACCCCGCAGGCAGTGACGTGTTCGTCGGCGCACTGGCTCGAGCGGGCGTGGCAGGCCTGGCCGCCGGTGACGCCAGGTACGGCGGCGCACCGCCGGACGTGGTCGACGCGTGCACCAAGTACGGCATCCCGCTGTTCCGTGTTCCGGAGAGCGTCGCGTTCGCCACGGTCACCGAGCGGATCACCCGCAACCTGTCGACCGGGCGTGCCGCGGACCTGACCGCGATCCTGGACCGGCACCGACAACTGGTCGCGGGCACCGGACTGGGCTCGGTGCTCGAGCTCATCGAACGCGACCTCGGGATGCGCTGCTGGGTGATGGCCTCGACCGGGCGGGTAGTGGCGGGCCCACCCCCGCCCCCCACCGAGGTGACCGCCGCCTTCCTCAACGCCCGCCGACTCCCGCACGTCCTCACCGTCGCCGGCACCCGTTACTCGCTGTTCGCCGTCGACGAGCACAGCACCTCCCGGGCAGCGGACTGGTTTCTGGTCTTCGAGGGCGATGTCGGCGACTGGCCCGAAGAGCGCCGCGCCCTCACCGGCGAACTGGCCGCGGTCGTGTCCCTCGAACGCGCCCGCCAGGACGACCGGCAGAGCGCGGAAGGTCGTCTCGCGCAGGAACTCATCGAACTGATCGTGTCCGACGCCAAGCCCGCCGAGATCATCTCCCGCCTCGAACTGACCGGCCTGGGTCCCGCCGAGTCCTACATCGCGGTCGTGGCTGCGGCACAAGCAGATTCATTGCGCCCCGGCGAATTACGAGTGCTGCTGCGTGAAATCCTGTACGGCAGAGGGCCTGCCGCCGGTGTCGTCGACGGCGAGGCGATCGCCCTGATCCCCGCAGGCGCCGAAGGATCAGTGATCGATGAAATCCACCGGGCCGTAGCAGCTTTGGAGCCCGGCCTGCGCGGCAGCCGACTATCGGTGGGCGTCAGCGGAGTCGTCGACGGCGAAGGTCTGCGCGGCGCCGTCGAGGAAGCCCGCTACGCCCGCAGACTCGCCGCCGACCGCCACCAGCCCACCAGCGTGGTAGGCCACGACGAACTGGCCACCCACATGCTGCTACTGGCCAGCGTCCCCGACGAGGTCCGCCGCATGTTCCGCCTGCGCCTGCTCGACCCACTCACCAACTACGACCAGGACAACCGCTCCGACCTGGTCCACACCCTGGAAACCTTCCTCGAAGCCTCCGGCTCATGGACCAAGTCCGCGGACCTGCTCCACGTGCACGTCAACACCCTGCGCTACCGCATCCAACGCATCGAAGAACTCACCGGCCGAGACCTCTCCCGCCTGGAAGACCGCGTCGACTTCTTCCTCGCCCTGGCTTTGCGCTGATAGTGGTCGCACGCGGCCACGGGCGATTGCTGGGTGGGACGAAGGGCCAGTTGGTATTTCAGCGTGAATTGCACGGCGACGAGGGGTTCTACGCCGTGGCGTGGAGGGCTGTGCGGGCGGCGTGGATGGTGGGGTGTAGGCCGGTGCCGTTTCGGTAGGCGAGGTGGGTGTGGCGGTGGATGGGGAGGGGGGTGAGGGTGATGTTGTCGGGTGGGGCGTAGAGGGCTAGGGCGGGGACTATGGCGGTGCCTGCGCCTGCGGCTACGAGGGTGAGGACGGTGTCGAAGTCGTCGGCGTGGTGGCGGATGTGGGGGGTGAAACCTGTTGCCTGGCAGGCCCGTAGCGTCAGCGTGTGGCAGAGGGTGCCGGGTGTGCCTGCTATCCAGGGGGATTGGCGGTGGGCTTGCAGGGAATTCTTGGTGGGGACCGGGTTTCGGGTGGCCAGGTAGACGGTTTCGGTGTGCAGGGGCTCGGTGTTTAGGGAGGGGTCGGGGTCGGTGGGGACCAGGTCGTAGTCGTGGGTCAGGGCGATGTCGAGGGTGCCTGCTCGCAGGGCGTTGGGGACGTCGGCGGGGTCGATCTCGGTGACGGTGAGTTCCAGGCGGGGGTGGTTGTTGCTCAGGGTGACCAGGGCGGGGGACAGGAGGGTGCGGGCGGCGGTGGGGAAGGATCCGATGCGCAGGGTGCCCGCCAATTCATCACGGGTGCAGGCCAATTCGGCGTCGGCGTGTTCGAGGGCGGCCAGGATCGTTTCCGTGTGGCCGACCAAGAGTTCGGCGGCGGGGGTCAGGGTTACGCGGCGGCCCGAGCGTTCCAGCAGGGGGACACCCGCTTCGCGTTCCAGAGCGGTGAGTTGTTGCGACACCGCCGAGGGCGTGTAACTGAGCGCTTCGGCGACAGCCGCGATGGTGCCACGGTGGGCGAGTTCGCGCAGGAGGCGAAGTTTGCGGACATCGAGCATCAGTTCAGCTTACGGTCGGCATCATGAATGCGTACTGGACCTAATGATTGTCAAGCCTGACCATGGAGCTATGACATCGCTACACGGACTGTTCGTCCCTTTGATCACCCCGTTCACCGCCGACGGCGCACTCGATCCGGTCGCCCTCGAACGCCACGCCAACGCCGTCCTCGATGCTGGCGCCACCGGTCTGGTCGCGCTGGGCACCACCGCCGAGCCCTCCGCGCTCACATCGGTTGAGCGGGCACGCGTACTCGACATCTGTGCGGGCGTGAGCGCGCAACGCAACACCCCACTGATCGCCTGCGCGGGCGGCAACGCCACCGCGGAATCGGTCGAGGCGATCACGGCGCTCCCACATCCCGTGGCGGCGATTCTGTCGGTAGTGCCCTATTACGTGCGCCCCAGCGAGGAAGGCGTGATCGCACACTTCACGCAATTGGCGGCGGTCAGCCCGGCCCCGCTGATCGTCTACGACGTCCCGTACCGCACCGGCCGCCCACTCAGCGGAGCCACCCTGATCCGTCTCGCCAACACCCCGAACATCGCCGGCTTCAAGCACGCCGTCGGCGGAATCGACACGGCCACAGTCGAATTGATGGCCGCCGAAACAGGCACGACAGTGCTGTGCGGTGACGACCGCTTCGCCTCACCCCTGCTCGCACTAGGCGCACAGGGCGCCATCCTCGCCGCCGCCAACATCGCACCCCGCGAATACGCCGACCTCATCGCGGCATGGCAAACCGGCGACATCGCCAGAGCCCGCACCATCGGCAACAGCCTCGACGCACTGGCCGCCGCCCTGTTCGCCGAACCCAACCCCACGGTCATCAAGGCAGTACTGGCCGAGCGTGGCGAGATCTCGAGCCCGGCCGTTCGACTGCCCATGCTGCCCGCCTCGCCCGCCGCGACCAGCGCCGCCTTGGCCGCGACGATCACGCGGGTATGACGCGCCGAAATCACGAACAGTAGATTTCACTGGTCTTCGGGACCGAAAAGTGCTTGGCTTAAACGGTGACGAAACCTCCGGATATCGGCGCCACCGGGCCCGATCCAACAACCGACAAGCTGGACGCCGCCGTACTCAAGGTGGCCGGCGTGGTCGTCCTCGGCGCCGTGATGTCGATTCTCGACATCACCGTGGTCACCGTGGCGATCCCGACCTTCATGCACGAATTCCAAGCCTCGGTCGAGGTCGTGGCCTGGACCATGACCGGCTACACCCTGGCCCTGGCCTCGGTGATCCCGATGACAGGCTGGGCCGCCGACCGCTTCGGCACCAAACGCCTCTACATGGCCGCGCTGACGTTCTTCATCCTCGGCTCGGTGCTGTGTTCGATGGCATGGAGTATCGAATCGCTGATCGCGTTCCGGGTGCTGCAAGGCATCGGCGGCGGCATGTTGATGCCCCTGGGCATGACGATCATGACCCACGCCGCGGGCCCGCAACGGATCGGGCGGGTGATGGCGGTGCTGGGCGTGCCGATGCTGCTCGGACCCATCTGCGGGCCGATCCTGGGCGGCTGGCTCATCGACTCGTTCAGCTGGCACTGGATCTTCCTGATCAACCTGCCACTGGGACTGCTCGCGCTGGTGCTGGCCTTCATCGTGTTCCCCTCCGACAAGCCCAAACCGTCGGAATCGTTCGACTTCGTCGGCATGCTGCTGGCCTCGCCGGGCCTGGCCCTGTTCCTGTTCGGTGTGTCCTCGATCCCGGAGAAGGGCACCGTGCTCGCCGCGCGCGTGCTGATCCCCGCGATCATCGGCGCGGTGCTGCTGGTGCTGTTCGTGTTCCACGCACTGCGCACCGAGCACCCGCTGATCGACATCCGCCTGTTCGCGAACTCGTCGCTGCGCTCCGCGGTGCTGACGATGTCGCTGTTCGCCATCGCGTTCTTCGGCGCCGGGTTCCTGCTGCCCAACTACCTGCAGCAGGTGCGCGGTGAGACCGCCTTCGACACCGGATTGCTGCTGGCGCCACAGGGCATCGGCGCCATGTTGACCATGCCGGTCGCGGGCTTCCTCGTCGACAAGATCGGGCCGGGCAAGATCGTGATGTTCGGCGTCACGTTCATCACCATCGGACTGGCCGGCTTCACCCAACTGCACGCGGACACCTCGTACCTGCTGATCGGCGGCGCGCTGTTCGTGATGGGTCTTGGCATGGGCTGCACCATGATGCCGGTGATGACCGCCGCCATCCAGACACTGACCCACAGTCAGGTCGCGCGCGGTTCCACGCTGATGAACATCATCAACCAGACCGCCGCCTCGATCGGCACCGCGACGATGTCGGTGGTGCTGGCCGCGCAGATCAACGACCATCCCGAAGCCATGCTGGGAATGGCATCTAAGGCCAAACCGGAACTTGCCCAAGGTGTTCCGGAATCGGTGATCGCCGACGGGCTGGAACTGGCCGCGACCGCGTTCAGCAACACCTACTGGGTCACGGTGATCCTGGCCGCGCTGACGCTGATACCCGCGTTCTTCCTGCCACGCACCAAACCCAAGGCACCGGTCGACACCGACACCTTGATGGTCTGAACACACGAAAGCCCGGACGCCGACTCGCGTCCGGGCTTTCGGCTGCAGTGCTCAGCCGTAGAGCTTGACGAACATTTCCAGGGAACGCTCGATATCGCCGCGCAGAGCCTTCGCCACCGCGGATCCGATCGGGCCGAACAGCGGCGCGCCACCCAGATCGATGTCCACACTCACCTTGGACCCGGTGCCGTGCGGTTCCACGAGCAGGCTCAGGCCGAACTTCGTGCCACCGATGCCGGTGCCGGTCAGTGCCAGCTTGCGCGGCGGCTCGGCGGTGCGCACCTTCCAGGTGACCTTGTTGCGGAAGCCCTTCACGCGGGCGATGCCGACCAGCACGGTGCCCGGTGTCAGGTCGTCGGGCAGGTCGCCACGCCACGCCTCGTGAATGGTCAGCCAGTCGCCCAGGTGTGGGAGATCGGACGCGTGCGCCCAGGCCTGGTCCGGCGGGACGGGCACATCGACGGAGAGCTTCAGTTTCGCCACGCCGCGATGTTATCCGGTACCCGCGGTTCCGCGACATCCGGACCTGCGGTTCGTGACCCGATCTAGGTCAACCGTCCAGTAGTTTGGGCCGTTTCACAGAGCAATTCCGTTGTGAGACAGTATGATCCGCGCCGCTATGGTTCACGGTGCTGCTAGTGTGACCGAGTCGCCGAAACTGAGCCATGTGGATCGGATAACCGAAACGATGCAGCGTCGCGGCATAGATCCACGACGACGAAAGATCTGATGAACTCAGGAATTGCGGCGCTGTTGCTCGTCATCGGAGCACCGCTGTTGCTGCTCGCGATCGCGGTGAGCGTGCTGGCCATGCGCAACGAACGCAACCAGCGACTGCGCGCCGACGCCGCCATCCGCGAACGGCTGGCCTGCGAGAACGCGCTCGTGCACCTGGCGCGGACCACCTTGCCCGCGATCACTACGGCGGTGCGCAGACACGAGATCCCCGCGGTGATGGTGGAACTGCCCGTCGAGCTGGGCGAATCGCAGTTCGGGCAGGCCCTGCAGTGGATCGCCACCGGCCATGCCGAGGATCTGCGCGTGGTCGCCGAGGACACCAGGGCGATGGTCGAACGCTACGGCGAGCAACGTCGCGGGCAGGAAATAGCCGCCGCGCGCGAACACGCGCGCACCGAGCTCGCGGCGACTTCGCGAGCGGCCACCAGCGCCGCGGTGCGCTCGTTCGGCACCTCGGTGGTGAGTCTGGGCACCGATCTGGGCCAGGTCGTCAGCGCCGCGCTGCGCGAACATCGCGACGACGCGATCTACGAAACGCTCACCCGGATCGACCACACCGTGCAGCAGATGATCCGGCAGGCGCAGTCCTACGTGATCGTGTCGGGCGGGCTGCCCGGTCGACGCTGGCCGCAGCAGTCGCTCACCGATGTCGCGGGCGGTGCCACCGGGCGGGTGCGCGAATTCCTGCGCGTGCGGTCGGGGCAGTCCGATCGGATCGTGATCAGCCGCGCGGTCGAACCGCTCGTGCACACCATGGCCACGCTGCTGGACAACGCGCTGCGTTACTCGCCGCCGTCGTCGTTCGTGGAGATCGGTTTCCAGGAAGGCCATCACGGTGTCACCGTCATCATCGACGACGCGGGCATGCGCATGAGCCCCGAACAACTCGAGGACGCGCGCGCGGTGCTCAGTGGCGAACGGCCCGTGGACATCCACGATCTGGGCCCCGCGCCGAAGGTCGGTTTTCCCGGCATCGCGGCGCTGGCCCGGCGCTACGGATTCACCGTGCATGTGGACGGGCCCAATATCTTCGGTGGGATGCGGGCGATGATCTATGTGCCGTCGGCACTGCTGGTCAGCGGCGACGCACCCCGGGTCGTAGAGCCCGAACTCGTTGCGCAGGCGCATGTTTCGGCGCCGGTCGGGCCGGTGCACCAGCCGGTCGCCGAGGTCCACGAGATCACCAGCGGCGGGCTGCCCAAGCGCCGCCGCCGGCCTGTCGCCCCGGATTCCGCGGGCGACACCATCGAGTCGGGGCCCGCGCGTCCCGAACTGGCCGCTGCCTGGCACAGCGGATCCCGCAGCGGTCGCGCCGCTGTGGTGCGGCGAACTACGGAAGGATCAGCCGATGAGCACACCGGTGTCCGATAGCACCAACCGATTGGCGTGGCTGCTCGAGGATCTGGAGATCCCGGGCGTGCGTTTCGCGGTCCTGCTGTCCGATGACGGACTGCGCATCGCGCACTCCCGCGGTGTGGTCAAAGACGACGCCGAACGGTTCGCCGCGGCCGCCTCGGGGTTGCGCTCGCTGGGTAAAGCGCTCGCGGAGTTCTGTGGCGGACCGCCGAATGCGGTGCGCCAGAACATGACCGAGTACGACCAGGGCATGATCATGATCACCGCCGCGGGGCCCGGTGCGCTGCTGGGCGTGGCGACCACCGTCGATGTCGACGTCGCACTGGTGGCGCATCGGATGAACGAACTGGCCTCGCGGGTGGGTCACGAGATCGGTAGCGCACCGCGCCACGGTGGCGGGCATTGAGACGCGATCCCGACCTGGTCCGCTCCTATGTGCGCACCGGCGGCCGGGTGCGCGCCGCGCATGACCTGGACCTGGTGACCCTGGTTCGTGCCGTGCACGACGCGCGCGCGGATCATCGGCCCGACGAGCGTCGTCTGCTGGCGTTGGCCAGTCGTCGCGGGGCCCTGTCGATCGCGGAACTGTCGGCCTATCTCGACCTGCCCGCCTCGGTGGTGAAGATCATCGTGTCCGATCTGCTCGACCGCGGTGACCTGCACTGCCCCACGCCCGCCCAGGTGAAACCGGAACTGGCCCTGATCAAGGAGGTGCTGCATGGTCTACGCGCCCTCGCGGGATGACATCGACTACGTCGCGGACACCGTGACCCGGTCGGTGAAGATCCTGGTCGCAGGCAATTTCGGGGTCGGCAAGACCACGTTCGTGTGCGGGGTGTCGGAGATCCGGCCGCTGCGCACCGAGGAAACGATCACCGAGGCCAGTATCGGGGTCGACGACCTGGCGGGACTGGGCAATAAGGTATCGACCACTGTCGCACTGGATTTCGGCCGCATCACCCTGAATCCGCAACTGGCACTGTACCTTTTCGGCACGCCGGGGCAGGAACGGTTCGCGCCGCTGTGGGAGGAACTGGCACGGGGCGCGTTGGGTGCGCTGGTGCTGGTGGACACGCGGCGCATCGAGAAAGCCGACGACGTGCTCTCGGCGCTGGAACAGCGTGGGGTGCCGTATGCGGTGGCGGTCAACGAATTCGAAGGATTCCGGCGCTACCCACTCGACGAGGTCCGCGAGGCACTGGATCTGGCCCCGGAGACACCGGTGATCGCGCTGGACGCACGCCGCCGCGACCAAGGACTGCAAGCGCTGATCACGTTGGTGGAGTATCTGTTTCGCAGGCAGGAAGCATCATGACGGTGGACGTTTTCGCCGACCAGCGGGTGGCGATGTGGGCGCCGGAGTTCGCCGCCGATCCGCAGGCCGCCTACCGGGACATGCGCGCACGGTTCGGTTCGGTTGTGCCGGTGGAACTTTCGCCGGGCATCCGGGCGACCCTGGTGATCGGCTACCACACCGCCGTGCGCATCCTCAACGATCCCGAACACTTCCCCGCCGACCCGCGCACATGGGAACGCGACATACCGCTGGACTGCCCGGTGCTGCCGATGCTGCAGTTCCGCCCCGCCGCGCTGCGCACCACCGGAGCCGACCACGCCAGGTACCGGCAGGCCAACGTCGCCGCGATCGCGGGTGTCGACCTGTATGCGATGCACAGCACCGTCGAACAGTTCGCGATCCCGTTGATCAACAGCTTCTGTGCCGAAGGGTCGGCAGACCTGTTGAGCCAGTACGCTTTTCCGCTGGTGTTCCAAGCCCTGAACTCGATGCTGGGGTGTACGCCCGAGATCGGCCAGCAGGTCGCCACCGGCATGGCGCAGATCTTCGAAGGCGACGACGCCGAAGCGGGCAACAACCTGCTCGCGTCGGCGCTGGCTGATCTGGTGGGGCTGCGGCAACGTGCGCCCGGCGACGACGTCGCCACCCGACTGCTGCACCATCCCGCGGCGCTGACCGACGAGGAGTTGGTGCACCAACTGCTGGTGCTGTACGGCGCGGGCATCGAACCCATGCTGAACCTGGTGGTCAACACGCTGCGGCTGATGCTCACCGACGACCGGTTCGCGGGCAATGTGCTAGGCGGCAGCCTGTCCACCCGCGACGCACTGGACGAGGTGCTGTTCACCGATCCGCCACTGGCCAACTTCTGCATGACCTACCCGCGGCAGCCGATCCTGATCGACGACAGTTGGCTGCCCGCGCACGAACCGGTGGTGATCAGCATGTCCGCGTGCAACAACGATCCGGCCATCGCCGGGCGCGACGTGGTCGACAACCGAGCGCATCTGGCCTGGAGCGCGGGTCCCCACGGCTGCCCCGCCAAGCCGGTGGCCTACCTGATCGTCCAGGACGCCATCGACCAGTTGCTCGACGCCCTACCGGAGTTGACCCTCGCGGTACCCGCCGAAGAATTGGTGTGGCGCCCCGGCCCGTTCCATCGTTCGCTGGCGGCGTTGCCGGTGAACTTTCCGAAGACTCCGCCGCTGCCCATGCCCTGAGATCGCCGGGCCCGTCAACGATTTTGGAGGAGTCCCGCAAGGTTTGCCAGGCACCTCCTCGCGGGGCAGCCGCGGGACGGGTAAGGCGGCTTGTTGCCAACATGGCTACCTATTTCCACCCTCTGGCAAATCTGCGCACGCGCGATACCTGGGCAAATAACTCACCGTTTGCTCCGAGTCGATACCGGTTGGTTCGAAACGGTGATTATTCGCTGAATTCGCACAATGCTGACAAGGTCTGCGAATACCCGTGAGTAGCGGTATTTTTCGCTACCAGGACCCTTGACGGTTGATCTTCGCGTCCCTAACCTTCCAGTCACAGTTCGATATCGAAGTGTTCAGTGTCATCGCTCGAAATGTTTCCCCCGGACAGCAAGCCGGCTGCTGTCCTCCGTGTGCGTTTCCAAGGAGTATTGATAGTGAGAAGTCGAATTCTGTTCTTCGCCGGTGCCGCGGCATTGGCTCCGCTGGTGACCGCGCTGGTTCCGGCCGCGAGTGCGAATGCGCACGGTTGGGTCACCGGACCGGCCAGCAGGCAGGAACAATGTGCCCGTGGCCTGGTGCCCTGCGGTGCGGTGAAATACGAACCACAGAGTGTGGAAGGCGCGAAAGGTCTGACCACCTGCAGTGCCGGAAAGTATCCCGAACTCGATGACGACAATCTGGGTTGGATACCACAAAAGGTCGGCAGCAGTGCGAGTTTCACGTGGAAGAATACCGCGAACCATCGCACGTTGAATTGGGAATACTTTATCGGCAACACCCGGGTCGCGGTGTTCGACGGGCGCAATGAGCAGCCGTCGATGGAAGTGACGCACACCGTCGATTTGTCGAAATATTCCGGCCGTCAGAAATTGCGTGCGGTCTGGAATATCGGCGATACCGCGGCAGCCTTCTACAGTTGCGTGGATCTGGAGGTCGGTGGCGGTGGCGGCACTACGCCGACCACGACCACCCCGAAGCCCACCACATCCGAGCCGACCACCAGCACTCCGGCGCCCACCACCACACCCCCGGCGACCACCACCAAACCGCCGGTCACCACCACGAACCCGCCGGCCACGACCACGAAACCGCCCGCCACCACCACGCCGGGACATCACCATCCGACCACCACGGCCGCGCCCGCCGGATCCGCGTGGCGGCACGGCGCCACCTACGCCATCGGCGACAAGGTCACCTACCAGGGCGCGACCTACAGCTGCAGGCAGGCGCACACCGTCCACGACCCGAACTGGACGCCGCCCAACACACCCGCGCTCTGGTCGCGGATGTAGATATCGAGGCGAGGCCGATGAGTGGGAAACGGTTTGTGTGTTCTCCCACACTCGGTCCCCGGATGGGGTGAGGATGGGGAACGACTCGCCGGCCTCGCGTTCGGTCGGCCCCGCATCACAAGGACGTGAGAACACTATGAGTGACAGGAAATTCGCCCTCACCGTCGCGGCACTCGGGGCGGCTGTGCTGACCACGACGGTCGGTGCCCCCGCCGCCTCTGCCGGAGTTTCGCAGTTGACCGTGCAGCCCTATTTCAGCGTCGGCTCGTCGACGAACTACGGGACGGGGTGCACGCATCAGCTGCTGGCCAGGCTCAGTGTCGGCATCGTTCCTGTCGAGTTCTACGACAACGGCGCACTGCTGGCCGTGGTCGCCCCGACCGACGGCATCGCCCGGTTGCCCTGGGTGCCGTCTTATGCCGGGGCGCACACGCTGACCGCCGTCCAGGACGGCATCGGCAACAGCGTGAACGTCTCGGTGGGCAGGGGTTTCCTGTTCGGGTATTCCTGCATCGTCACCGGCGGCTGACCCCAGCGACACCTGTGGCCCCGGTTCTGGTGAACCGGGGCCACAGTCGTGTGAAGGCCTACTTCGACGCGAGTTTCTTGTCGTCGCCCTTCTTACTCGCGGCCTTCTTGGCGGGCTTCTTCGCCGCCTTCTTCGCCGCGGGCGCCGAGCCGTTGGTGTCGGCCTTGCCGGCAGGCTTGGCGTCGGTGTCGCCGTCGTCGGGGTTCACCGCGGTCACGACCAGGTCGCCGTCGACAGCATCGACCTTGACGGTGCCGCCGGGGCGCAGACCGCCGTCGAGCAGCAGTCGCGAGATCCGGTTGTCCAGCTCCTTCTGTACCGTGCGACGCAACGGGCGCGCACCGAACTCGGGCTGAAAACCGCGCTCGCTCAACCAGTCCACCGCGGGCTGACTGATATCGAGTTCCACGTCCTGCGCGGCCAACATGCGCCGGGTGCGGTCCAGGATCAGCTCCACGATCTGTTCCAGCTGCTCCATGTCCAGGCGATGGAACACGATCTGCTCGTCGATGCGGTTGAGGAACTCGGGCCGGAAGTGCTGGCGCAGCATCTCTTCCAGCTCCGGCACGATCGAATCGAGATCGCCGGGAGGTGCCTCGAGGATGATGTTGGAACCGATATTGGACGTCATGATCACGATCGTGTTCTTGAAATCGACTGTGCGGCCCTTGGAATCGGTGACGCGCCCGTCATCGAGCAACTGCAGCAACACATTGAACACATCGGGGTGCGCCTTCTCGACCTCGTCGAACAGGATCACCGAATACGGCTGACGCCGCACCTTGTCGGTGAGCTGTGCGGCATCGTCGTAGCCGACATATCCGGGAGGGGCACCGACCAGTCGCGAGACCGTGTGCTTCTCCTGGAACTCGCTCATGTCGAACCGGATCAGCCGGTCCTCGTCGCCGAACACGGCCTCGGCCAGTGCCTTGGCCAGCTCGGTCTTGCCGACGCCGGTGGGGCCGAGGAACAGGAACGAGCCGATCGGCCGGTTGGGATCCTTCAAGCCCGCACGGGCGCGACGCACTGCTTCGGCGACCGCCACGATCGCCTCGTTCTGGCCGATCACCCGCTTGTGCAGCACGTCTTCCAGTTGCAGCAGCTTGTGCTTCTCCTCCGCGGTCAAATCGGCCACCGGAATGCCGGTGCGGCGCGAGATCACCTCGGCGATGTCGACCACCTCCACGACCGGTTCGGTCGCGGTGAGCCCGGACTCCTGCAGTTCCTCTTCGGCGACCGCGATATCGACCTTGAGCGCCTTGGCCTTCTCGTAGTCCTCGTTGTCGACCGCGGCGTCCTTCTCCCGGTACAGCCGGGCGATCTCCTCGTCCTTGGCCTTGACCTCCGGGTCGGGCGTGCCCGAACGCAGCCGCACGCGCGCGCCCGCCTGATCGACCAGGTCGATCGCCTTGTCGGGCATGAACCGGTCGGTGATGTAGCGATCCGACAGCTGCGCCGCGGCGACCAGCGACTCGTCGGAGTAGCGGACCTGGTGGTGTTCCTCGTACACATCGGCCAGGCCGCGCAGGATCTGGATGGTGTCGTCGACCGAGGGTTCCGACACCATCACCGGCTGGAATCGGCGTTCCAGCGCGGCGTCCTTCTCGATGTACTTGCGGTACTCGTCGATGGTGGTCGCGCCGACCACGTGCAGATCGCCGCGAGCCAGGGCCGGCTTGAGCAGGTTGCCCGCGTCCATCGCGCCTTCGCCGCCACCACCGGCACCGACGATGGTGTGCAGCTCGTCGATGAAGATGATCAGCTCGTCCTTGTGCGCGCGGACCTCGTCGAGGATCTTGGTCAGCCGCTCCTCGAACTCGCCGCGATACTTGCTGCCCGCCACCAGCGAGCCGACATCCAGCGCGATCACGCGACGGTCGGCCAGGGTCACCGGCACATCACCGTTGACGATGCGCTGGGCCAGCCCCTCCACGATCGCGGTCTTACCGACACCGGGATCGCCGATGAGCACCGGGTTGTTCTTGCGCCGGCGCGACAGGATCTCGATGGTCTCCTCGATCTCCTCCGCACGGCCCACGACCGGGTCGATCAGCCCCTCACGGGCCTCGGCGGTGAGGTCGCGGCCGTATTCGTCCAGTGTGGGTGTCTCGGAGTCGGGCTGCTGACGCTTCGAGGGCGCGGTGGCCATCGGGGTGCCCGGCGCGGGGACGCCACCGCTCTGGGTGGCTGCGATCCCGGCGACCAGGGCCTGCGCGGCCACGCTGTCGGGCAGCGACGCGATGCCGAGCAGAATGTGCTCGGGCCCGATGTAGCTGCTGCCGGCCTGGGCCGCTTGCCGTTGCGCCGCGCGCAGGGCGAGCTTGGTCGACGGGCTGAGCGTGATGTCGGCGAGGTCGTCCTCGCTGGGCTCGCCGGTGTCGAGGTAGTCCTCCATCTGCTCGGCGACCTGATCGGGATCCAGGCTGAGCTCGGCCACGATGCTGCGACCCGGCTCGGCCTCGGTGGCGGCGTAGAGCAGGTGCTCAGGGGTGATTTCCGGGTTTCCCCATTCCTGGGCGGCCTCGCGGGCGGTACCGACCAGCAACTTCGCGTTGTCGGTCATCAGCCTGCCGAGGTCCATGCGCTGCACCGGAGGCTTCGACGACATCCCGGAACCGAAAAACCGCTGGAAGATGTCGTCGAACGGGTCCATCGAGCTCGGCCAGCTAGCAGTCATTCCACACCTCTTCGCTCGTTGCGCCGCTCATCGCGACGACTCATGAAGATCGGGTCGGTACTGCTAGCAATACTTCGGCATACACCGGCGGTGTGCAAGCAATTGGACAGTTTCACATCGGCGATGTCGGCAGGTGTGGCGGACAAGACAAAGTCCGGTCGAAACCGCACCGAACCACCGGTTTTGTCTGATTCTTGATGTGGGGGCGTCGCGGCCGGGTAGCGTGGCGACCCGCGAGGTGGTATCGACCACCGCGCCCATATTTGCCCGCCGACCACACGGGTCGAACAGGCCGACGGGAAGTAGAGCACGCAGTTTGGTCACCGACGTCATCGATGTCAGCGCGGATTTCACCATCGCGCGGCAAGCACTGTGGGATGTCCTGCTGGATCCGCAGAGCTATCCACGCATGTTCACCGGCATCGGCAGTTGTGAACCGGTCGAACGCCCCGACGGGGCGGTCCACTGGCAGGTACGGATCGGCTCGGCCGGCGCCGGGATCCGGACCCACGAGTTCGTGCTGGTCATCGGCCGCTGGTACGAGAGTTTCGAACTGCGCAGTCCGCTGCTGGGAAGTTTCGCCTCGGTCCGCCTGCGTGGCGACCAGCAGCGCACCCGCCTGGAAATCACCCTGTTCGCCACCGCGCGGGTGCATCCGGTGCTCGAGCAGAGCAACAACGCGCTGGTCACCGACTGGGTCAAGGCCGGATTGCGGCGCACCGCCGACGTGATCGCGGGCACCCGATCCTCGGTGGTGGTCAACGCCGAACGGTCGATGGTGCGCCGCAATGCCGGGGTCGCGCGCAATATCGCGGCCACCGGATTGATGGGGCCCGATCCGGTGTCGCTGGTGAGACAGCTTCGCTCCCTGTCGAAATGGGGCTTCAACCTGGCGGGCGGCTACGCGGCGGGTGCGGCGTGCACCCCGGATCGACTCGCGCTGATCGACCCGAGCGGGGATCGCACCTTCGCCGAGGTCGATGCCAGGTCCACGGCGCTGGCCGCGGCGATGTACGCGCAGGGCCTGCGCAAGGGTGACGCGATCGGTCTGCTGGCGCGCAATCACGCGGGCATGGTCGAAACCATGGTCGCCGCGGGCAAACTCGGCGTGGACGTTGCCCTGCTGAACGCGGGGCTGTCGGGGCGTCGGATCGAGGAGATCGTGCAGCGGCATCGCCTGAGCGCGGTGTTCGTCGACGGTGAACTGGAAACGCTGATCCGCTACCTGCACAGCGATGTGCCGCGCTACACCACCGACGATTGCCCGCCCGATACCGATCGCCGCACCGTCGACGACCTGATCACGCAGGCGCACACCGACTTTCCGGTGCCGTCGAATCCCGGTCGGTTGATCGTGCTCACCTCCGGCACCAGCGGTGCGCCCAAGGGCGCGCGTCGTCCGCACGCCAAGGGTTTCGGCACCATCGCCGCGCTGCTGTCGCGGATTCCGTTGCGTGTGGAAGAGGTCATGCTCATTCCCGCGCCGCTGTTCCACACCTGGGGTCTGGCGGGGTTGCAGTTGAGCACCGCGTTGCGCGCGACCGTGGTGTTGCAGGACGGTTTCGACGCCGCGGACTGCCTGCGCGCGGTGGCGCAGCACCGGATCACCACGTTGATCGTGGTGCCGACGATGGTGGAACGCCTGCTCGACGTGCCCGAAGAGGTTCGCGCGCAGTGTGATCTGTCGAGTCTGCGTTTCGTGGTCAGTTGCGGTGCGCCGCTGTCGGGGGCCACGGTGCTGCGGTTCCTGGACGACTACGGCGACATTCTCTACAACGTGTACGGCTCGACCGAGGTGTCGTGGGCCAGTATCGCCACCCCCGACGACCTGCGGGTATCGCCGACAACCGCGGGTCGCCCGCCGCTGGGTACGCGCGTCGCGGTGCTGGGTCCGGATCTGCGTCCGGTGCCGGTGGGTTCCACCGGGCACATCTTCGTGGCCAATCACATGCTGTTCGACGGTTACGTCAACTCCGCGCCGCCCGAGGAAGCCGACGGGATGCTCGACACCGGCGACCTCGGTTATGTCGACGCCGCGGGCCGACTGTTCGTGGACGGTCGCGACGACGAGATGATCATCTCCGGTGGTGAGAACGTGTTTCCGCGGCCGGTCGAGGAGGCGTTGGCGCATCTGCCGCAGGTCGCCGAGGTGGCCGTGGTCGGGGTGCCGGACAAGGAGTTCGGTCAGCGGCTGGTCGCGTTCGTGGTGAAACGCGAAGGCGCCGGCCTGGATTCGGACATGGTGCGCACCTATGTACGCAACCGCCTCAGTCGGTTCTCGGTCCCGCGCGACGTCACGTTCGTGAACGCGCTGCCGCGCGGGGAAACCGGGAAGATCCTCAAACGGGTGCTCGTGCCGGGGTCGGCATTGAGCGAGTAACTACTTGTCCAGTGACGGTGCGGTCCGGTTCATCACCGAATGCTTGCGGGAATAGAAGTAGTAGATGACCAGACCCACCGCCAGCCAGCCGAGGAATCGCCACCAGGTCTGCGACGGCAGCGACCAGATCAGGTAGGCCGAGAAGCCGATGCCGATCAGCGGGATCACCGGCATGAACGGCAGCTTGAAGCTGCGCGGTGCGTCGGGCCTGGTGCGGCGCAACACGATCACCGAGATCGACACCACGATGAAGGCCATCAGGATGCCGATATTGGTGAGCTCGGCGACGGTGTTGATCGGCAGCACACCGGCCAGGATCGCCGAGCCGATGCCCACGATCCAGGTGACCCTGGTGGGGACCTTGCGGGTGGGGTGGGTCTTGGCGAACCAGATCGGCAGCAGGCCGTCGCGGCTCATCGCGAACCATACCCGGGTCACGCCCAGCATGAACGTGAGCACCACGGTCATGATGCCTACGATCGCGCCGATCGCGATGATGTTGGCAACGCCCGGCATTCCCACCGATTCGAACGCGGTGGAGAAACCGCTGGTCGGGCTGATTTCGGTGTACTTCTGCATCCCGGTGAGCACGAGCGTGCACAGCACGTACAACACCATCGCGATGGCCAGGGAGTAGATGATCGCCTTGGGTAGGTGCTTGCGTCCGTCGATGGATTCCTCGGCGGCGGTACTCATCGCGTCGTAACCGAACACCGCGAAGAACACCGTGGCCGCGCCCGTCCACACCGCGCCGGTGCCGTACGGGAAGTAGGGGTCGTAGTTGGCGCTGTCGATGTGGAACACGCCCAGCACCACGATGAGCACGACCAGTGCGACCTTGATGCCGACCGCGACCGTTTCGAACCGTCCGACGCTGCCGATGCCGCGCGACAGCACCCATGCGGTGCCCAGACAGAACAGCACCGCGAACAGGTCGACCACGCGGCCGTCGCCGGTGTCGGGTGCGCCCAGCATCCATTCGGGCAGGGTCAACCCGACCTGGTCGAGCAGGAACCCGAAGTAACCGGACACGCCGATCGCGACCACCGCCGCCACGGCGATGTACTCGAGCAGCAGGTCCCAGCCGATGAACCAGCCCGCGAGCTCGCCCAGCGAGACATAGCCGTAGGTGTAGGCCGAGCCGGCTTTGGGGACCATGCCCGCGAATTCGGCGTAACACAGTGCCGCCGCGGCACTGGCGACACCGGCGATCAGGAACGAGATCAGCACGGCCGGGCCGGTGACCGAGTGCGCGACCGAGCCCGCGAGGGTGAAGATGCCGGCACCGATGATGCCGCCGACGCCGATGGCGGTGAGCTGCCACAGGCCCAGCGATTTGGCCAGGCGCTCGTCGACGGGTACTTCGTCATCGACTTCCATCAGTGGTTTGCGGCGCAGCATTTGTGTGCGCAGCTGGGCGAAAGACATTTCGCGTTCCCTTTCCTCGGCGCACACCGCCGCGTCACGGTGAGCTCATCTGAGTACACCGCGACGCGCGAAGGCGGGCATCGAGTGTGAATAATGTTCAGCGGCAATGACTGTGGTGAAAACCGGTTAACGCTTGCGTGTGCCCACCAGTGCGCGCAGGAAGAACCCCACGTTGGCGGGCCTTTCGGCGAGCCTGCGCATGAAGTACCCGTACCACTGGTCACCGTAGGGGACGTAGACGCGAACATGGTTGCCCGCGTCGGCGAGTCGCTGCTGTTCGTCGGTACGGATACCGAACAGCATCTGGTACTCGTACTCCTCGGTTTTGCGTTGCGCGCACTGCACCCCGACACCGGCCGCGGTGATCACCACCGGGTCGTGCGAGGCGATCATCGGGTAGCCCTCGCCTGCGGTGAGCACGCCCAGGCACCGCAGGTACGACGCGTCGACCTCGGATTTTTCCCGGAAGGCGACCGACTCGGGTTCGTCATAGGCGCCCTTGCACAGGCGGATTCGCGATCCCGGTCCCGCCAGCGTTCGGCAGTCTTCCTCGGTGCGGCGCAGGTAGGCCTGCAGCACGGTGCCCAGCCACGGGTAGTCCGCGCGCAGTTCGCGCACGATCGACAGCGTGGAATCGGTGGTGGTGTGGTCTTCGGCGTCGACGGTGACCCACACGCCCGCGGCCTGTGCCGCGGCACAGATCTCGCGGGCATGTTCGAGGGCGATCGCGTGACCGTTGTCCGGTAGTGCCTGACCCAGCGCGGACAGTTTCACCGAAACCTCCAGCGGCCGAACAGCTCCCGTGGCGACCTTCGCCTGGGGGAGACGGCCCAGCGCGGCGATCAGCATGCGGTACTGCTCGAGCGTGGCCTCGGCGCTGGCCGGGTCGGTGGTGTCCTCACCGAGGTAGTCGATGCTGACGAAACGTCCTGAGCGCAACAGGGTTTCGGTGGCGCGCACCGCCTGTTTGACGGTGGTTCCCGCCACGAAGCGGGCCACCACCGCGCGACTGACGGGCAGTCGGGTGATGGTGCGTTCCAGTCGTGGGGAACGCGCGGCGGCGAGCATGGTCGAACGCAGCAGTGCCGACATCACTGGACCTCCGATGCCTGGTGGGGGTAGTTGTGGTCGGTGGGCGGCACGAAGGTTTCCTTGATCGTGCGCGCCGACGTCCAGCGCAGCAGGTTCTGTGGCGAACCGGCCTTGTCGTTGGTGCCCGACGCGCGTGCGCCGCCGAACGGTTGCTGGCCCACGACGGCGCCCGACGGCTTGTCGTTGATGTAGAAATTGCCCGCGGCGAAGGTGAGCCGCTGCGTGGCCTGGGCGATCGCGGCGCGGTCCTGCGCGATGATCGACCCGGTCAGGCCGTAGGGGCTGCCGTTGTCGACCAGGTCCATGGCGTCGGCGAAGGCGGTCGGGGTGCTGTCGTCGTAGACGTGCACGGCCAGGATCGGGCCGAAGTACTCGGTGTGGAAGATCTCGTCGGTCGGGTCGTCGCCGACCACGATGGTCGGGTCGACGAACCAGCCCACACTGTCATCACTGTGGCCGCCCGCTACCACGGTCAAACCCGGTGTGGCCTTGGCGCGTTCCAGTGCGGCGGTGTTGCGGTCGAACGCGCGCCGATCGATCACCGCGCCACCGAAATTCGTGAAATCCGCGACATCGCCATAGCGCAGATTCGATGTCCGTTCGATCAGGTCCTCCGACATCTGCGCCCACACCGACCGGGGGATGTACGCGCGGGAAGCGGCCGAACATTTCTGGCCCTGGTAGTCGAACGCGCCCCGGATCAGGGCGGTGGTCAGCACCGCCGGATCGGCCGACGGGTGCGCGAGAACGAAGTCCTTGCCGCCGGTTTCGCCGACCAGGCGCGGATACGTGCGGTAGCCGTCCAGGCGTTGCGCGACCTCGCGCCACAGGTGCTGGAAGGTGGCCGTCGAGCCGGTGAAGTGCACGCCCGCCAGCCGCGAATCGGCAAGCACCACATCGGAGATCACCGGGCCGGGCCCGTTGACCAGGTTGATCACCCCGGGCGGCAGACCGGCGGCCTCGAGCAGTTGCATGGTCAGGTACGCGGCCACCGCCTGGGTCCTGGCTGGCTTCCACACCACGGTGTTGCCCATCAGCGCGGGCGCGGTGGGCAGGTTGCCCGCGATGGCGGTGAAGTTGAACGGGGTCACCGCGTAGACGAACCCCTCGAGCGAGCGGTATTCCATCCGGTTCCACACACCCGGCGAGGAGATCGGCTGCTGCGCGAGGATCTCGCGGGCGAACGACACATTGAACCGCCAGAAGTCGGCCAGTTCGCACGGTGCGTCGATCTCGGCCTGGTACGCGGATTTCGACTGGCCCAGCATCGTCGCGGCGGCGATCTTCTCGCGCCACGGCCCCGACAGCAGGTCCGCGGCGCGCAGGAAGATCGCGGCCCGATCGTCGAACGACATCGCCTGCCACGTGGGGGCGGCGGCGTTCGCGGCCTCGACCGCGGCGGCGGCTTCGGCGGCGGTCGCGTCGTGGCCGGTGCCCAGGACCGCGGCGTGGCGGTGCGGTTGGACAACGTCGAACGCGGGGCCTTCACCGGGCAGGTGGCGACCGCCGATCACGTGGGCGATCTGGGTGGGGGAGGCGGACAGCTGCGCGAGCGCGGTCTGTAGACGCGCGCGTTCGGGGCGCCCGGGGGCGAAGGTGCCGACGGGCTCGTTGACCGGCGGCGGAGTGGTCGCGATGGCGTCCATGGGTGCGGCTCCTGCGTGTGGTGACGGTGGCGGGATGTGAGGTAGTCAACACTGTCGTGACCGGTGCATAATCAGCTGATCGGATGAAGTATCACCTGGGTTGTTGTTCGATCGGACAAACGAAAAACGGAGATCTCCGATGGCTGACGAGGCCACGACACTGGGCGAGCTGCTCGCCGCGCTGGACCACACCGTGGCGACCCTGGTCGACGCGCCGTTGGGGGAGCAGGTGGTGCGGTCGGTGGCGCTGGTCGAGCCGACCGACCTGCCCGAACACCTCGAATCCGGCGGGGTGCTGCCCGACGTGTATCTGGTCGTGGGTGTCGATGCCGCGGGCACGGTGGCGTGGCTGAACGGTGTGGGTCTCCGTGCCTTTGCGAACCGTCCGCGCGTATTGATGACCAAGAGCGCCAACGACTCTCCCGAAGTCCGCGCCGCTGCCCGCGCGGCAGGGGTCGCGCTGGTACACGTGCACCGGCACGCCCGCTGGGACCAGGTGTTTCCGCTGGTGCGGCGGATGCTGGCGCGTTCGCCCGAACGGCGCGCGGCCGCGGGCGGGCACGACCTGCTCGCTCCGGAGACCGACCTGTTCGACCTCGCGCAGGTGGTGGCGAAGGAGACCGGCGGGATGATCTCCATCGAAGATCCCAGTTCGCACGTGCTCGCCTATTCGTCCTCCGACAGCTCCGCGGACCCACTGCGGATCCGGTCCATCCTCGGCCGGGAAGGCCCCAGCGACTACCTGCGGATCCTGCGCGAATGGGGCGTGTTCGACCGGGTGCGGCGCAGCGACGAAGTGGTCGACGTGCCCGAACATCCCGAACTCGACATCCGCCGCCGACTGGTGGTGGGAATCCGGCGCGGCACCGACGGCGCGCAGGCCAGGATGTTGGGCACCATCTGGTTGCAGCAGGGCGACTCCCCATTGCGACCCGACGCCGCCCAGGTATTGCGTGGCGCCTCGGCGGTTGCGGCCCGGATCATCGCGCGCCGGCTCGACGCACCGTCGACCGAGGCGGTGCTGGTGCGCAGGCTGTTCGGCGCGCACGGCGACGGTGTCGACGTGCCCACGGTGGCCGCCGCGCTGAACCTGCCCGAGGCGGGTCCCGCCGCGGTGATCGGCTTCGCCATGGTCGATCCCACGGCCGGTGCCGCTGCGGCGTTGGCCGCGTCGAGTGCGTTGATTCGCTTGCACGCCAGTGCCTTTCGTGATGACTCGGTGACCGAAGTGATCGGCGATCGGGTGTATGTGTTGTTGCCCTCCTATCACTCCACGCACAGCGTCGGCTCGTGGGTGCGCAAGCTGGTCACCCAGCTGGAACAGGCCCGGGCGCTGGTGGTGCGGGCCGCGGTGGCCGCACCGGTACCGGGCCTGATCGCCGTGGCCGGTGCGCGCGCCGAGGTCGACCGGGTGCTGGACAGCCCGGCCGCGGCCAACAGCCGGGTCGCCACCTTGGCCGAGGCCCGCACCGCGGTGCTGCTGGCCGAGATCGTCGACCTGATCCGGACCCGACCCCAACTGCACGACCCCCGCTTGGCCGCCCTCGACGACTACGACCGCGAACACGCCGCCGAGCTGCGAGTGTCGGTCCAGGCGTACCTGCGCGCGCACGGCGAGGTGAGCGCGGCGGCGACCGTGCTGTGCGTGCACCCGAACACCCTGCGCTACCGGTTGCGCAGGGTCGAGGCGGTCCTGGGCATCGACCTCGCCGACCCCGCCGACCGCCTACTGCTCGAGATCCAACTCGCGGCAGCCCCTGTCAGTCACCCGTGACAGCACGGCTCGATCGGATCCCGCGAGGTCGAGCGGAGTCGTGTGACGTGCGGAGGCGACCCCGCACCGGGAGGGTTGCGGCAGCAGGTCGTGTTCGCTCAGGCGCCGGGTGCTTCCCCCACCGTCGTCGCCGGGTCGATCACGCCGAACACCTCACCCTGCGGCGCCTGCATGATCCCCATCCGGCCGAACGGACTGTCGTCGGGTCCCATGATCACCGTGGCACCTAATTCGGTCGCCTTGGCCAGCGATACGTCGGTGTCGTCGACCTGGATCCAGGTGAGCCAGTAGGGCGGAGTTTTCAGCGCGGACGCGTCCATCATGCCGCCGATCTCGTGACTGCTGCCCGGCAGCGCGAACGTGGAGTAGATGAAGCTCCCGCCGTCGCCGATTTCGTTGTAGTGCCAGCCGAAAACCTTGGTGTAGAACTCGTGCGCCTGCACGTACGCGGGGGTGTGCAGTTCGTTCCAGCAGTAGGCACCGTCCTGGTTGAACACCTCAGCACCGTTGTGCGCCTTGGCTTCCCATACACCGAACACACCGCCCGCCGGGTCGGCGCCGATGAACATCCGGCCCACGTCGAGCACATCGAACGGCGGCATGAACACCTGACCGCCCGCCCTGGTGACGCGTTCGGCGATCTCGTCGGCCCGGTCGGCCGCGAAGTACGTGGTCCACACCGACGGCATCGCGCTCATGCCTTCGGGTTTGGGGCCGATGCCCGCCGCCGGTCGGCCGTCCAGCGTTGCCATGAGGTACCCGCCCGCCTCGGCGGGACCGTCCTGGATCTCCCAGCCGAACAGCGCGCTGTAGAAATCGCGGGCGGCGGCGGTGTCGTCCACCTGGCAGTCGATCCAGCAGGGCGTGCCCTGCGGCCAAGCTTCGTCGCGTGTCGGCATTGTCGAACGTCCTCTCGGCGATGGATGTGAGACCGGCCCCCGAGCGCACCGGCATGAGTGCAGTCAACCACTGGGCACCGACAAGAACGAGAACCCCCGAAATCGCGCTGAACTGGAACAACGCGTGTTCACAGCGACAGTCCGAGCGGGCCGACGCTGCCCCACCCAACTCGTTACCGCTGTTATGTTTTTCGCGCCGATCGTGCGGTGGCTCGGTCAACTGTGGGGACGAACCGGTCGGGAGCGATGTATGGGTAAAGGTTCGGAACGCGGGTTCGTCCGGATGCTGGTGACGATCCTCGCGGTAGTGGTCGTGCTCGGCTGCGGTGGCGGGCCCGCGGGCGCGGAACCGGCGCAACCACCGGCCGACCGGTGGACCGCCCACCACGACGGGCCCGGTGCGTACCCCGAGGTGCGGGTGGAGCGCGGCGTCCAGATCACCATGAGCGACGGTGTGGTCCTCAAAGCCGACGTCTACCGCCCCGCCGACGCCGCGGGCGTGATCGAGCAGCAACCGCTGCCGACGATCGTGAGCCTCACGCCCTACTCGAAACTCATGACGGGCCTGATCGAATCGGCCGCCGCGATCCCCGGCCTGCAGTCCACCGCCGTGGACATCGTGCGCCGACTGAACCTGTCGACCACACCGATCAGCGGTTTCGGTGATCTCATGCAGGCGCTGGACGGCGGCATGATCCAGACCATGCTCGGCGTGGACCGCAAACTCGTGCGCGGCGGCTACACCGTGGTGGTCGCGGACGTGCGCGGTACTGGTCTGTCGCAAGGGAAATGGGACACCCTCGGTGCGCGCGAACAGCTCGACACCCGCGAGGTGATCGACTGGGCGGCGCACCAGCCGTGGTCCAACGGTCGCATCGGCATGAGCGGCGGCTCCTACTCCGGCATCAACCAGCTGCGCGCCGCCGAGAACGCCCCGCCCGCGCTGCAAGCGATCTTCCCGGTCGAGCCGGGCAGCGATCTCATGCGTGATGTGGTCGCCCCCGGTGGCGGCGTCGGCACGACGTTCCTGCCGATGTGGTTGAACTCGGTCAACCAGCTCAAACTCATCCCCGACGTGGCCTCGATGGTCGACGGCACGTTCGACTGGACCTGGTTCAACGACCGACTCGCCGACCCGACCACCAACTTCGACTTGCTGGCCCAGTCGCTGCTCACGCCGTCGCTGTCGAACATGCCGCCCGCCCTGGACGGCGCCCTCGACGAGACCTCGGCCTTCCGCGAAGCGATCATGGGCCACCCGGAAAACGTCACGGTGCCCACCTTCGTCTACGGCGGCTGGCACGATATCTTCGCCAACAGCGCGACCAAACTCTACGAGCAGATCCCGTTGCCCGCGGGCCGCAAGCAACTCGTCGTCGGCGACACCTATCACGCCAATCCCGGTGCGGGAACCGGTGTTCCGGGCGCACCGCCGCGCTTGGACGTGCTGCAGCGGGCCTGGTTCGACAAGTGGCTCAAGGATATCGACAGCGGTGTCGAAAGATTCGGCCCGGTGACGGTGAAACAGCAAGGCGGCGACTGGATTACCTTGCGCGAATTCCCGCAGCCGGGTGTCACGCACCGCCGCGTCTACCTGTCCGCCGCGCCCAGTGGCAGCACCGAAGACAGCCTGCACGATGGTTCACTCGCCGCCACCGTGCCGGGCAAGCCCGAAACACTCACTGTCGCACCGGGTTTGAACCAGGTCTGCTCACGCGATGCGGCCCAGGGGTCGGCGGGCATGACCGCGGCACTGGACGCCTGCGCCAAGGATTCCCGCATCGCCGAACGCAACGGCCTCACCTTCACCAGCGCACCGCTGACCGAGCAAACGGTCATCTCCGGTCCGATCAATGTGCGGCTGAACACCATTCACGACGCCACCGACGGCTTCTGGAACGTCACTGTCAATGACGTGGCCCCCGACGGCACCTCGACCGTGCTCACCACCGGCCAGCTCACCTCGTCGATGCGCGCGGTCGACGAACGTCGCAGCGCCCGCTCGATCAACGGCGACTTCACCGCACCGTTCAACCCGCTGACTCTGGACCGGTTGCTCCCGGTTGTACCCGGCGCCCCCACCGACATCGATGTCGCCGTGATCCCCACCCAGGCGGTCCTGGCCCCGGGCCACCGACTGCGCATCGACGTTTTCGCCGGCAACGCACCCAAGGCCCTACCGTTCCGGCCGATGCTGAACGCCAGCGGCCTCAAACCCCAGCATGTGCGCCTGGACCCCGCGGCCCCGAGTTTCGTCAACCTGCCCACCGACCGGCCCATTCCCTGATCGCAGCGAGCGCCGCCGCCGTGGCCGCTACGCTCGATCGTGCCAGTTCGTTTCCGACGAGGAGGTCGCTGTGGTCGAACCTGTCATTGTGGTGATGGGTGTGTCGGGGTGCGGGAAGACGACGGTGGGTGCGCTCACCGCCGATCGGCTCGAGGTGCCCTACGCCGAAGGCGACGACTTCCATCCGATGGCCAATATCGAGAAGATGGCCGCCGGTATCCCACTCACCGACGAGGATCGCTGGCCCTGGCTCGACACCGTCGGCGAGTGGCTGGCCGAGCATCACGAGAATGGCGGCGTGGCCACCTGCTCGGCGTTGCGCCGCGTCTACCGCGACCGCCTGCGCGCGATGGCACCGCAGACCTACTTCGTGTACCTGGCCGCCACCCGCGACGAACTGCTGCGCCGCATGACCGGCCGACTCGGGCATTTCATGCCCACGGTCCTACTGGATTCCCAACTCGAGACCCTCGAACCGCTGCAGCCCGACGAAGCAGGCGTCACCCTCAACGCACTGCAGCCGCCCAGCCGTCTGGTCACCGAGGGCGTGGACGCCTGGATCGCCGATCACCGCTGAAGCAGCGGATGTAGTTCCTCCACGGGTGCCAGCATCAACAGCGCGCCGACCACCAGCGCTGCCAGGCACAGGGCGGCGAAGAACAGCACCCACAGCAGCGCGGGCAGGTGGGTCAGCCGGGCCAGTTGATCGGCGTCGGAGTCGGTGCGTCCGGGTTGCCTGCGGCGTCCGCGTTGCAGTTCGAATACCGGGCGCACCGCGGCGAGCAGCAGGAACCACGCCGCCAGATACGCGAACGCGGCCTGCAGCAGATCGGTGCCGAACCAGGACACCCCGAACACCAGCGCACCCAGCACCGCGACGGTGATCAGCCCGTACACGTTGCGCACCTTGACCAGCACCGCGGCCAGCATCAACAGCGTCGCCCACAGCATCAGCGTCACCCGGCCGGTGCCCAGCAGCGCCGCGTAACCCAGACCGAGCAGCGCGGGTGCGGGATACCCGGCGGCGGCGGTGAGGATCATGCCGGGGCCGGTCGGTTTGCCGCTGGACACGGTCAGGCCCGACGTGTCGGTGTGCAGGGTGATCGCGTGCAGTCGGCGTCCGGTGAGCAGTGCGACCAGCGCGTGCCCACCCTCGTGCGCCACGGTCACCGCGGCCCTGGTCAGCCGCCATAGCGGCCGGTAACCGACCAGCAGGAGGGCGACCATGGCGGTGGCCAGTACCAGCCACCAGGCGGGTGCGGGCTGGGGTGCGAGGAGACGGTCGAGCAGCGTACTGGCGGATCCGGTGTTCACCGTCGCACTCTAGCCGTGCGCGAGCTCGGGGGTGGTGTCGTGCGGACATCGTGCGCAGAGCCGTTGTGCGCGTTCGAGTTCCGGCGAATCATCCGGTTTGCGGTATTCGCCGTGATAGCAATGGTGATGCAGATGCGACCTCACCGTTGGACTCCGCCGCAACCCACCGCTCGTGCGCGGCAAACCCACAGCGACCCGCCGATGCCGCCGACCCGGCTGCTGCCACTGCCGGGTCAGGGGCCCGAGGATGTCGTGGTGCTGGCCGACGGTCGCCTGGTCACGGGAACGGCCGACGGCACGATCCTGCGCGTGGATCCGGCCACCGGCGCGGTCGAGCAGATCGCGCACGCGGGTGGTCGGCCACTGGGTATGCACGCCGAGGCCGACGGTTCGCTGCTGGTCTGCGTCGCGGGCCGCGGCATCTTCCGGCTGGCCGAGGCCGGCGCCGAACTGGAGGTCGTCGTCGATGAACTCGACGGCGCGCCGCTCACGTTCCCCAGCAACGTGATTCGCGACGACGACGGCACCCTCTACTTCTCGGTCTCCTCCCGGCGCTGGCCGCTGGAACACTGGATCACCGACCTACTGGAACATTCGGGCACCGGTCAGTTGGTCCGCCGCGACCCCGACGGGCGTCTGGAGGTCCTCGTCGACGGCCTGCAATTCGGCAACGGCGTCGTGCTCGCCCCGGATCGATCCTGCGTGCTGGTCGCCGAAACCGGCGCCTATCGGATCACCCGACACTGGCTGACCGGCCCGCGAGCCGGGACCACCGACCACCTCGTCGAGAACCTGCCGGGCCTGCCCGACAACATGCTCCTGGGCAGCGACGGTCTGATCTGGGTCGCCTTGGCCTCGCCTCGAAACCTGTTGCTGGACAAGCTCGCTCCGCTGCCCGGCATCTTGCGTCGCCTGGTCGACGCCCTACCGCCGAGCCTGAAACCCGCACCCGTGCGCTCGGTGTGGGTGCTCGCGCTGGACTTCGACGGAAATATCGTCCACGACCTGCAACGCGACGGCGCCGACTACGCGATGGTCACCTCGGTAGCCGAACATCACGGCACCCTGTACCTGGGCAGTCTGTCCGAATCCGCGATCGCGGTGACCTCGAAGCCGGCGGCCTGAGGTCAGCGCAGCACGCTCGACGGCACCGGGTGGTCGGGCTCGAGCGCGGGCAGGCCGTCGATGCTGGTGGCGTTGTCGCCCGCGATGCGGCGGGCGAAGTCGGCGTCGGTGCGGCGGGAATGGGCTTCGTCGAGGATGAACCGTTCCTCGACGAGGTCGAGTTTGGGCACCGACCAACCGCACGAATCGGCGATGCGCTCCACCGACACCAGCACCACCGCACGGATTCCGGGGTGATCGGTGCCGAAATACGTACGCAGGGTGTCGAATTCGGGGGAGTCGGGGCGAATCACGCGACCGGTGCCGAACAGTCGCAGGATGCGGGTGGTACGCGTGAACGAGCAGAACATCACGGTGATCCGGCCGTTGTCGCGCAGGTGGGCGATGGTCTCCGAACCGCTGCCGAACAGGTCCAGGTAGGCCACGGTGTGGTCGTCGATCACGGCGAAGGTGTCGCGGTAACCCTTGGGAGAGACGTTGACGTGGCCGCCCTGCGACGGTGCGGTGCCGATGAAGAACATCGGCTGATCGGCGATGAACGCCCGCAGTTTGTCGTCGATCCGGTCGAAAATCTTGCCCATCACGCACTCCCTCGTCCCGCATGGCAGCAGGCTCTCCGTTAGTTACTGTAACGACCGCTGGCCTTCGATTCACGGTGAGATATACCGCAGACCGCCCCCGCCGGGGTGCGTGATCATGGGTGCATGACGCAGACCGCACCCAGCATCGTCCACCCCGTGCAGCACCGCTACGCGGACCCGACCACTTCTGTTCCCGCACAGTGGAATTCGGTGCTCGACGTGCTGCACGCGCACAAATCTGTGCGTCGCTATCTGCCCGATCCGGTGTCGCCGGAAACGATCCAGCTGCTGGTCTCGGCCGCGCAGTCGGCGGCCACCTCGTCGAACCTGCAGGCGTGGAGTGTGGTCGAGGTGCGCGACCCTGATCGACGGGCGAGGTTGGCCGAAGTCGCTGGGGGACAAGCGCATATCGAGCAGGCGCCGGTGCTGCTGGTGTGGGTCGCGGACTTCGCGCGGCTGCGTCAACTCGCGCACGATCACCACGCACCACTGGACGGTGCGGACTATCTCGAAACCAGCTTCGTCGGGGTGATCGACGCGGCGCTGGCCGCCCAGAACGCGGTGCTGGCCGCGGAATCGCTGGGTCTGGGCACCGTCTACATCGGCGCGCTACGCAACGACCCCGAGCGTGTCGCCGCCGAATTGAACCTTCCCGCACACGTTTTCCCGGTTTTCGGCCTGGTCGTGGGCCATCCCGACCCGACCGAAGGCACCCGGATCAAACCGCGCCTGCCGCAGGCCGCGGTACTGCATCACGAAACCTACGACCTGTCCAGCCAACGCGAGCCGGTGGCCGCCTACGAGCACCGCATCGGCGAGATCTACACCGAACAGGGCCTGCCGTATTCGTGGACCGAGCGGGTGCTTGCTCGACTGGCGTCGAAAGAGGCGCTCTACGGTCGGCACCGCCTGCGAGAGTCCTTGATCGCCTTGGGATTTCGCCTGCGCTGAGCTCAGCCGTTGATCGCCTTGCTGGTCAGCTCGAGCGAGCGGATGCGTGCGTCGAGGTCGTAGATCAGGGTGTTGAGCATGAGCTCGTCGGCGTCGGTCGCATCCAGGAGTTGCGCGGCCTGCGCGCGCACCGTGTCCGGCGAACCCTGCAACTGCCCGGCCCGGCGCTGTGCGGCGAAATGCCGTTCGGCCTCGGTGCGGGGGAAGCCCGCGGCCTGCTCCGGGGTGGCGATGGCCTGGGGGCGACCCGAGCGCAGATTGGCGAAGGCGAGGTCGCGCGGTGCGGCGAGCCGGTCGGCTTCGGCATCGGTGTCGGCGCAGATCGCCGAGGCGGCCACGATCGTGTACGGCTCGCTCAGGGTTTGCGACGGGCGGAAGTTGTCGCGATACAGCTGCAACGCGGCGACGGTGTTATCCGGCGCGATGTGGTGCGCGAACGCGAACGGCAGCCCCAGCACCGCGGCGACCTGCGCGCTGTAACCGCTGGACCCGAGCAACCACACCTCCGGTTCCGCGCCCAGACCGGGGCTTGCCACGATCCCGTTCGGATCCGCGCCCCGGAAGAAGCCGATCAGTGCCGTGAGCTCCTGCGGGAACGCGTCACCGCCGAGTCCTTCGGCACTGCGCCGCAGCGCACGCGCGGTCACTGGATCGGTGCCGGGCGCGCGCCCGATCCCCAGATCGATCCGTCCGGGATGCAGCGCCTCGAGGGTGCCGAACTGTTCGGCGACCACCAGCGGCGGGTGATTGGGCAACATCACCCCGCCCGAACCGACCCGGATCCGCGAGGTCGACGCGGCCAGGTGCGCCAACACCACCGCGGGCGCAGCACTGGCGATACCGGGCATGTTGTGATGCTCGGCCACCCAGAATCGGCGAAACCCCAGCTCCTCAGCGTGCTGAGCGAACCGGGTCGTGGCACGCAACGCGTCACCCGCGTTCGCATCGGACTGCACCGGTGCCAGATCCAGTACCGACAGCGTGACCGCGCTCATGAGCCTCCTCGACTGTGTAGTGCCCCTATCGAAGCCAACCCGCGTCGGGCCGCCGGTATTTCCGAGTGTCGAAAGTGGTGACTACTGCCACGGTAACCGGGCGGTCGCCTCGTCGGCTGTTCGACGCGGCGGATCCTGGTCGTCTGTTCGGCGCGGGCGAGTTCCGGTTCGGGACCGGGTGGCTGTTTGCTGGAAAGCCGCTGGCAGAGGGCACATTTTATGTCATACCCCCTGCGTATCGTCGTAGTTGTCACACAACAGGCCCGGACGCGAATGCGCCTGGGCTGTGCGAGAACGGGGGCACTTGATGAGTGACGACAACCGCGGCGATCTACGCCCGCCACGCCAGCACGGAACCACCTGGCGCGAATCCGAATACCGAGTCCTGGCCGACGACCTACGCTCCGGTGTCGACCTGGCCGCCACCGCGATCACCGTCGGACGCACCGAATCGGCCGTGCGCACCGCACTGCGCAATTTCGTACCAGCCGAGGAACGGATACCCACCGCCGAACGAGAACGCTGGATCCGTAAACGCCTTGTCGCCGAACCGGACTGGAACTGGTGGGCGGTCGTAGTCGACAATCACCGCCGTTTCCGCAGCGGCCTGTGGTTCACCCGCCACGAACACTGCGCCCGCATCGGCTGGCGCAGACGCACCCCCATGCCCGCCCTGGCCCAGGAACTGGCCACCTCGGAACTGTCGGTCGCGGAACTGCTGCGATCGCTGGGCCTGGTCGACAGCATCGAGGAAGCCGCCGACCGACTGGGCGCGACACCGGGCCTGGCCCTGGCCAAACGCGTCACCGCCCGCCGCGACGAAGCCGTAGGCGCCCGCTGGATCCTGGTCATCGACGGCGCCGCGGGCACCACCCGTACCCGCAACGCCCCCGTCCGCCGCCAGATCTCGCTGCACGAGACCCGCACCGCCGCCGAAGCCGAACGCGACCGAATCCTGTCCTGGCACAACAGAATAGGCCCCGAAGAACCCGACACCCCCGTCTGGTGGACCATCGCCGAACGCGGCCTGGGCGCCACCGTAGGCCACACCCGCAGCGGCACCCACGACCCCACCCCCACCGGCATCCGCGCCGAAGCCCTCACCGTCGGCGACATCATCCGAGTCCCCGTCCCCGACGGCGGCTTCCTCCAAGACCGCATCACCGCCATCACCCAACCCACCGCAGGCGCCACCATCGTGGTCGACCTGGCCCCCGTCGCCAACTCCCGCGTCCGCCGAGTCGTCGAGTTCGCATCCGACGAGGTCGTAGACGTGGTACGCAGAGCGGAGGACCGCTCGGCTTAGTGGACAGCGGCCGTCGCCCCGACCGGCAGCGGCCGCACCCGTCGACGCGGCGATGAACCTGACGCGTTAGTGCACCGACACCGTCGTCACCACGTCACAACAATGGTGCGCGACGGACGGCGCGGATCACCGTGGTGCGCAGCGGGAAGTCGAACTCTCCGTGCGCCGTCGCCGGTTCGGCGAGCAGGTAATCACTGATCCCACTGAGCAATTCGGCCCGTTGCCGCGCCGGAATCACCACGGTATGCGAGTAGGTGCCGATGGTGGTCGTCAGCGATTCGGCTGTCCGCCGCTGCGTGTGCGGGAACTCGGCCTGCTCGAATTCGCTGAACAGGGGATGCGTCGGACGTTTGTCGTCCGAGGTGGGCGGTGGGAACGATGAATCGGTGCGCACCACGCGCTGCAGTCCGGCCACCCACGGCACCCGATCGTCGTCGTTGTTCCACAGCGCGGCGAACACCCCGTCCTCGCGCAGCACACGCGCGATCTCCGGAAACGCCCGCTCCTGGTCGAACCAGTGCAACGCCTGCCCGACCATTACCGCGTCCGCCGACCCGTCGGGCAGCGGAATCGCCTCCGCTGCACCGGAAAGCGCCGCGACGCCGGGAAACTGCCGCACGAACTCGGCACGCATCGCCTCGTCCGGTTCCACGGCGATCACCTCGGCACCGGCGGCGAGTAGCCCACCGGTGAGCTTGCCCGTCCCCGCCCCCAAGTCGAGGACAACGAGCCCGCCGCTCGCCTCCAACGCCCATCGAATCCCCGCCTCCGGATAATCCGGTCGATGCTGCGCATAGAGCTCAGCGTGCGCCCCGAACGAACTGGCCCGCCGCGCCCGCAGGTCGTCCTTTTCCGTCCCCCCGATGTCCGCCATATCGCCACGGTAGCGGCAAATAGCCTGCTGACCAGTCGGTTTATTACGCGGCGCAATGGAGAAGAAACCGGATCTGTTTACGGTTAGTTGTGTCATTCTCGATGGTGTGACAGTGCAGCGAATGCGCCGGACGCAGGACGAACGGCGGCGGGAAACGCGCAAGGTGTTGCTCGACGCCGCGTTCGACGCGTTGGTGGAGTTCGGATTTCGGGGGACGACCACCAGCGAAGTAGCGCACCGCGCGGGCGTATCGATAGGTGCTCTGCTGCATCACTTTCCGACGAAATCGCAGCTGCTCACCGCTGCGGTCAGTCACGCGTTCGATCGGCGGATCGAGGAGTACCAGGAGTCCATGATGGGGTTGGACCCCTCGGCCGACACCGTCGATGCGGCGGTGGACATGCTGTGGTCGATGTATTCGCGTCCCACGTTTCTGGCGTGGAACGAACTGTGGACCGCCGCGCGCACAGATCCGGATCTGGCGACCGCTGTCGTCGCGATGGATCGTGATTTTCTGTCCGCCAGCGAATATGCCTACGCCACATTGTTTCCCGCCGCACCGCCCGCCGGGGCCGGCCTGCATCTGGTGTATTCGCTGATGACCGGGCTGGCTGTCGCGGGATCGCTTCCCGGGCATCAGCCGTACGACACCGACACCGTTCTCACCACCTTCAAATCAATGTTGCGCACCGCACTCGCAGGGCCGTTGGAGGCATCATGACAACCGGACCGAACCCGAAAGACCAGCCCGCGATTCGCGTGCGACGGATTCACTTCGATTACCCGGAAGGGTCGTTGGCTCGCCACTTCGTGGGCGGGGATCTGGTGATGAGTCACGTGATCGCCTACCTGTCGGCGACTTTTCCCGAGGGGGAGGAGTTCTTCGTTCGCTCGGTTCGTCGGTATGCGGACTCGATTACCGATCCTGTTCTCGCGCAGCAGGTTCGGGGGTTTGTCGGGCAGGAGATCACGCACGGGCGTGAGCATCGGGAGTTGAATCTGCGGCTGGGGCAGATGGGGTATCCGACTCGTCGGGAAGAGCGGACTACCCGGTGGATCCTGCACGTGTACGAGCGGATTCTTCCGCCGCTGACCTGCTTGGCGATTACGGCGGCGTTGGAGCATTTCACCGCGGTGTTCGCGGAGACTCTGCTTCAGGACGAGCGTGCACAGGAGCTGCTCGGTTCGACCGAGGTTCGTTCGATGCTGTTGTGGCACGCGGTGGAGGAATCCGAGCATCGGGCTGTCGCTTTCGACGTGTATCGCAGTGTCGGCGGGGGTGAGCGCCGTCGGATCGCGACGATGTGCGCGATCCTGGTCCTGTTCGGCACGAGCATCGTGGTGAATTCCACGGTGTCGTTGCTGGGGGACCGTGCGACGCGCAACCCGGTGCGCCTGGCCAAAAGTGTTGCCGCGATTCGGCATACCCCGTTTGTTTCCAGAACGGTTCGCCGTCGCGTGCGCGACTATCTGAAGCCGGGCTTCCATCCCGACGATGTCGACAACAGCGCGCTACTCGCGCAGTGGACCGCCGAGCTTTTCGGTGCCGACGGTTCCCTGACCGATCACCTGCACTGACGGGTCCACCCGGTCGATTTCGCCGCCGAGGGGACGTCGCGGCATGGTCGCGGCGGCGAACAGCATGATCACGACCATGACCAGCATGGCGACGAAGACCAGGTGGATGCCCTGGGCGAGTTCGGTGGGGGTGGGGTGGTCGGGGTCGCGGATGCCCGCGTTGACCATCGCGCCGAACACGGCCACGCCCACGGCACTGCCCAGGGAACGGGCGAACATGTTGGCGGAGGTGACCACGCCGCGTTCGTGCCAGTGCGCGCTGGCCTGGGCCGCGATGAGTGTGGGGGAGGCGACCAGTCCCATGCCACCACCGATCAGGAAGCACGACGCCGCGATCTGCCAGGGGCTGGACTGTGCGGTGACCAGTAGTGTTGTCGCACAACCGAGTACGGCCAACGCGCTGCCGATCAGCCCGCTGATGCGGAATCCCCAGCGCAGGTACAGCCTGCCCGACAGCGTCGCGGCCAGAGGCCAACCCAACGTGAGCCCGCCGACGGTGAGCCCGGCGACCAGTGCTGTGGTCCCCAGCACGCCCTGAGCGAAAGTCGGGACGTACGAAGTCAATCCGAGCACGACGGCACCGACCAGCAACGAAACCATGCTGCTGGCCACCACGATTCGTCGGGTGAAGATCCACAGCGGCAGAATGGGATTCGCGGTGCGCAACTCCACCACCGCGAACAGTGTCAGCACCGCCGCACTCCCGGCGAACAACGACAGCGACACCGGCGACGTCCACGCCCACGCGTGCCCACCCTCGAGCAGAGCCAGAATCAACCCGCCCGCCCCGAAGGTCAGCAGCACAGCGCCGAGATAGTCGATCCGCTGCACGCTGCGCGTCGTCGTTTCCGTGTAGTGCCGCATCAACATCCACGCCGCCACCGCGCACAACGGCAGGTTGATCAGAAAGATCCACCGCCAACTCACCTGGTCGGTCAACAACCCGCCCAGCAGCGGCCCGAGCACCGCTGAAGCGGCCCACACCCCCGCCATGTATCCCTGCACCTTGGCCCGCTCGGCCAGCGTGTACAGATCACCGGCGATCACGATCGTGGTGGGCTGGATCGCACCCGCGCCGATCCCCTGAATCGCCCGAAAGGCGATGAGCGCCACCATGTTCGTGGCCAACCCGCACAGCAGCGACCCCACCGCGAACGCCGCGATCCCGAACAGGATCACCGGCTTACGCCCCACCATGTCGGCGAGTTTGCCGTAGATCGGCACCGTCACCGCTTGCGCGAGCAGGTAGATCGAGAACAACCACGGGAACATCGCGAACCCGCCGAGCGAGTCGGTGATGGTGAGCACCGCGGTGGCGATGATGGTCGAGTCCAGGGCGACCAGCGAGGTCGACAGCATCAGCGATGCCAGGATCGCACCTCGTTCGGAACGCAGACCGACAGCCGGGCTTGCGGTATCGGTTGCCACCGGGATCCTCTCGTTGCTTCGCCTAACCACTGCGCATAAGGTATCCGGCGCACGGGTGCTCCCGCACGCCGTTTTCCCAGGGTGTGACGTGATCGGTCTCCGCGCGGGCTCAGTTACCCCGTGACGTTGAAACCCAGATCGGCCCGGTCAGCAACCAGATCACCGTGATCACGCCCAGGCTGCCGAAGACTCCCATCAACTGTTCGCGTTGTGCGGCGTCGGCGACCGTGTAGCTCAACACCACTGTCAGTGCGCCGGCGATGGCTGCCGCGCCGAGCCAGCGGGAGAAATCCGCCCATTCCTTGCGGGTGCGTTGCGGGCCGTACTTCGGGACCTTCACCGGCGCTGGACCATCGGCGAAGCGGTGGGCGAATCGTTCGTCGGCCCAGCGGATCATGCGGCCGCCGAACATCACGGTGCAGCCCAGGTAGATCCCGGCGACGCGGTGCGCGAACGTCACCTCGCCGCCGCGGTGCAGGTCGATGGCCACCGCGACCACCAGCACTACGTCCAATACCGGCACCAGGGCCAGCGTGATCGTGCTGGCGCGGGGCAGTCGGACCACGTAGCGCAGCAGCAACCCGCCCAGCACCAGCACCCAGAAACCGATTTCGCATCCCGCGATCGTCAGCAGTACGGGATTGTTCAACTCGTTCATCCCCTCACTGTGCCGGGGGTAGCACGCCGACGGCGTCCCGCTTCCGGTCGCGGGTTCGTCCGTCTTTCGGGGGACTTCAACCCTGACCTCGATGTGCTGAAATGGGGGAATGCCCCCACCGCGTGCGCTCATGGATCGGCTCGGGGACGCGTTCGACAGCGCGACCTTCGCGGCCGTCGGCGTTTTCGGAGTCGGGCTGTTGCTGTGGGCCGCGGGCGGGTGGTCGCTGGTCGCCGATCGCGATCCGTACCCGGCCGCGGTCAAGGTGGGGTTGCTGTTCGCGGCGCTGGCGATCCAGGTCACCGCGCAACATCGACCGGCCCTGGCGTTCGGGATGATGGTCGCGCTGTTGGCCGCGGACTTCTCGTTCGGGCCGTCGCTGCCGCTGTGGATCGCGCTGACCGACGTGATCTTCCTGGCCGTGAGCACCGGATCGAACCGGTTGGGCGCGGTGGTGGGCTGGTTCGCGCTGATCGTGACCATGGGCGGGGCGCTGCTGGCGCTGAGCGTGGCCGGGATCCGCGCGGGGCTGTATGCCACGCTGGTCGGTGTCGCCCTGACCTGGTCGCCGCTGGGTTATGCGCGCGCGATCCGCGCGTCTCGCCGGATGGTCGATGCCGAACGCGATGCCGCGCGCGCCGAACTCGCCGCCCGCGATGCCGAACGGTCCGCCGCGATCGGCGAGGAACGCAGGAAGCTGGCCCGCGACCTGCACGACGCGGTCGCTGGACATGTCTCCGCGGTCGCGATCCTGGCGGAAGTGGCGCAGCGCGATCCCGGTAATACCGCTGTGCTGCAGACGATTCGGTCGAGCAGCCTCGCCGCGCTCGAGGAGATGCGCACGACCATCGACGTGCTGACCGGACCCGATGACACCGCCGTGACCACGCGACTGTCCTCCCTGGACGGGCTGATCGACGCGGCCGAGGCGGCGGGCGGTTCGGTGACAGTGCGTCGTCCCGACGATCTCGAGCTACCCACCGCGGTCGAAGCCGTGGTGACCCGGATCCTGAGTGAAACCCTCGCGAACGCCACCAAACACGCCCCCGGTGCACCTCTGGACATCGAATTGACCCGCGAGGCAGAGCGATTGGTGGTCTCAGCGACGAATCCTGTCACGCGGATAGGAGTCCCGGGCAAGGGAAACGGACTGCGCAACATGATGTTTCGCGCGGAATCCGTCGACGGCACCATCACTGCGGGCGCGCACGACGGCATCTGGCGCGTGTGCGCGCGAATCCCGTTGGGGGACAAGTGACTGTCACCGTCGTGGTGGTCGACGACCATGCCGCCATCCGTGCCGGACTGAAGATGCTGCTCGAAGTCTCCGGCGAAGTGCAGGTGATCGGCGAAGCGGCCGACGGTGCCGCGGCAGTGCGGCAAGCCCGTGCGCTGAGCCCCGATGTGGTGCTGATGGATGTGCGGATGCCGCGCGTGGACGGCCTGGAAGCCACCGCGGCCGTCGTGGCGGAAACGCACGCAAAAGTGTTGGTACTGACCACGTTTGCCATCGACGAGTATGTCCTGGGCGCACTGGCGGCGGGCGCCAGCGGGTTCCTGCTCAAGTCCGTCGGCGGTGACGACCTGGTCCGCGCCGTGTTGGCCGTGGCGCAGGGTGACGCGGTCCTGGACCCGAAGGTGACGCGCACGGTGATCACCGCACTGCCTCGGGTCGCGCAGGCTACGCCGCCGCCCGACCTGTCCGCGCTCACCGACCGTGAACGGCAGGTGCTCGCGGGCCTGGGCGCCGGCCTGTCCAACAGTCAGATCGGCACGCGGCTGCGCATCGGCGAGGCCACCGTGAAAACGCACGTCTCCCGGGTGCTGAGCAAGCTGGGTGTGCCGTCGCGCGTGCAGGCCGCGGTGATCGCGTCACAGTCCGGCCTCGACTTGCCCTGACCCGCACCCGGCCGAAAACCGACGTTGTCCCGGTACCGCGGGCAGGTACCGGGACAACGGGTCGGATCAGGGTTCAGCGTGCAGGGTGTGGGTCGGACTGCGCCAGACGAATCCGGCGTGACTCAAACCAATAGGTCACCGAAACGGTGGCGTAGGACGCGGCTACCACTGCGGCGATCACCAGAAGAAACGCGACGAACAAGGGAATGAAGAAAGCCATGTGCCCTCCTCGCGGTACGGTAGGTGAGCGATGAAGGTGGTGGTCAGCGCCTCGTCGCGCCGATTATGGACCAAGCCCGCACTTCGATAGTAGGGCCACGGCGCGACCGAGGCACGGCTATACATGCGTGACTGCGCTCATGGTTTACCCACAGTGTGGCCCACATCACCGAAGCGGCCAGATTCGAGTTCTCGTCCTCGGCTTCAACCACGAGCAATCGACGAAGGAGCACCGAACGTGAGCATGATCCTGGCCGCAGTGCACGACACCTATGGCATCGTCTTCGCCCAGGTGGGCAATCCGACGCCGGAGGCTCCGCCGATGGCCGACAAGGTGATGCAGCTGGGCCGGTACTTCACCTGGATGATCTTGCTGTCGGGCGTCACCGCCATCACCTACGGCGGCGGCCGGTTCGCCTGGGAGAAGTGGAACGGCGGCGGCCTACAGTCACCGAAGATGATCGCCAGCGCCATGGCGGGCGGTGCGATCGCCACCAGCGCGGGCACGATCATGAACGCCGTCATCGGCGCCTGACACCGGGTGCGAGCTCTCGCCCGAGGATCGGGGACAGTGGTCGGGTGACTGTTGACATCGACACCCTGCACACCGACGACGACCTGCACGCGGCGAGCGCGCTGTTCCGTGCGGCGATGGTGGGGTTACCACCGCTGCCTGCGCATCCCGATCACCTGTCCGAGCCGGGTCGCACGGTGGGTGCGCGGATCGACGGCCAGTTGGTGGGCACCGCGGAGGCGTACACGAGCTGGCTGGTCGTGCCCGGTGGTGCGCGCGTGTCGCACGCGGCGGTCACTCACGTCGGTGTGCTGCCCACGCACACCCGGCGCGGGGTGCTCACCGGCTTGCTGCGCAGGCAGCTCGACGACATCGCCGCGCGCGGGGAAGTCGTCGCGAGCCTGCGTGCGTCGGAGGGGTCGATCTACGAGCGGTTCGGGTACGGCGTGGCGAGTTCGTTTGCGCGCCTTGACTTGTGGCGTGGCCGGGCTCGTCTGCGTGACACGGTGCCGAGCTCGGGGCCGGTGCGATTCGTCGAACCGGCCGAGTCGTGGAAGCTGTTCCCGCAGATCTACGCGACCGCCGCGCTCTCCTGGACCGGCGCGATCGATCGTCCCGAATACTGGTGGAAGCTGAAACAGCGCATCGCGGTCGAGCCGGTGTACACCGTGGCGCACGGACCTGTCGGCGCGGAGGACGGGTTCGCCCGCTACCACCCGGTCGATACCGCGAACTGGTTCAACAGCCGTGACCGCACGATCGTCGTGGACGATTTCGTGGCGACCACCCCGCAGGCCTACCTCGGTCTGATCCGGCATCTGCTGTCGGTCGACCTGGTCGACAAGGTGACTTTCGCGTTCGCGCCGGTGGACGCGCCGCTGCGGCACCTGTTCGTCGACGAACGCGCGGTCCAGATCACGTCGGTGCACGACGAAACCTGGCTGCGGCTGGTGGACGTTCCCGCCGCGCTGGCCCGCCGCACCTACCGTGACGCGCCGCCGGTGGTCGTGCGGGTCGACGATGCGATCCTCACCGCCAACACCGGCGCGTACCGGATTGCCGCGGACGGTGTGACCAGGGTCGACGAGGCCGCCGACATCACCGTCGATGTCGCGACGCTGGGTGCGGTGTACCTCGGCGGGTCGACGTGGCGTCAGCTCGCGCTCTCTGGACGAGTCGTCGAGCACCGCCCCGGTGCTGCCGACGCCGCGGACGACCTGTTCGCTACTCCCGCACTGCCTTTCAGTGGGACGTTCTTCTGACCCGGTGGAAAACCCGCGCTCAGCGCACACTATTCGCCCGAACGGTCCCGAAGGCGAGTAGGGAACGCTGAGCGCGGATGCCGGATCAGGGGCGAAAGAGTCTGTCCGCCAACGGCAGTGGGCGCAGGGTGTCGGAGATCTGCGCGACCAGTCGTGTCGGGCGTTCGAGGTCGGTAGCTGCCTTGCCGTTGGTCAGGATCGCCCCTGACAGGCCGCGGGTCGGGTCGGCCCAGCCGTACTGGGTGGTCAGGCCGCTGCGACCGAAGTGGGACTCGGTGTCGCGACCGAATTTCGATCGGCGCGCGCCCAACTCGAACCCCGCACGACTGACCCGGCCCGCCAAACTGGGGATCCGGTCGGCGGGAGCGATCGCGTCGCGCAGCGTGTCGGGTTCGATGATCCTGATGCCGTCCAATTCTCCACCGCGCGCGAGGATTTCGTAGAAGCGCGACAGTTCGAAGGCGGTGGTGACCAGGTTGCCGGAGGGAAGTTCGGCGGCGAGGAAGGCGTCGTTGGTCGACTTGGACGCCTTGTCCATGTGGCCGCCCAGCGCCTTGTTCGCCAGGAATCGGGCCAGGCGGGGTTGCGGCGGACCGGTTTTCACGCTCGGCACCACCTGGTTCACCTCTGCGGGACCGACGCCGAAGTTGTTCCAGCGGAAGCCCAGTGGGGTGAGCACCTGCTCGTCGAGGTGGTCGCGCATCCGCTTGCCGGTCGCTCGTTGTACGAGCAGTCGTTGGATCAGGCCGCTGGTGAGTGCGTGGTAGACGCGGACACGGCCGGGGGCCCAACTCGGCACGAGGTCGATGAGAGTGGCCACGGCCAGTTCCTCGTCCAGGACAGCGGCGGTTCCGTTGTGTGGTGCGGTGATGAACGGGATACCGGCCGAATGCGAGAGCACGTCGCCGATAGTGATCGCGCCTTTACGGTTGGCGGCGAACTCCGGAATGTGGTCGGACACACGGTCTTTCAGCCTGAACACGCCCTGTTCGATGAGCATGAACATCAGCGTGGCGGCGACACCCTTGGCGGTGGAGAACCCGCAGAACGGTGTCTGCGGGGTCGCCAAGATCTTCTCGGCGTCCGGACCGTCGCCCGGCGCGTTGCCCCAGCCGTGACCGATCGTCCGGTTCAGCACGATCCCGCCGTTGCGCCGCAGGCACACCTGAATGGCGGGGGTGGTGCCCAGCGCGTACCACGCGCGCACCGACGCCCAGATCGCCTCGACGTCGGCACGCGACGAGCCGACCGCGGCCGGATCGTCCTCGTGACCGATCGTGGTCACCGCGTCCAGGTCATCGGTGACCGTGATCAGCGTGGCAGGAAGTGCGCTCATCTGGCCAGCCTACCGATGCTGACCTGTGATAATCCTGAGCGCGCTGCCCGTAGAACGGTGACACCAGGTCGCAGACCCGCCGCCGAACTTCGGGGTACCGGCACCTGAATCCGCCGTTGTCGGCACCCGTCGAATCGGCGATCGCGCCGCCTCCGCACCGCGGCACCGTGGCGATGGTGCGGCGCTGATCACGCGGTGACCTCCGTCAGCGACGCGTCGACGCGTGTGCGACCCGCTGCAGTCACCGCGCGGCGGGCGTAGGCGCGGACGTCGGCGTCGGGATCGGTGATCGCCGACTCCAGCGCGTCGAGCGCGGCGGCACTGTGTGGCCAGGTGGACAGGGATAGCACTGCCGCCTTGCGGACGTCGAGGTGGCGGTCGGTGAGCGCTTCGCTCAACGGCACCACGCCCGTCTCCGGGCTCGAACCCGCCAGCCCGCGCGCGGCGCCTACGCGCACCTGCCAGGCTGAATGCTGCAGTGCCGCAGTGAGTTCGGAGACATCGACGGCGGAGGTTCCCAGCGCGGCGAAAGCGGTGAACGCCGCGGCACGGACCAACGGATCGGAATCGCTTGCGAGAGTGCGGATCACCGCGACGCCGCCGTCGCCGATCGACGCGAGCCCGTGGGCGACGGCGATGCGCACCTCACGGTTGACATCGCCCGCGATCGACGACACCGCCTCGGCATCGTCGAGCGAGACCAGGGCGCGCACCGCTTCGATCCTGACTCGATGATCGGTATCACCCAGTGCCACACGGTAATCCGATGCCGAACCCGCCCGAAGTGCGCGCAGCAGGTCGACGACGGTCGCGCGGACGAGGGGGTCGGGGGAGTCGAGGTGCTCGCTCAGCGCACCGGCTCCCGCGAGCACCTCCACCAGTTCCCGCAGACTCTCGGTGGCCGCGCGACGCACCGAGGCCGCCTCGTCACCCAACGCCCGCACCAGTTCATCGGCGAATCCCTCGGGGGTGTTCTCGGTGAGCACCGACAGGGCCGCCACGCGAACGACCGGATCGGGATCGGTGAGATAGGTCGAAAGGTCCTCGACCACAGGGGAATCCAGGGCTAGCAGCGTGACCAGCCGTGGCGAGGACGGCGACACCGGTGCGGCGGCGGTGCGAACGGGAGCTTCCCGCTGCGGGGCCCGAGTTCCCACCAGTTCGGGCTGGGCGATCACCTCGACGATCGGTTCGGCAGAGGGCACATCATCGAGGCCCGGCACCGGCACCAGGTACGGCGCCACCGACCGCTTGACGAACTCCATCTCACCGTCGGCGGTCTTACGCAAGTTCAAATGGAAATTCCACGACTCGTCGTCACGCTCGGGGATGTCCGCACGGTCGTGATAGAGGCCCCAGCGGGACTCGGTACGCGTGAGCGAACTGCGCGAAGCCATTTCGGCGCAATCGCGAATGAACTGCACCTCCACGGCACGCATTAGTTCGTGCGGGGTTTGCGCGCCGATGCCGTCGACTTCGGCGCGCATCCGCTCGAAAGTCTCGACGGCGATCGACAGCTTGGCAGCCGTTTTCGGCGGCGCCACATAATCATTCACGAATCGGCGCAGTTTGTATTCGACCTGTGGCTGTGGTGGGCCTTCCGGCTGACGCAACGGCCGGTAGATCAGTTCGTGGGCTTCCGCGAGTTGATCCTCGGGCAGTTCGCCAGGCGCATCGAGTTCGGTCAGAGTCGAGGCTGCGTGCGCGCCGGCCAGGTCGCCGTAGACGAACGCGCCGATCATGTAGTTGTGCGGCACGCACGCCAGGTCACCCGCCGCGTACAGGCCGGGCACGGTGGTGCGCGCGTTCTCGTCCACCCACACACCGGACGCGGAATGCCCGCCGCACAAACCGATTTCGGAGATGTGCATCTCGATATCGTGCGTGCGATAGTCGTGGCCCCGGTTGGCGTGGAAGGTCCCGCGAGTCGGGCGTTCGGTGGTGTGCAGGATCGACTCGAGGGTCGACAGTGTTTCGTCCGGCAGGTGGGAGACCTTGAGATAGATCGGCCCGCGCGCGGATTCGATCTCCTGCTTCACCTCCGCCATCATCTGCCCCGACCAGTAATCGGAGTCGACGAAACGTTCACCCTCGGCGTTTACCTGGTAGCCACCGAACGGGTTGGCGACATACGCGCACGCGGGGCCGTTGTAATCCTTGATGAGCGGGTTGATCTGGAAGCATTCGATCCCGGAGAGTTCCGCGCCCGCGTGATAAGCCATCGAATAGCCGTCGCCCGCGTTGGTCGGATTCTCGTAGGTGCCATACAGGTAGCCCGAGGCGGGCAGCCCGAGTCGACCACACGGGCCGGTCGCCAGAATCACCGCTTTCGCGGCCACTTCGACGAATTCGCCTGTGCGCGTATTCAATGCGGCCGCACCCACGGCTCGGCCCTCGTGTGTGAGAACTCGCACCGGCATCAACCGGTTCTCGATGCGGATCTTCTCGCGCATCTTCCGTTGCCGCAGAACGCGATACAGCGCCTTCTTCACATCCTTGCCCTCGGGCATCGGCAGCACATACGACCCCGACCGATGCACTCGGCGCACCGCGTACTCGCCGTATTCGTCCTTCTCGAACTTCACCCCGTACCGCTCGAGGCGCTGCACCATCGCGAAACCCCGTGTGGCCGTTTGATACACGGTGCGCTGGTCGACGATGCCGTCGTTGGCGCGGGTGATCTCGGCGACGTAGTCCTCGGGTTCGGCCTTGCCGGGGATCACCGCGTTGTTCACACCGTCCATACCCATCGCGAGTGCCCCGGAATGGCGCACATGCGCCTTCTCGAGCAGCAGCACGTTCGCGCCGGACTCGGCGGCGGTGAGCGCGGCCATGGTGCCCGCCGTGCCGCCGCCGATGACCAGCACATCGCAGTCCAGGCGAATGCGGTCGGACAGGTCGGGAATGTTCACAGTGACTCCAGGATTCGGGCCCGCAAAGCCTGCCGGTCCACCGGTTCGCGCGGGTCGGGAACGTCGACGACCGTGCGCAGCGAGCCGGCGCCGAGCACGGCGATCCGGTCGCCGAGCAGCAAGGCCTCGTCGAGGTCGTGGGTGACGAAAACAATGGTGGTGGGGTGCGCGCGCCAGGTGTGCACGAGCAGACGTTGCATCTCCGCACGGGTCTGACTGTCCAGTGCGCCGAACGGCTCGTCCATGAGGACCGCGCGCGGCGAACCCGCCAAGCTGCGTGCGAGCTGAACCCGTTGGCGCATACCGCCGGACAGGTCACGCGGCAGATAGTCGGCGTAGCCGCTGAGCCCGACCTCATCGAGCCAACGTTGCGCACGCGCCGACCGCTCGCTACGGGACACGCCCCGAAGACGCAGCGCCAGATCGATATTGGCGCGCGCCGTTCGCCACGGCAGCAGCGCGTCGTCCTGGAACACCAGCGCGCGATCAGCCGAGGGGCCGGTGACCTGGTCCTCGTCGGCGCGAATACGCCCAGCGCTCGGCTTGCGCAGACCGGCGATCGCGCGCAACAGGGTCGACTTGCCGCAGCCGGATTTGCCGACCAGTACCAGGATCTCACCGGCGGCGATCGTCAGATCCAGGTCGTGCACAACGGTTTTGGGTCCGTAGTCGATGCGCACGGACTCCAGGTCCAATCGCATGCCGACCGAGACGGCGGGCGCGGCGGTGGTCGTGGTCATGACGCAACCTCTCGCGGCAGCCAGCGGGTCACCCGACGGCCTGCCAGTTCGACGATTCCGGAGGTGAGGAAGCCGAGCACCCCGATGGTGATCATGCCGACGAACACGGCCGGGTAGTCGACGATGGTGTAGGACTGCCAGGTGCGGTAGCCGATGCCCAGGCGCCCGGAGATCATCTCCGCGGAGATCAGGCAGATCCACGCCACGCCCATGCCTACCGACAGGCCGCTGAACACACCGGGCAGGATTCCGGGCACGACCACGCGGGTCAGCACCTCCCGCCGCGACGCGCCCAGCGTGCGGATCGCGTCCTCCCAGATGGTCGGCAGCGCCCGCGTCGCGTGCCTCGTACTCACCAGCACGGGGAACAGTGACGCGGTGAAAGTGATGAACACGATGCCGGATTCGTCGCTGGGGAACAGCAGGATCGCCACCGGCACCAGCGCGATCGCGGGGATCGGGCGGATCAGTTCGGCCAGCGGACCGAACACGTCGGCCAGCAGGCGTGAACGGCCCAAGCCGATGCCGGCGAGCACGCCGATGATCGCGGCCAGTCCGAATCCGGTGATGATGCGGATCAGCGATTGTGCGATGTCGAGGTAGTACTGGCCGGTGCCCAGGTGTTCACCGAACTCGGCGACGATCTCGGTCACCGTCGGCAGGGTGTCGAAGCGTAGGCCGGCGCGCACATCGCCCGCGGTGAGCAACTGCCACAGGCCGATCGCCCCCGCGACCGAGGCGACACGAACGACCCTCGACACCCACACCGATCTGTTGTCCACGTGAAGGGTCGTGATCGGGGCGGCCTGCTCGGAAATCGTGCTCATCCGCGGACTTCCGTCACAGCCTGCTCATAGGCGACCGGCGCGGCGGTGGGATGGGTGGCGCGGTAACGGTCGGCCGCCGCCTGCGTGGTGAACGGCAGGTACCGGGCATCCTCGCGCAACCAGATCGCCTTGTCGGCGAACCAGCGGGTGCCGAGCTCTGCATCCGGAATGTACACCGCGCGAACAGTTTTGCCCTGCGCCTTCGCCGCCTGCACGGCCCGCAACAAGCAGCCGGGATCGGCGGCGGGTTGCGGCTTGTCGGCGCCGTCGACCCAGATCTCCCCGGCCAGCGCCGGATCGCTCACGGGTACAGCGCAAATTGGATCGGTGCCGGTCACCTTGCTCGGGTTGACCCTCGACGCCAGTGCGGTGTCGTAGTCGTTGCGGCCGGTCTCGGCGAAGGCCATGCGCAGCGGTCCGTCCTGGACGAACGCGTCGATGTCGAGATCGGCGAAATCTCCGATCGACTTCAAGTAGTTCACATCATCTTTGAACGCCGCGATCAGGTTCGCCTTGAGCGTGGTGTCGAAACTGGTACCGCCGGGACCGTTGTAGAGGTACACGACCTCCTGCGGCAGACCCGACCCCTTCGCGACGAGATCGGCTGCCTCGAAAGGCTTCTCGTTGAGGAACGCGGTCGCATCCAACTGAGCGGCCAGGAACGCCTGCAGTACCTCGGGGTGATCAGCCGCGTACGCGCGCCGCGCCACCACACCGTGAAAAGTCGGCACGTTCAGCTCGGCGCCGTCGTAGAGCAGCGTGGCCTTGTTCTGGTGCACCAGCAGCCCCGGCCACGCCACGAACTGCGACAGTGCGCTCACCTGATGCGATTCCAGCGCGGTCGCCCCGACCTGCGGCTGCTGGTTGAGCACCTCCACACCCTTGGCCGGGTCGATCCCCGCCCGCGACAGCGCCTGCACCAACGTGCCGTGCCCGGCCGAACCCACACTGGCCGAGATCTTCTGCCCGGCCAGATCCGTCAACGAACGCGCCGGTGAATCCTTGGGCACCACAACCATATTCAGCGCACCCTTGGGGTTGTACCCGGTGATCGACACCAGTTCGGTGCGGGCGCGCTCATTGGCCTGCGTGCGAGATCCGTTGATCAGCAACGGATAATCGCCCATCGACCCGATATCGATCTTCTCGGCTACCATCTGCGCGGTGATCGGCGCGCCGGTGTCGTAGTCCTGCCACTCCACCTGGTACTTCGCACCACCACCGTCGGTGATCTTCTGCAGCCGCTGCTCCAGGTAACCCTGTGCCTTCAGCAGCGTGCCCGCGGTGACGGTGTTGATGGTCTTGGACTGGTAGCCGATGACGACCTTGACGGTGCCCGCCGGTGCGGCATCGGAACTTTCGAGCGAGCAGCCGGCCACGGTGAGCGCGAAAGCCAGTGCGACAGGGGCGAATGCGGTGATCTTCATGCGTGAGGTTCCCGGGTTTCAGCGGAGCAGATAGGGCATGTTGACGGACACAGCACCGGTGGGACAGCGCGCCGCGCACGGGCCGCAGTACCAGCACTCGTCCACGTGCATGTAGGCCTTGCCCGAATCCTGGTGAATGGCAAGGGAATCCAGTGGGCACATGTCCACGCAGAGGGTGCAGCCGGTGATGCACAGCGATTCGTCGATCGTCACCGGGACGTCGGCGCGCTGGGGGACCAGTGCCATTACAGGACCTTCCATTCGGGGGTGCTGCGGGTGAGGTGACCGCGCATGGTGATGCGGTCACCGCGCATACGGATGTATTCGAGGTCGACGGGACGGCCGTCGTCGAGGTGTGTGAGACGTTCCAGCATCAACAGCGGTGCGCCCGCCGGAGTGTCGAGCGTGGTGGCCGTATGTGGGTCTGCCGCAACGGCTTCCAGCGCGAGATCGGCCGCGCCCAACGACTGTCCGGTGATCTGCTCGAGCAGGACGAACACATCGGTGGACTCGAGATCGTGGGCCAGCAGTTCGGTGCCAACGTCGGGGGCGAGATAGGTCAGGTCCAGGCTCAGCGGCAGATCGGCGAGGAAACGCAGCCGTTCGATATAGACGACCTTGTCGCCCGGCGCCAGCTCGAGCCGGCGCGCGACCGCCGGGGGAGCGGTGATCGTGGTCGCGGCCCGGACCTCGTTGCGGACGGTGCCGTGGCCCTTCAGCGTTTCCTGCAAGCCGAGCAGCGCGTCGAGACCGTGGTCGAATTTGCGGGCGGCCACGCGGGTGCCGACCTTGGGCGCACGATCGATGAGGCCCTCGTCGCGTAACAACGCCAGTGCCTCGCGCACGGTGTTGCGGGAGGTGTCGTGCTCGGCGGCCAGTTCCTGCTCGCCGGGCAACGCGCCGACCACCGCGCCCGCCAGGATCTGGTGGCGCAGGATATCGGCGACCCGGCGGGCCCGATCGGCACGCTGGCCGCGGATCGGAGTGGGTTCGGTTCTCTCGCTGACCTGCATGAACAGCGACGATAGCGGCGATTTCGCGACCACCGCTGCGCCGCGATCCGGCCGCGAATTCAGGGGATGTTTCTACGCCGGGTGACGATTCGCGCGACCTGCGACAATTCGGGAACAGGCCGCTATTGCGCCACCTGGACGCACGCGGGCGACATTGCGATCACGCCGATCGCAATGTCGCCGCGCGACGTTCGATCAGGGCTGGCCGGGATTGAGCACGATGAACAACCCGTGCGCCTCGGCACACAGCCGCTCACCGTCGTGCAGTGTCGCGCGCAGATACACCTTGCGCCCCTCACGGTTCTCGACCCACGAACGCAGGGTCAGCGCGGTGTTGAGCGGGGTGATCGACCGGTAGTCCACCGTCAGCGAGGCGGTGCGGGTGATCTCCTTGGTGTTGACCGCGGCGGCCATGCCGCACAGGTCGTCGAAGGCCAGCGCGATGTGGCCGCCGTGCGCGGCACTGTTGCCACCCAGGTGGAAGGTGCGGAAGGTCAGGTCCGCGGTCACGCCGTCGCGGCTGACTGTGCGCACCGTGTACGGCGGCAGGGTGATGTTGCCGCGCGCGGGCAGGTCGGTGCGGGTCCAGCTGGGCGAGGACCACTCGTCGACCACGGCCGCGTCCAGGCGGGCGTTGAGCTGCTCGAGCGTGGCGATCGTTTCCTTGGCCAGCTCGTCGGAGGGGTTGATCAGCCGCACCCGGTCCATCAGCTCGCGGACCTGTTCGACCAGCTCACCGTACTGCGGACCGCCGGGCAACTGACCCTGGTCCGCGTCTTTGCTCGCCTGGATCAGCTCGGCGATCGGTCGGAAGCCGCCCTCGTGATGCTCAGCGTCTGGCAGCTGGTGCTCTGCGTTCGGCAGCGCGTTTCCGGCCTGTGCATTATCCATATGCAACACGTTATAGGGCCCGAGCTGGATGTTCTCGCTGGGGATCGCTGCCGCGTGGATGGGTGCGGTGAGGTTGCTGGGTCTATTAGGCTCAACGGTGATCACCGAGCAGGTCGAGACGTTGGCGAAAGACGGCGAAAGGCTGGGCGCATGGGTATCGCGGCGGTTGTGTTCGACATGGACGGCGTGCTGATCGACTCCGAACCGATCTGGGAACAGGTCCGGCACGATTACGTCAACCTCAAAGATGGCCGGTGGCAACCGGATGCGCAGACCAAGATGATGGGGATGAACACCGTCGAGTGGTCGACCTATATGGCCGACGATCTCGGTGTGGCGGAACAGCCGGGGGTGGTCGCCGACAACATCATCAATCTGATGGCCTACAAGTACTCCCAGCACATTCCGCTGCTGCCCGGTGCGGTCGATACCGTGCGGCGGTGCGCGGGGTCGTTCAAGCTCGGTCTCGCCAGTTCCTCGCCTGCCACCCTGATCGACCTGGTGCTGGCGAAGTCAGGGCTGCTCGATCTGTTCTCGGCGGTGATGTCCACCGAGGAGGTCGGCCACGGCAAGCCCTCGCCCGACGTCTACCTCGCCGTCGCGCAACGGCTCGAACTGGACCCCAAAAGCTGTACCGCCGTGGAGGATTCGACCAACGGGCTGATCTCGGCGCACAATGCGGGCATGCGTCTGATCGCGGCGCCGCGCCCGCAGTTCCCGCCGCTGCCCGACGCGCTGGCCCTGGCCGACGTGGTCATCGACAACCTCGACCAACTCACACCCGAGGTCATCACCGGCTGAGTCAGAAACTGCCGGTGACGCCGTCGATCCGCTCGCGCAACAGGTCCGCGTGGCCGTTGTGGCGGGCGTACTCCTCGATCATGTGTAGGTAGGCCCAGCGCAGGGTGTAGCCGGTGTCGCGCCACGGCGCGCGGAAGACATGGTCAAGCGGTAGGTCGGCGATGGCGGCGTCACAGGCGGCGACTTCGGCGTGATAGGCGGCGAAAACGTCCTCGGCGGAGAGCGAGTCGAGGGCATCGAAGTCGTTGTCGGGCGCGGCCTCGGAGTAGTAGATCGGTTCCAGCGGCTCACCCGCCGCCCACGCCCGGAACCAGCTGCGCTCGACATCGGTGAGGTGGCGAACCAGTCCGAGCAGCGTCAACTTCGACGGTTCCACCGAACGCACAGCCAGCTGTTCGCCATCGAGTCCACCGCATTTGCCCAGCAGCGTCTGGCGATGAAAGTCCAACCAGGACTGCAACATCGGACGTTCCGCACCGTCCGCGAGAGTCTTGGTCGGCTCGAGTTCAGGTGCGGTCCACGTCATCGCAGGCACGTTACCGGCGGTCTGTCGCCACGCAGCTCGATTTCAGCCGCCGGCGATGAACCGCATATCCGCCATCGGTCCCGCTGGTCGGTTCCCACACCCATCCGGCACACTGGCCCGATGGATGCCCAGCCCGAGGTCGTAGTCCATCTAGGCGACGGCTCCCACACCCCGTCACCCATCGACCCCGCGCGCCCCGGCACGGTCGCCGCCGACCCATCCGCCGACCACCCCTTCCTCGTACTCACCCGCACCCCCACCGACCGAATCCAGGCCCGCTACCTCGACGACGGCACCTACGAACTCGAACACACCACCGACACCGACCACCGCCAGTTGTTCACCACCGACGCCCGCCTCGTCCGCGACATCCTCTGGTCCTGGATCCAACGCGACACCTGGTGGTCCGACACCGTCGCCTGGACCACCATCGACCCCGCCATAGTCGAACTCCACGCCCTCCACACCGAACTCTCCGACATGCTCGCCGGCATCTCCCTGATGGACTCCGCCACCGACGAACTAGACCAAGCCCTATCCCGCGCCGACGAACTCCTGTCCGACTTCGACCTGGACTTCGGTGAATAGTTTTGCGGTGCACCCTGATGTAGTCGCGGCGCGAAATCTCATCGGCGTTCTGGGACTGGATATTTCGGCTGCGATCCCCGAATCGGAGAACGCCGAGTACGGCGCGTGCGTGGCCGAGGTCGGACGCGGATCGGTTCGATTCCGGGTGGGGAAGCTGACGCCCACGAAGGTGGGCTTGTTCGTCTCGGTGTGGCGGCGGGCCGTGGACGGTTCGACGGTGCCGCTCGCGGCCGAAAGCGGTGCCGATCTGTTGGTGATCACCGTCCGTGAGGAAGCGCGTTTCGGCCAGTTCGTGTTCCCGAAAACCGCACTCGCCGAGCACGGGATCGTGTCCGTCGCCGGCGGTGGTGGAAAGCGCGGATTCCGGGTTTATCCGCCCTGGTCGGTGACGGCGAACAAGCAGGCACGAAGGTCGCAGAGGTGGCAGTGTGCCCACTTCCTCGATCTCGACAACATCGACCTGGAGATCGCGCAGAACCTCTACGAACCAGTGCGCCCTACGCCCGGCTCGATACACACCGACGATCCACGATGACGTGGATTACAGTGTCGCCGTGGGGCTTACCGAATATGGACCGGGCGACGTCGTGTACTTCCCGGCAGGTCCGTTCAGCGGCATCTGCGGGGTTGTCCGTGAGGTCGACACTCGCCGTGCACAGTTGCGCATCGAGTTCGGGGAGGGGACCGTTCATCGCGAAGGGAATGTGCTGCGCGAGCGGCGGCACAAGCTGACCGTTGGTTTCGACGAGGTCGAATTGGTTTAGCAGGCTGCGGGCGGTGGCCGCACAGACGGTGCCGCGCGATTCGGGGTGCGTGTGGTTCGAACGCCGCTGTCTTCGGCGGTGGTGTACGGGAACGGCAAGCCGCATGAGGTCGAGAAGGAATTCGGTGAGCTGACCGCGAAGGCGGACGGCGATCCGTCATAACCACCCGGTGAGGGACATCAGCGCGAGGCTGGTGAGTCCCAGGATCAGGCCGAGTGTGCCGCCCAGGATGAGGGGGCGCGGGCCTGCGGTGCGGAGGCGGGCGAGGGTGAGGGAGGTGCCGATGGCGGCGAGGACGGTGGCGATCAGCCAGCTGCTGGTGGTGGTGAGGGATTCGGTGAGCCAGGTGGGCAGGATGTTCAGGCTCGCGATGAGCGAGGCGGCGAGGAACAGGATGACGAAGAGGGGGACCGCCTGGCGCAGCGATGCCGTGGGTGTGTCGGCCCGCTCGGCGAGGTGACGGCGGCCGGCGTGCAGGCCGATGCAGAGGGGGATGATGGCGAGGCTGCGGACCATCTTCACGATTACCGCGAAATGTGCCGCGCCGGCTCCGAAGATGACGCCCGCGGCCAGGACCGACGATGTGTCGTTGATCGCGGTGCCCGCCCACAGTCCGAAAGCCTCCTGCGACAGGCCCAGCGCGCGGCCCAGCGGCGGATAGACCAGTACCGCAGTCACATTGAAGATGAAGATGGTGCCCAGCGCGTAGGCCACGCGTTGCTTGTCGGGGCGCAGTACCGCGGTGGCGGCGGCGATCGCGGAGGCCCCGCAGATGGTCGTGCCCACGGCGATCAGCGTCGCCGATTCCTTGTCCACCGCCAGCATCCGTCCGACGAAGAACGCCGCGACACCGCCGACGACCAGCGTCCCGATCAGCACCACAGCCGTCTCGCGTCCCACGGCCACGACCGACCCCAGCGGCAGGCCGAGGCCGAGCAGCACGATGGCGAGGCCGAGTAGCCGTTGCCGTGCGACATCGAGGCCGGGTTCGAAAACCGTGCTCGGACTGCGCCGCAACACCATGCCGGCCGCCGCTCCCGCACCCAGTGCCAGCACCGGAGCGCCGACCATCGGCAACGCCTTGCCTGCCGGTGTTGCGGCGGCGGCGATGAGCAGGGCGAGGGTCAGGCCGGGGGCGAGAGTTCGAGCGCGGTTCACCTCTCCACCTTCGCCGGGCGGCGGATGTCCAGGTAGAGGCCGATTCACCGGGTACCCATAAGTGTGGCTTATGTGCAGGCCGCCACGGCGGAGGGGAACCGGCGTAATCGTACAATCGGCGGCTCGAAAGTCAGTTTTCTGACTTTTTGGCGACGTTTTGGGTGATTACGCCGGTCTGATGCTGGAAATCCGGCGGATCATGATCAGGAACGGGTGGGAAAGCCGGGTGGGTCCGTGGTTTGCTGGACAGGTGCGGAAACGGACTCGTCTCGCCATCGCCGCCGGTCTCGGTGTCCTGCTGTGGGGTGAGTGGGCGAATTGGCGGGCCTCGCGTCGCAGTCTCGGGACCGGGAACACTGGCTCCGAGGCTGTCGTGGTGCTGGGTTACCGCGATGCGGGGCCGCGGGCCAATGCCATGAACAGGTGGCGGGTGCGTGCTGGGTTGCGATCCATGGATCCGATGGCGTCGCAGACTCGGCTGGTGGTGTGCGGTGGGGCGTGCGCCGGAACGCGGTCCGAGGCGTCGTTGATGGCTGCCTATGCCACGCAAGAGTGTGGGTACGACGGTGAACTCGTGCTGGAGGAGTCGAGCCGATCCACTTGGGAGAACATCGCTTTCGCGATCCCGTTCCTGAAAGACGTCGACCGGATCAAGATTGTCTCGCTGCCCACGCACGCCGAGATCGCCCGGCAATTCCTCGCCGACCAGAGCCCGGAACTGGCGTCCCGCCTGGTGCGCGGCCGCGACTACCGCTTCGGTGAATGGATGCCGCTGAAGCCGGTCTTCGCCGTCTACAGCATCGCCAAGAAGCTCCACCACGATCGCATTCACGATGCTTGACCCATAATCAGCGCATGACCCTGCCACCCGGAACGCCCGACTTGGAGGTCCTCGACCTGCTCGTGTCGGTGGCCGAACTGGGCAGCCTGGGCGCCGCTGCCCGCAGGCACGGGGTCAGTCAGCCCGCCGCGAGTATGCGGATCAGCGCCCTGGAACGCCGGATGCACGTGAAGCTGCTCGATCGTGGCCCGACCGGCTCCGAACTCACCGATGCGGGCCGCGCGGTGGTCGCGCACGCGCGCACGGTCCTGTCGGCGGTCAAAGATCTCGTGGACGATGTCGCCAGACTCCGCACCGCGCAGGCCCCACGCCTACGCATCGCTGCCTCGAAAACCATTGCCGACCACCGGATTCCGCACTGGCTCGCCGCCCTGCGCACCGACCATCCCGAAGTGGTGATCTCGCTGGAAGTCGAGAACTCCACGCAGGTGGCCGGGCTGGTCAGAGACGGGACCGCCGACTTGGGCTTCGTAGAAGGCCCACATCCACCGGCCGGCCTCGGCAGCCGAGTACTCGGCGCCGACGACCTGGTCGTGGTCGTGGCACCGAATCATCCCTGGGCACAACGGAAAACGCCGATCACACTCCGAGAACTGGCCGACACGGCCCTGCTGTGGCGCGAACCCGGCTCGGGCACCCGCGACACCGTCTGGGACCTACTGGCCACTGCGGCCCCACCCGCGGACCCCGCCGCCGAACTGGGCTCGACCGGCGCGATCGTGGCCGCCGCGAGAACAGGAATGGCCCCCGCCGTCCTGAGCCGTCTGATCGCGGCACCAGACCTGGCAACCGGCACCCTGGTCCAGGTCCCCTGCGCCGACGCCGCCCGCCTGACCCGCAAATTCCGCGCGATCTGGCGCCGCAACACCCCACCGTCGGGACCGGGCGAACTACTCGTCGAACGGGCCGCGCGCCTGGAAAACGCCAGAGGCGCAGTGGTGGGACTACCGGGACCGTCGGTATCACCGCAGGTAGAGGGCTTGCCGGAAAGCCCGGAACTGGCGTAACCATCCGGTAATTGCCCGAAACGTCCCTTGTAACGCGACGTTCGCAGCATTTGCCGCATGACAGCCACTTCCTCCTCGGCCAGGCCCCGGCCTCCCGATCCGGGTTCGGGCCGACGCAGCGCACCGGCCCGGCGCATCCGCGACATCCTGCGCGCCCGCATCCGCAGCGGCGTCTACGGCAACCGCGCACTGCCCGCCGAAGCCCTGCTCGCCGCCGACTTCGCCACCAGCCGCAATATCGTCCGCGACGCACTGACCCTGCTGCGCGACGAAGGCCTGATCGACCGGGTCCCCGGTGCCGGCACGTTCGTGGTCGCCGACAAAGCAGTGCAGGGTCTGGACCGCCTGCGTGGCCTGGCCGAAACCTTCGAAACCAGCAGCGACCGGGTGGTGAACCAGGTCCTGCTCGCCGAGGTCGTGCCCGCCACGCCGTTGGTCGCCGAACGGCTCGAGCTCGCCCCCGGCGACCCCGTGGTCGCGCTGGAACGCGTGCGCTACCTCGACGGCACCCCGCTGTCGCTGGATGCCAGCTACCTCACCGCCGACATCGGCATTCCGCTGCTGGACAAAGACCTCACCGGCTGCGACGTGTTCGGCCTGTTGGAAGCCGAACTCGGTCTGCCGCTGGGCTCCGCCGCGGTCGCGATCGAGGCGGTCGCCGCCGACCCCACGGTCGCGGGCCTGCTGCAGGTGCGCGCCGGCTCCCCGCTGCTGTTCCTGGAACGGCTCACCTACACCGATTCCGGTCGACCCGTGGATCTGGAATACATCCGCTATCGCGGCGACCGGTTCTCCCTGTCCGGGCGACTGGATCGCGTCCCGGTGACTTCGCGGCGCACCCGCGACAACAACGAAAGGGGTTGATCCCCATGCAGATTCCACCGCTGACCGACCGGCGAGAACTGGTCTGCGACGTCCTGATCGTCGGCGGCGGCACCGCGGGCACCATGGCCGCGCTGACCGCCGCCCGCCACGGCGCGAACGTGCTGCTGCTGGAAAAGGCCCACGTGCGGCACTCCGGCGCGCTGGCCATGGGCATGGACGGCGTGAACAACGCGGTCGTGCCGGGCAAGGCAAGTCCCGAGGACTACGTCGCCGACATCACCGTGGCCAACGACGGCATCGTGAACCAGCGCACCGTCTACGAAACCGCCACACGGGGTTTCGAGATGGTGCAGCGTCTCGAGAACTACGGCGTGAAGTTCGAGAAGGACGAGCACGGCGAATACGCGGTGCGGAAGGTGCACCGCTCCGGCTCGTATGTCCTGCCGATGCCGGAGGGTCGCGATGTGAAGAAGGTGCTCTACCGCACCCTGCGCGCTCGTGATGTCCGATCCAAGGTGACCATCAACAACCGGGTGATGCCGGTGCGGGTGCTCACCGTCGACGGCCGCGCGGTCGGCGCGGTCGGATTCGACACGCGCACCGGCGAATTCGTCACCATCTCGGCCGGTGCGGTGATCCTGGCGGCGGGCGCGTGTGGACGACTGGGCCTGCCCGCCTCGGGTTATCTCTACGGCACCTACGAGAACCCCACCAACGCCGGCGACGGCTATGCCATGGCGTACCACGCGGGCGCGGAACTGTCGGGCATCGAGTGTTTCCAGATCAATCCGCTGATCAAGGACTACAACGGTCCCGCGTGCGCCTATGTGGCCAATCCGTTCGGCGGTTACACCGTCAACTCCGAAGGCAACCGGTTCGTGGACTGCGACTACTGGTCCGGTCAGATGATGGCGGAGGTCAAGTCCGAACTCGACAGTGCGCGCGGGCCGATCTACCTGAAACTGAGCCACCTGCCCGACGCCACGATCCGCGAGATCGAAGGCATCCTGCACACCACCGAACGCCCCACCCGTGGCACCTTCCACGAAGGGCGCGGCACCGACTACCGTACCAGCGACATCGAAATGCACATCTCCGAAATCGGTTTGTGCAGTGGACATTCCGCGTCGGGAGTGTGGGTCGACGAACACGCCGCGACCACCGTGCCCGGCCTCTACGCCGCGGGCGACATGGCGTTGGTGCCGCACAACTACATGATCGGCGCGTTCGTGTACGGCGATATCGCCGGTGAGCACGCCAGCGAATTCGCCCGTGGCGCAGCACATCCGGAGCTGCCGGCCGACCAGATCGAAGCCGCGCACGAGCTGATCTACCGCCCGCTGCGCAACCCCGACGGCCCGCCGCAAACCCAGGTCGAATACAAGCTGCGCCGCTTCGTCAACGACTACCTGCAACCGCCCAAGGCGCAGTCGTACCTGACGCTGGGCGTGGAAGCGTTCGAACGGATGAACGCCGACATCGCCGCGATGGGTGGACACACGCCGCACGAACTCATGCGCTGCGCGGAAGTCACCTTCATCAGGGATTGCGCGGAAATGGCAGCCAGGGCATCTTTGCGACGAACCGAAAGTCGTTGGGGCCTTTACCATCAGCGCGCGGACTGGCCCGCCACCAACGATGCCGAGTGGTTCTGTCACCTCAACCTCTATCGCGGCGCCGGCGGCGCCATGGAGTTCAAGACCAGGCCCGTGGCGCCCTACATCGTGCCGGTGCCCGGCTTCGTGCGGCCCGACGGTGTCGCCGATGTGGCCGCTCCCGAACTCGTCGGTGCGTGGGGTGCACGATGAGCGCGCGCCTGCTTGCCCTGCTCGACCTGGCCGACGAATGCCCGGAACTGGACGAACTCACCGAATTCCTGACCGACCCGGACCCGGAGGTTCGCCGCACCGCGCTGTCGGTGCTCAGCGAGACCACCGACGCGTGGGCGCAGGCGGCACCGATCTTCGCCACAGCTCTGGCCGACCCGGATGTCGACGTTCGCCACACCGCGATCGGGTTCCTCACCGAGCTGCTCGAAGTGCTGGTCCCAGGCCCGGAATTCGATGCGGCACTGCGTCATGGCGTTACCGCATCCGAACCGGCAGTGCGCTCGGCAGCGATCGAGGCGCTGTGGCGACACCGTCGAGTGGGTGCCGACGAACTCACGACATGGCTGGCCGACCCGAATGTCGCGGTGCGGCGCACGGTGGTCGGTGGTCTGACCTCGGTCGACGCACTCGACGAACTCGCCGTAGCTGCCGCCGACGAAGACCAGAACGTGCGCATCGGCGTCGCGAAAGGCATTGCGGCTATCGGTGATCCACGCGGCGCGGTGACCCTGCTCGTGCTGGCCACCGACCCGCAACCCCTGGTCCGCGCCGCCGCCCTGTCGAGCTTGGCGGGCACCGGCTGCGACGAACAGGCCGCCACCACCGCGACCGCGGCCATCACCGACCCCGCCTGGCAGGTCAGGCAGGCGGCCGCGATCGCCCTGGCCGCCGCCGACCCCGAACTCGCCGCGGCACCGCTGCTGTCGGCGGTCTCCGATCCCAACCTCGACGTTCGCAAGGCCGCGGTGCGCGGCCTGGCCGAACGGATCGCGCAGCGACGCGACATCACCTCGGCGCTGCAGGCCGCGCTCGAAGACCCGGACGCCGACGTCCGTGCCTTCGCCCGCATCGGCATCGCCAACTCTGGAAAGGAACTCTGATGGCCCTGGTCAATGCTCGTCTCGATGTCCCCGTCACGGTCGACGAGGCCAAGTGTATCGACGGCTGCACGCTGTGTGTGGACATGTGTCCGCTGGATTCGCTTGCCATCCACCCGGATTCGGGCAAGGCCTACATGCACGTGGACGAGTGCTGGTACTGCGGGCCGTGTGCCGCGCGGTGCCCGGTCGGCGCCGTCACCGTGAACATTCCGTTCCTGTTGCGTTGAGAGAGCCGTCATGAGCATCCGAATTCCCGCACTGCTGCTGGGTGCCGCCACGGTCGCCGCGCTGGCCACCGGCTGCGGCGCCGGCGACGACGGCAAGACCGTCACTGTCAATATCGGCTACCAGTCCAAGACCATCAATACCGTCACCGCGGGCACCCTGCTGCGCGATCGCGGCACTTTCGAGGCCGAACTGGCCGAGCTCGGCAAGGCCAAGGGCCTGACCTACAAGGTGGAGTGGAAGGACTTCGCCGCGGGCCCGCCGCTGACCGCGCAGATGCTGGCCGGCCAGGTCGACATCGGTTCCATGGGCGACGCCCCGATCCTGGTCAACGGTTCCAAGACCCGCGATCACGCCGATGTGAAGTCCGAACTGATCGCCGTCACCGGCTACAACCTGCGCGGTTCGCTGAATCAGATTGTGGTGCCGACGAATTCGACGGCGTCCACCATCGCGGACCTGCGCGGCGAGATCGTGTCCACCAGCGTCGGGTCGGCCGCGCACGGCATGCTCGCCACCGGGCTGTCGGCCGCCGGGATGACCCTCGAGGACGTGAAACTGCTCGGTCAGGATCCCGCCGTCGGTGCTTCGGCCCTGCAGGGTGACCAGGTGGCCGCGCTGGCGCAGTTCGTGCCGTGGCCGCAGAAACTGGTCTACGACGGCAAGGCCAAACTGCTGTATGACGGTGGGAGCGCGGGCATTCCGACCTTCCACGCGGTGGTCGCCGGCGAACGGTTCGGCACCGAGAACCCCGATGTGGTCACCGCGTTCCTCACCGCGGTGCGCAAGACCACCGACTATCTCAACCAGAACCCCCTCGAAGCCGCCCTGCGGGTCGCCGAGATCACCGGGTTGCCCGCCGAGGTCGTGTACCTCTACAACGGGCCGAACGGGCTGGTGAGTTTCGATCCGACGATCAAAACCCAACAGGTCGACGCACTGGGAAAGCTGCTGCCGTTCCTGAAAAGCCTTGGCGCACTGTCGGATCTGGATCTAGGCGAATTCGTCGACGACCGCTACATCCGCACCGTGTACGGCGTCGACTACGACGCCGTCAGCGCCTCGGTGGCCGCACCCGCCCCGCTGACCGGCACCGATGCCACCTGCGGGGGAGGGGTCGACGGCTTGGCCTCCGCCTCGGAAGTGTGGTTCGCCGACAGTCCGAAGACCGCCGTCGCCAAGACCCCGACCTGCCTGCTGCGGCAGATCGCGGCCACCGGCACCACCGTGCGCGCCGCGTACGTGCCCGACTTCGCCACCGGCACAAGGCTGTTCGCCGCCACCGCGACCTGGGTCAGCGATCCCGCCGCCGGATCCGACGATCGGTTGCTGCCCTTCGCCACCGGCGCCGCCGCACAGCAGTACGCCACCGCCCATCCGGGCGCCACGGTCATCGACTATTCCGCAGCACTGAAGGCCCGCTAGATCCGTCACGTGAGACCAGGAGGCTCACCATGACCCTTTCCGTCAAACCCCTCGCCGCACCCGTCGCGGCGCCCGAAAGCACTGTGCCACTACCGAAAACGGCTACCCGGTTCACCGTGCCGCGCAAGGTGCGCAAAGCCGCGCTGACCGCGGTGCCGTTGGCGGCACTGCTGCTGGCCTGGTACCTGCTCACCACGAACCAGGTCGTGTTCTGGCTACGGTTCGACAAGATCCCCACGCCGGCACAGGTATTCGATTCCTTCAGCACCCAGATCGGTGCGTCGACCTACTACCGCGACATCTTCTCCAGCACCCGGCGCATCCTGATCGGCTTCGGCCTGGCCACGGTATCGGGTGTGCTCATCGGCATGGCCGTCGGCCGCTCCGCGGTGGTCAGTGCGCTGGTGCGTCCCGTGCTCGAAGTGTTCCGGCCGATTCCCGCGATCGCGCTGGTGCCACTGGCCATTCTGTTGTTCCCGACCGGTGAACAGGGCATCGTGTTCATCACCTTCTTCGCCGCGTTCTTCCCGGTCGCGGTGAGCACCATCCACGCCATGCACGCACTACCCAAAGTCTGGGAAGAGGCGGCGCACACCCTCGGTGCGCGTCGACGCGACATCCTGTTCCACATCGCGCTACCGGGTGCGCTGCCCGGCATCTTCTCCGGCCTGTCGGTGGCCATGGGTGTGGCCTGGATCTGCGTGATCAGCGCGGAGATGATCTCGGGACAGTTCGGGATCGGGTACTTCACCTGGCAGTCCTACGGGCTCCTGGATTATCCGGGGGTGATCGTCGGGATGCTCACCATCGGGTTGCTCGGGTGGTTCACCGCCTGGCTGGTGGAACTGGCCGGGCGCCGGGTCAACCGGTGGCTGCCCAGGGCGCAGCGATGAGCGCCGGCGCCGCGGTGCGGCTGCACGGACTACGCATCGCCTACGGCGAAAGTCTCGCCGCGGAAGTGGATCTCGACATCGACGCGGGCCAGATCGTGGTGCTGCTGGGCCCCTCGGGCTGCGGCAAATCCACGGTGCTGCGCGCGATGGCGGGGTTGCTGCCACCCATCGGTGGGACGGTCACCGTCGACGGCGGGCCCTCGGAACAACACTGCTCGATGGTGTTCCAAGAAGACGCGCTGCTGCCGTGGCGCACGGCCCGACGCAATGTCGAGTTCGCGCTGAAACTGCGTGGGGTGTCACGTCGCAACCGTCGCACCGAAGCCCAGGAACTGCTGAACCTGGTGGGGCTCACCGACTTCGGTGATCACCTGCCCGGCGCACTGTCGGGCGGAATGCGTCAGCGGGTGCAGTTGGCGCGGACCTTGGCCGCACAACCACGAGTGCTGCTGATGGACGAACCGTTCGGCGCGCTGGACGCGCAGACCCGCGCCGACATGCAACGACTGCTGATCTCGGTGTGGCAGCAACGACAGACCACGGTGCTGTTCGTGACCCACGATGTCGACGAGGCGCTGCTGCTGGCCGACCGGATCGTGCTGCTGACCCCGCGACCCGCCCGCATCCAACGGGTCATCGAGATCGACTCGCCGCGTGCGCCCGGTGCCAGGTTCGAACCCGAATTCGCCCGTCTGCGTTACGAAATCCTCGCCGCCCTCGGCGAGCCGAACGAGAAGGAGTTACAGCCATGACCTTCGTCATCGGCGCCGCGTGCGTGGACATCATGGACCGCGCCTGCGTGGAGGAATGTCCGGTCGACTGCATCTACACCGGTGATCGGATGGCCTACATCCACCCCACCGAATGCGTGGATTGTGGTGCGTGCGAACCGGTGTGCCCGGTGGAGGCGATCTACCTCGATACCGACATCCCGGCCGGCCAGGAAGGGTTCGTCGCCACCAACGCCGAGTTCTTCCACATCCCGCTGCCCGGCCGCGCCAGTGCGCTCGGTTCGCCGGGCAGCGCGGACGCGGTCGGTGATCTCGGCGTAGACACGCCGTTCGTCGCAGGGTACGAGAAGTGAAAGGCCCACTGCGGGTGGCGATTATCGGTGCCGGGCCCGCCGGTATCTACGCCGCCGACGCCCTGATGAAGTCCTCGCTACCGGAAGGCGTGAGCATCGACCTCTACGAGCGCATGCCCGCTCCCTTCGGTCTCATCCGCTACGGCGTGGCACCGGACCACCCGCGCATCAAGGGCATCATCACCGCCCTGCACAAGGTCTTGGACAAGGACCAGGTGCGGCTGCTGGGCAATATCGACTACGGCACCGATATCACCCTCGATGACCTGCGCCAGTTCTACGACGCGGTGATCTTCTCCACCGGCGCCAACGCCGACCGTGCGCTGGACATCCCCGGCATCGAACTCGACGGTTCCTTCGGTGCCGCGGACTTCGTGTCCTGGTACGACGGCCACCCCGACGTGCCGCGCACCTGGCCCTTGGATGCCGAGAAGGTCGCAGTTCTGGGCGTGGGCAACGTCGCGCTGGACGTGGCGCGGGTGCTGGCCAAGACCGGCGACGAGCTGCTGGCCACCGAGATCCCGCCGAACGTTTACGAAGGCCTCAAGGGCAACAAAGCCCTCGAGGTCCACGTGTTCGGTCGTCGCGGTCCCGCACAGGCCAAGTTCACCCCGCTCGAGCTGCGCGAACTGGACCACTCGCCCACCATCGAGGTCATCGTCAACCCCGAAGACATCGATTACGACGAGGGCTCCGAGGCCGCGCGCCGTAACTCCAAGCAGGTCGACATGGTCGCGAACACCCTGGAGCAGTGGGCCATTCGCGATCACGGCGATCGCCCGCACAAGCTGTTCCTGCACTTCTTCGAATCGCCGTGCGAGGTACTGGGCGACAACGGCACGGTCGTCGGATTGCGCACCGAGCGCACGCAGCTCGACGGCACCGGAAACGTGCACGGCACCGGCGCATACCGGGACTGGCCGGTGCAGGCCGTCTACCGCGCCGTCGGCTACCGCTCCGAAGACATCGCCGACATCCCGTTCGACGACCGCACAGGCACCATCCCCAACGAAGCCGGACGGGCGCTCATCGACCCGAAAGCGCGTGAGTCCGCCAGGTACCTAGCAGGCGTGTACGTCACCGGTTGGATCAAACGCGGCCCCGTCGGCCTCATCGGCCACACCAAAGGCGACGCCAACGAAACCGTCGCCTGCCTGCTCGCCGACCGCGACCGCCTGACCCCGGCACCCCGACCGGACCCCGACGCGGTGATCGAATTCCTCACCGGCGCAGGCATTCCCTTCACCACCTGGGAGGGCTGGCATCGACTCGACGCCCACGAACGCGCGCTCGGCACACCCCAGGGACGCGAACGAGTCAAGGTCGTCGAACGCGCGGACATGCTGCACGCCAGCATGGCTCAGTAAGGAACAGAACATGCCCACCGAAACCCAGATCACGACCGCCCTGGCCGGCGTCGACGACCCCGAAATCGGCCGTCCCATCACCGAATTGAACATGGTCGAGACCATCACCATCGGCACGCAAGGTCAGGTCGCGGTACGGATTCTGCTCACGATCGCGGGCTGTCCGCTGCGGACCAAGATCGGCAACGACATCCGAGAAGCGGTCACCGCAGTGCCCGGCGTCACCGGGGTCGATATCGACTTCGGCGTGATGACCGACGAACAGCGCCGTGACCTGCGCGTCCAACTCTGCGGGCCCGAAGCCGTTTCCGCACTGGCGCAACCTGATTCGCCGACGAAGGTCTACTGCGTGGTGTCGGGCAAAGGTGGCGTCGGAAAGTCCAGTGTCACGGTGAATCTGGCCGTTGCCCTGGCCCGGCGTGGGTTGCGCGTGGGCATCATGGACGCCGACGTCCACGGTCACTCGGTGCCCGCGATGCTCGGCATCACCGAAACACCGACGCTGGTGGAGTCGATGATGATGCCGCCCATCGCTTTCGGCATCCGGGTCATCTCGATCGGCATGTTCGTGGAGGGCAATGCCCCCGTCGTGTGGCGCGGGCCGATGCTGCACCGCGCACTGCAACAATTCGTCAACGACGTCTACTGGGGTGAGCTCGACATCCTGCTCATCGACATGCCGCCCGGCACCGGCGACATCGCGATCTCACTGGCCCAATTACTGCCCGCCGCACAACTTCTCGTGGTCACCACCCCGCAGCGCACCGCCGCCCGCATCGCCGAACGCGCGGGCGCCGTCGCCGCGCAGACGGGCCAGCGGGTGGCGGGCATCATCGAGAACATGTCCTGGTACGACACCCCCGACGGCACCCGGCACACACCGTTCGGCGCCGGCGGGGCCACAGCGGTGAGTCGCGCGCTCAGCGGCCTGCTCGACACCCACTGCCCCGTGCTCGGCCGCATCCCGTTCGACCCGGCCGTGTGCGCGGCAGGCGACGACGGCGCGCCGTTCGTCCACACCGACCCCGACTGCGCGCCCGCGAAGGCCGTGGGGGAGATCGCGGCGGCCCTCGCGCCGATCGTGCGCCGACCGCTGCTGGTGACACCTCCCAACAGGGTCATGGCCTGATCGAGGCGAAATAGTGCGTAAGCGGAGCTGACGGCTCTAGTCTGTTACCGCTACGCACTGTGGAGGTTGGATCAATGACGGTCGAGATCGTGACCGAACCGGCGCCGGAAGATCTGTGGACCGGATCGGATCGGGCGGCCGGGGCGCCGCCGACGTCGATGATCGAGCGGATGACGCTGATTCTCGACGCGTTCGACGCCACCACCCCCTCGCTGACGCTGCTGGGCCTGGCCGAACGCACCGGGCTGCCGCGTTCGACCGTGCACCGCATTCTCGACCAGATGATCCGGCTGCGCTGGCTGGCCCACACTCCCGGCGGTTATCGGCTCGGTCTGCGGGTGCTGGAACTGGGCGGGCTGGCCGCGGAGCAGAACGAGCTGCGCGAAGTGGTGGGGCCGATGCTGTACGAGCTGAGCCAGCGGACCGGGCTGGTCGGGCATCTTGCCGTGCTGGACGGGCGCGAGGTGCTGTTCCTGGATCGTTCGGGCGGGCGCGGGCGGGTCGTCATTCCCACACGGGTCGGCGGGCGACTACCGGCGCATTCCACCGCGGTGGGCAAGGCGCTGCTGGCCACGCTGGAACCCGGGATCGCGGAAGCCTGTCTGCGCGGCAACGCCGTGGCACGCACCGCGCGCACGATCGTGGACCGGGGCGAACTGCATCGCGAGCTCGCCCGCATCCGCAACCGGCAGGGCGTGGCCGTGGACACCGAGGAGGCGCTACCGGGCGTGGGGTGCGTGGCGGTGCCGATCCGGGGACGTGGCGTCGCGGTGGCGGCGATCTCGCTGTCGGGTACGGTCCACGGCGAACGCACCGCACTGGACACCGCACGCCTGGCCCGCGCGCTGGCCGAGGTGGCCAAGGAAGCCGCGCGTTCCCTGACCCCTCGGCACTCGCACTAGGACGTGCGCCGCGCGATCGCCCGACCGGCCGCGCGACCCGAGAAGATGCACCCGCCCAGGAACGTGCCCTCCAGGGCGTTGTAGCCGTGCACGCCGCCGCCGCCGAACCCGGCGACCTCACCGGCGGCATACAGCCCGGGGAACACCGAACCGTCGGGGCGCAGCACCTGCGAGTCCAGGTCGGTCTGCAGGCCGCCCAGGGTCTTGCGGGTCAGCACGTTCAGGCGCACCGCGATGAGCGGGCCGTGCGCGGGGTCGAGAACGCGGTGCGGTTTCACCACACGGATCTTGTCGCCGACGAACTTGCGCGCGTTGTTGATCGCGGTGACCTGCGCGTCCTTGGAGTAGGAATTGGTGGTCTCGCGGTCGCGGGCCACGATCTGCTGTTCCAGGGTGGCCACGTCCAGTTTCGGTCCGCGCGCGATCTCGTTCATGCCGTCCACGAGTTCGGCCAGCGAATCGGCGACCACGAAGTCCACACCGTGCTGCTTGAACGCCTCCACGGGCCCCGGTGCGCCCTTGGCGAGCCTGCTGCGCACCGTGAACTTCAAATCCTTGCCGGTGATATCAGGGTTCTGCTCCGAACCCGACAGGGCGAATTCCTTCTCGATGATCGACTGGTTGAGCACGAACCACGAATAGTCGTAGCCGGTGGACAGGATCTGGCGCATGGTCTCGTTGGTGTCGAAACCGGGGAAACACGGTGCGGGCAAACGCTTTCCGTTCGCATCGAACCACAGCGAGGACGGGCCGGGGATGATGCGGATGGCGTGATCGGGCCAGATCGGATCCCAGTTGTTGATGCCCTCGGTGTAGTGCCACATGCGGTCCCGGTTGACCAGTGAGGCGCCGGCCTGCTCGGAGATGCCGAGCATGCGGCCGTCGACATAGGCGGGCACGCCGGAGATCATCGTTTCCGGGCACGGGCCCAGACGTTCGGTGGGCCAGTTGCGGCGGATGAGGTCGTGCGCGTGACCGATACCGCCCGAGCTCACGATCACCGCCGGAGCGCGGAAGGCGAACTCGCCCACCACATCCCGGTTCGATGCTTGGCCGCGGTCGGTGTCGGAGTCGGCCAGCACGCTGCCGGTGACACCGGTGACGGCGCCGTCTTCGACGACCAGCTCGTCGACGCGGTGCCGGAAGGCGAAGCGCACCAGGCCTTTTGCCTCACCGCGCAGGACCGGTTCGAGGAACACGCGCAGCACTTCGGGGCCGGTGCCCCAGGTGAGATGGAACCGCGGCACCGAATTGCCGTGTCCGCCGGCCAATGCGCCGCCGCGTTCGGCCCAGCCGACTAACGGAGTGAAGCGCAAACCCAAGGCGTGCAGGTAATCCCGCTTCTCATCGGTGGCGAACCGCACGTAGGCCTTGGCCCACTCGCGACCCATTCGGTCCTCGTCCTCGCGGTCGAAACCGGCCGAACCCAGCCAATCCTGCAGTGCCAGTTCATAAGAGTCCTTGACGCCCAAGCGCCGCTGCTCGGGGCTGTCGACCACGAACAAACCACCCAGCGACCAGAACGCCTGCCCGCCGAGGTTGGCGCGATTCTCCTGATCCAGCATCAGGACCTTGCGCCCGGCCAGCACCAACTCGTGCGTGGCGACCAGGCCCGCCAGTCCCGCGCCGACGACAATGGCGTCGGGGATGAAATCTTCGATGGGCTCTGGCACAGTGCTCGACATGCCCTGGAACGTAGCATTGGTTCGTCGGGGGCCGGGGGTAAGTCCTGGAAAACGCTCTGACCAGCGATGTTTCATACATGAAAGGCTCAGCCGAGATCATGAACGTCCGTACCCGCACCGCCGCCGCCGTCCTCACACTCGCCGTGGTGGCGGGCCTGGGCGCCACCTCCTGCTCGAAGTCCCGCTGGTGTGAGCGCGACCTGGGCGACGTGCACGTCGCCGACTCCTACTGCGAACGCGGCACCCCGGGGTACGAGTGGGAGCCCGACCACGACAAGCCCAAGTACAAGAAGAAGTCCAAGAAGCACTGATCTGATGGGCGGCGTTGTGCCGCAGGCGATCCGAGACGCAAACGTGCCGCAGTCGATGCCGAGTACGTGTCATGTAGTTGCAGGTCAGCGGGTATTCCACCAGTGAGCTAAGGCTCATTATCTATTCCTCACAACGGCGTGAGCAGGTGGTCGTCATGACCTATCGGAAGGCAGTTCGGATCGTCGCAAGGCGTACAGCGCAAGCGCTGTCGGTGTTGCTACTGGCCGCGGGAATCGGGACAGCGATGTCCCACGGATCGACAGCATGGGCGCAGAACTGCGCCACCGTCGATGTCGTAATCGCCCGCGGCACAGTAGAACCCGGCTACCTGGGAGCCGCGATCGGCGACCCGCTCTACGCTGTGCTGAGCGCCCAACTACCGGTGGACACCGTCGCCCACCGCGTGGAATACCCCGCGGATCTGTTGGTCCCGTCCTCGATGGCCGATGGCACCCGAGCAATGACCACCCACCTGCTCCACCAGGCGGCGGCCTGCCCCGACCAACGCTTCGTGCTGGTCGGCTACTCCCAGGGCGCCGTGGTCACCCACGCGGTTCTGGGCTCCGCGGCCGTCCCCGGAGCATGGACCTTGCCCCCGGAACTGTCCGACCGGGTGGTCGCGGTCCTGTTGTTCGGCGACCCGATGCGACTGGTCGGCGGCACGGTCACACCCCTGTACGCCGACCGCACCGCAAACTATTGCGCCGCAGGCGATCCGGTCTGCGCGGGCGGAGTCTTCCCCGCCGCCCACGGCACCTACGAATGGGCCTTCGCCGCCGCTGCGGGCCAGGTGAGCGCTCGACTGTGAGTCGATGCCACGCGAACCGGCCGACCACGAATGTTGTGGTCGGCCGGTTCGTGGGTGGTTACCAGTGGACGCCGGGCAGCATTCGGCTCATTCGGGCGGCGGGGCCGGGCATCACCATCAGGGGTGCCAGGACCGGGCCGAGGACGGTGAGGGCGTTGCGGGTGGGTTCGGCGGGTTCCACCGGTTCCACGGGCACTGGTGTGTCGGTCGGTTTGCGTTGTGCGGCAGTGGATTCGCCGACCAGGCGGAAGCCGGTGTGCATGATGGCGCGTTTGAGTGCGGGGAGGAACATTTCGATCGCCTGGGAGAAGGTGCCCATGGGGGTGTCGATGCGGTCGGGGCGTTCCAGGAGGGCGCGGACGACTACTTCGGCTGCTCGGTCGGGGTCGGGCAGGGGTAGGGAGCGGTAGATGTCGGTGGGGGCGATCATGGGGGTGCGGACCAGGGGCATGCGGATGGAGGTGAAAGTTACTCCGTCGCCACGGTTTTCGACCGCGGCGATATCGCTGAAGTTGTCCAGGGCGGACTTGCTCGCGGCGTAGGCGGCGAAGCGGGGGACCTTGGTCTGTACGGCGATGGAGGAGATGTTGACGATGTGGCCGAAGTGGCGTTCGCGCATCGAGGGCAGCAGACCCAGGATCAGGCGGACGGCACCGAAGTAGTTCACGGCCATGGTGCGTTCGAAGTCGTGCATGCGGTCCACGGAGTTGGCCACCGAGCGGCGGATGGAGCGGCCCGCGTTGTTGATCAGGTAGTCGACGTGACCGTGTTCGGTCAGCACCGTCTTCACCAGCAGGTCGACCGCGTCGGCGTCGGTGATGTCGCACTGGTAGGCCACCGCGGTGCCGCCCTCGGCGCGCACGGATTGCGCTGCGGCAGTGAGGTCTTCGATGCCACGCGCGATCATCAGCACGATGGCACCGCGGCGGGCCACGGCGTGGGCGGTGGCCAGGCCGATGCCAGAGGAAGCCCCGGTGATGAGCACGGTGCGCCCCTCGAGCTGGGGCGTGTTCGGCGCCAGTCGGCCACGGTTCGGGTCGAGGTTGGCGCGCCAGTACTCCCACAGGCGATCCGCGTAGGTGCCGAACGCGGGCACGGACAAGCCGGGCAGCTGCGCCTGCGTGGAATCGGAGACGAACTCGGCGGTGAAACCGACATGCGGGGCGACCTCGGCGGGAATGCCCGCCTGCTCGAACAGGAAGTCGCGCACCGCATGTGCGCCGGGAAGATGTCCGAGGCTGTTCAGTGCGCGGGCGCTGCCGGGCACGGTACCGATGCCCACGGGTCCACCGGCGGCGGCGGCCAGGGCGTGGTAGATCTCCCCGAACGGCTGCGGACGCGGGTTGACCAGGTGGAACGTGCGCCCGTCCAGGCCCTTTCGACCCACCAGTCGGACCATCGCGTCGGCCACGTAGTCGACGGGCACCACATTGGTGCTACCCAGGTCGGGAAGCGGCAGTGGCAGTTCCGACGGCAGCGAGGCCAGCGCCGAGATCGCCGAGAAGAAGTAGTAGGGGCCGTCGATCTTGTCCATGTCGCCGGTACGCGAATCGCCGACGATGATCGCCGGGCGATACACCCGCCAGCGCACATCGGTGGCCTCGCGCACCAGCTTCTCCGCCGCGAACTTGGTGCGGTGATACGGCGAGGTCAGGTTCTGGCCGAGGTCGAAATCCTCCTCGAAGAACTTGCCGCGATGATCACCGGCCACCGCCACCGAGGACACGTGGTGCAGGGTGGCGTCGAGGCTGCGGGCCAGCTCGATCACCGAACGGGTGCCCGCGACATTGGCCGCGTGGGCGGTGTCCTCGTCGGCGGTCATGTCGTAGACCGCGCCCAGATGCAGCACGTGATCGGCGCGCGGGGCACCGTCACCGAGGCCGAGGTTGTCGGCGGTCAGGTCGCCGACCAGTGCGAAGACGCGGTCGCCGTCGGGATTTTCCGCGTTGTGCGCGGTGAACTTGGACAGCGATTCCGCACGAACCAGCACGTGCACGATCGCGGTCGGATCGGCTGCGAGCAACCCCCGCACCACACGCCGACCCAGAAATCCGGTACCGCCTGTCACGATGTAGGAAACCATCGCCCCTCCTGAAACTCATGTAACACGTTGTCGCGCAACAGTGATCCGGCATGCGGCGGTGGATGCGGTATCAAGGGCGCGGGTCCAGCACGCAATGGCTGGAAAGAAACCGGGCACATCGTCGTCTCGGCTGTGACCAACCGTACTCGTGAGTAACCTGAGCGGGCAAGCTCACAGGTGTCTGTGACCGTGTGGGGTTTGTCACCTGTTGTCGCAGGTCAAAGGGTATGTGTGACAGATACTTTCAGTAACCGCGAGTTGCAGACAACTTGTCGCTACCGTGCGGACAGGACGTCGCTGACGGTTCCCGCCATCTTCGCGCGGAACACCTCCGGCGCGAAGGTCATGGCGTGATCGCGGACCTTGGCGGGATCGTAGGTCTGCGAACGGAAGTCGCGCATCACCTGCGCCAGTGCCGCCACGACCTCGTCATCGGAACCGGCCGGCACGTATTCGCCGGTGACGCCGGGGCGCACGGTGTCCAGGGCGCCACCCGCGCCCACAGCCAGCACCGGGGTGCCGCAGGCCATGGCTTCCACCGGGACGATGCCGAAATCCTCGATGCCGGGCATGAGCAGGGCCTGGCAGCGCCGGTACATGTCCTGCAGCAGATCGCCGGAGGTGGCGCCGAGGAACGTGGTTTCCGGGCCCGCGATCTGGTCGAGTTGGGCGCGGAAGCGGCCCTCGCCCAGCACGACCAGGCGGACCCCGGCCAGCTGGGCGGCGCGAATGGCCAGGTCGGCGCGCTTGTACGGCACAAGCCTGCCCGCGTACAGGAAGAAGTCCTCACGCGGCACGGATGAGTCGGGGGTGAAGCGGCTGACCTGCACGGGCGGGTTGACCACCGACGCGGGCAGTCCCCACCAGTCGGTGACGCGCTGCGCCACGGCGTGGGAGTTGGCGATGACGTGCGTCAGGCGCGGCGCGGCGCGCAGTTCGCCCCGGCGAGCCAGCGTGCCCAGGGCGCCCAGGGCGAGTTGGCCCGCGCGTCCGCCGGCTTCCTGGGCACGGAACTCGCGGTCCCACGCCCAGCGAGCGGGGGAGTGCACGTAGGCGACCACGGGTGCGTCGGTGGCCAGGGCGGCCTGGGTGGCGAACGCGTGATGGCTGATCACCACAACGTCGAAGTCGCGCAACGGCATTCGGCGTAGTGCGCGTGGCACGAGGGGGAGCAGGGGTGCGTGCCTGCCGCCGGTGAGGTCGTGGGCCTTGCTGAGCCAGGTGTCGTGAACATCGCGCACGGGTTCACGCACGCCGCCGGGGGCGACGATCGGCGCGAAAACCTGTGCCTGCGGCCAGGTTTCGACGAACTGGCCGACCACGGCCTCGGAGCCGCCGAACTCGGTGAAACGTTCGTGGACGATGGCGACACGGGTCATGCGCGGGTGCTCGTTTCGATCTGTCGGGGTGCGGCGGTGCGACGCAGCGCGGGGGCGACGGGGCGGCCGCGTAGCAGCCCGTGCACGGTGCCGCGCTCGATCGCGCGGGCGTAGACCTGTGCCGCCTCGGCGCAGGCGGCGATCGTGGTCGCGATCGCGTCGTCGTCGTGGGCGGCGGAGGTGACGAACGACTGGCCCAGTACGCCGCGAACCAGCAGTTCCTGGATGAACAGCGTCCGAAAGGCTTGCGACGGTGCACCTTCGGCGTCGAGGGTGCGGTAGATCAGGCAGGAGGGTCGGCCGCGCACCTGGAGGAAATCGGCGATGCCGAGGTCGGCGGCGATCTTGTTGACGCCGTCGGCGAGGGTGCGACCGGCCTGTTCCATGCGCGCCACCGGGTCCTGCGTGCGATAGGCGTGCACCACCGCGCGGAACGCGGCCAGGGCGGAGGTTTCGGGGCCGTGGGTGGTCGAGAGCAGGAACACGCGATCCTCATCGGTGCGCAGGCCGCCGCGTTCCATGTACTCGCGCTTGCCCGCGAGCGCGGACAAAGGAAACCCGTTGCCCATCGCCTTGCCCCAGCACGACAGGTCCGGTGTCACCCCGTAGACGGACTGAGCACCGCCCGCGGCCCAGCGGAAGCCGGTGATCATCTCGTCGAACACCAGCAGCGTGCCATATCGATCACACAGTGCGCGAACACCTTCCAGGTATCCGGGCAGTGGCTCGGCCATGGCGGTCGCGGCTTCCATGAACACCGCGGCCACGGTGCCGTGCGCCAGCGCAGCCGCCAGCGCGTCGAGGTCGTTGTACGGGAATTTCACCGTGTCCACGGCCGGGATGCCCGCCGCCATCTCGGTGGTGCCGATGAACCAGTCGTCCACGGAGAAGAACGGCTGATCGCAGATCGCGACGGTGGTCCGGCCGGTGACCGCCCTGGCCAGGCGCACCGCGGCGGTGGTGGCATCGGAGCCGTTCTTGGCGAATTTCACCATATCGGCGCCGGGCACCAGCGCCAGGAAGTCCTGTGCGGCGAGCAATTCCAGCTCGGTAGGCCTGCTGAAGCTGACACCGTCGGCGATCGCGGCGGTCACCGCGGCCAGCACCGGGGCGTACCCGTGCCCGAGGGTGACCGCACGCAAGCCCATCCCGTACTCGACATAGCGATTGCCGTCGGCGTCCCAGACGTGAGCGCCGTTGCCGCGCACCAGGATCGGGGCCATGCCCTCGGGGTACTGGTCGGCGCCGCGGGCGTAGGTGTGGGCGCCGCCGGGGACCAGGTCGTGCAGGCGGTCCTGCAGGTCGTTGCTGCGGCCGAAACCGTGATGCTCGGTCATGCGGGTGCCCCTCCGGCGTCGACAGAATCTGGTGCGGTGCACAACGCCCACAGGTCGTGATCGGTGAAAGTGCCGTCGCTGCCACGGAATCGGTGCAGGGTGCCCTCGTGGCGCAACCCGGCCGCCAGCGCTACCGCCGCCGCGGTCGCGTCGGTGGCGGGGATCGCGCACGCGACCCGCCAGATACCGCGTTGCTCGATGGCGTACGTGATCAGCATGCGCAGTGCGGTGGTCGCGACGCCGGGGTCGCTGGACGGCGAAACCTCTACCGCCGCACGGACATTGTGGTCGAACATGTCCTGGTCGAACAGGCGGCAGTAGCCGACGTAGCGGCCGCGGTGTTCGACGGCGAACAGCAGGCCGTGCGCGCTGCGGATTCCCGCGCGGGATGCGGTGAAGGACTGCCACCACGTCCGGATCGTGCGCAATCGCATCGCGGGGCGGCGGGTCGAGGGTGGTAGCGGTGCGCCCACGTCGCCGGCGAAATCCGTTCGGCGCCAGGTGCGTACGGTCACCGCGCGTTCTTCGTCATGTAAGGCGACCGTTTGCGAGCGGTGGATCGGGTCGGCGACATGGCGCAACCTGCCGATCAGACGCCTGGCCAAGGCGCGCAGGATCACCGACCGGGCGATCGTGCGGCTGCCGTCGTCGGTCGCTGGGCCGTTCGCGTCGGAGGACGGCGCGCCCCGCATGTTGGAGGACAGCGCGTTGTGCCCGTCGGAGGACGTCGCGTCGTGCCTGTCGACCGAGTTGCCCGAGTTGCCCGAGTTGCCCGGGTCGCTCGCTGCCGCGAGATCGTGCGCCGTCGCCGTCGCCGTCGCCGTCGATGCCGGATGCGCGGCCAGATACCCCGCCAACCAATCGGCCGCGAACCCACCCGGCGGTATCCGATCCCGCGTCACCGCCCACAATTCGTGGTCGACCCTGGCACCACCCGCGTCGAAGTACCGCGTCATCACCGCCTCGCACTGCCAGTGCTTGCGCACCGCGCGGCGCGCATCGGCATTGGTCACCGCGATCGGAGCCGTGATCCGTTCCAGGCCGACCGTGTCGAACCCGTAGTCCAGCAGCATCGACCCCGCGTAGCCGGTGACCCCGCGGCGGCCGATCTCGGTATCGACCCACACGCTCATTTCCGCGGACCGCGCGTGCTGGTCGATGCCGACCAGTTCGATCTGCCCGGCGAACCGTCCGTCGATCTCGAGCACCATGCCCACCCGGCGACCCGCCGCGGATTCGGCTGCCGCACTGAGGCATTCGTGCACCCAGCTCGCGGGCGTATGCCGTTGCTCCCACGACAGCGGCGAGCTGAACCAGTACGGTTCCAGCATCGCGCGATCACGCAGCCGAATCCGCCGCCACTGCGCGTAATCGTCGAACCTCGGTGGGCGAAGCAGCACGGTCGCGCCGTGTAAGCGGACCGGTCCGATCCGCGCCGAAGCGTAGGACGTGCTCATCGTCGCGGCCGTTGCTTGCCCATGGACACGGTGCGCAACGCCCCGTCGGTGCCGACCACCAGGCGCCAGAACCCGCCCGCGGGATCCTTGAGCACCACACCCGCTTCGGCGTGATCGGATAACCAAGCGCCACTGGACAATACGGCCGAGCGCACCGCGCCGTCGTTGCCCTGGGCCTGGAACAGGTCGGCGTCGCCCTGGCCTGCCCTGGTGATCACCGTGCCGGTGAATCGTGAGGTGCGCATTCCGCTGCGCCCGATCACCTGCCACCCGTCGGGGAACACGCCGGCCCGCAGATCGTCGGCGGTGCCGGAGATGAGGTTGATCGCGGTGCCCTCGGCGCAGTCGGCGGGGTCGATGCGCAATTCCGTTGCGGGACGGTCGGATTCCTGGTCGAAGACCACATTGGCCAGGTACGGCTGCCTGCAGTACACCAGGTCGATGCCGACCGAGCGGGCCGCCACCTTGCAGTTGACCATGCCGAACTGGGCGGGTCCGCCCTTGCCCTTGGTGCCCACCGAGACCGCGATGTCGGCGCCCTCGAACCAGATATTGGTCAGCCACCAGTCGTTGGCCGCGCCGTCGATCAGGATGTGCCGGTCGGTGGTGCGCGGATCACGATCGGACACGAATTCGGTATTGGTCAGTGCCAGACCGGCATTGTGGTCGTTGCCGGTGCCGAGCACGCCCACGTAATTGCTGGTGAATTTCGACGAGGTGACGTAGTTCTGGATGCACTGCGTTTCCAGGCCGACGCCGAAATTGTTGATATCGCAGTTGATGAACGCGGTGCCGCCGGTATTGCGGTCCAGCACCACGCCGCGCTGGGCCAGGTACCGAGGGTGGTTGTCGCTGAGGTGATTACCGCGGATCACCACCCCGTCGAACGAGCAGCGGAAGCACTCCGACAGCACGAAACAGGTGGCGCGCGGTCCGGTGAGGTAGAAACCTATGCGGGAGAACCGAACCCGGCTGCGCTTGTCCAGGTGGATCAGCGTGATGTCGTCTTCGCAGAAGATCACGCTGGCATCGCCGCCGTCGCCGAGAACGGTGGCGTAGTCGGGCATCTCGGGCCAGGAGCGGACCCGATAGGTGCCCGCGGGGAAGTACAGGACCACCGGTCGATCTCTGGCGCCCGCGGCCGCGGCGATGGCCGCGGTGTCGTCGGCCTTGCCGTCGCCCACGGCACCGAAATCCCGCACATTGCGGGCCGCGGGGGTATCGCTGACGTGCGGTGAGCGGAATTCCGCCCCGGGTTCGGGCTCGGCGGCGCACGCCGCGGCCAGCGGCAGCACCGCCGCGGCACCGAAAGTGGCGGCCAGCAGCCGCCGACGACCTACCGACTCCTCGCTCATACCGGCAGCCGCTCCAGGAATCGGGTCAGCCCCGCCGACGGCTTGCTGTACACGACCACACCGGTGAGTTTCGCGGTGCCCAACGTCGCCAGCGCACCACGCAATCCGGGCCCCGACAGCGCACCCAGTTCGACCACGCCCACGGTCGCGTCGCACAGGGGTGCCACGCCGAGCGCGTCCGCGGCGACGGTGACCGGCGCGGTCTCCACGATGACATGGTCGAAACGCGACGCCAGATCGGTGAGCAGTTCGGCGAACCGACCCGAGGCCAGCAGGTCGGGGGTCTGCTGATCCGACGCACCCACCGGCAGGAACGCGATCCCGGTCTCCGACCACGGCGTCAGCGCCTTGGCCACCGGCAGGGTGCCGCGCAATACCGCGGCCAGCCCGGGGCTGTCGCTGGTGATGAACTTGGAGCTGCCGCCGCCGCTGGTATCGGCGTCCACGAGCACCACGTGATGTTCGCTGTCGGCCAGCGAACGGGCAAGTGCCATCGCGACATCGGGCTCCGAGCGCGGCGACAGGCTCGTCAACTGCACGGACTTGGCCGGGTCGTGCTGCAGCAAGCGGCTGCGCAACCGGCGCGTCTCACCCGCGGCCGCGGGCCTGCCCGCATCGATCACGCCCAACACCGGAACCGGCAGCGCGCGCGCGACCGCGTCGGGTGTGCGCAGCGACCGGTCGGTGCGTTCGCGCAGCAACGCCGCACCCGCACCCAGCATCAGGCCCGCGATCAGCCCGAGCAGCACGAACCTGCCCGGTTGCGGACCCAGCGGTGTGCTGGGCACCTGCGCGCGATCGACCACGGCGACCCGGGCCGCGGGCGCGGCGTCGCGCTGGATCGACTCGAGCTCGTCGACGAGTTTGCGGAACTGCGACACCGCGGAATCGGTGAGATCGCGGGCACCGGTGGGGGAGGAGTCCTCCACCGCGATCATGATCACCGAGGTCGCGGGCGGTGAGCTGGCGGTGATCTTCGCGCGCATCTGCTCCGGCGTGATCTGCAAACCCTTCTCGTCGACCACCCTGGCCGCGACCGTGGTCGAGGCCGCCAGGTCGAGGTAGGACCGCACGCGCTGTTGAGCGGCCAGACCGCCCTGATACGAGTCGTTGACCGAGGTGCCGGTCGCCATCGACACATACATCGAACTCGACGCGGAGTACGTGCTCGGCACCGTGGTCGCATAGGCCCACGCGGCCCCCGTGCATACCAGCACCACGGCCACGATCAACAGCCATCGCTGTCGAACAATGCGCCAGATATCGATCAAACCCATCGCTGGGACTCCATTTCCCCTGGTACTACACATGATTCGGTGCGCCGGAACTCTTCGACGACCAGATACACCAGCCACGCCAGCACGGCGGTCTGCATGAATTTGCCGATATTTTCCATACTGCCCAGAATTCCGCGCTCGAACAGCGTCGAGGCGCCGGTGATCGCCAAACCGAGCACGACCACCGGAAACCACCGCGAATACAGCGAATACGACCAGGCCAGCAACAGCGCGAAGGTGAACAGCGCGCAGATCACCACCCCGGCGTAGCCGCCCAGCACGTAGCCTTCGTTGAAATTGCCCTCGGCCAGCGAGACCGTCACCGTGCTCATATCCACCGAGGCGCCGCGTACCTGGTTGGCCCAGGCCGTGCCTGATTGGAATTTCTCGAGGCCCAGCAGCGGTGCCGGGATCAGGCTCAGCGTCGAGTGCTGGACCACCTCCGACGGGGCCAGCCAGCCGCCGGGACCGTAGAACAGGGCGTCGGTCGCGGCTTCGAGTAGGTCGAATCGGCGCAGGATGCTCAGGAACGGTTGCACGTTGTCGGGGTAGATCGAATCCACCGACGCGGCGTCGCGGGCGGCGGTGCCGGTGGACTTGAACGACTGCAACCAGCCGAAGCCGATCACGCCGAGCACACCGATGCCCGCCACGCCCAGCGCGGTGCGCCGGTTCCAGCCGATCATCGAGAACCGGATGGCCAGTGCCAGCGCGGCGCCCAGGATCGGGGTCTTGGACTGCACCGCCGAGGACCACCACAGTTCGCCGACCAGCAGTGCCGCGAGCATGATCGCGGTGCGGCGCGGGTCGGGCGGGCGCAAGAAGATGATCAGGCCGATCGCGGCGATCGAGGCCGGGACCGCGAGGAACGCCAGCAGCGGGTTGGCGCTGCCGACTTCACCGGCGGTGCCCGCGGTGCCCGTGGCCTTGCTCGCGATCCGGCCGAGCATGCCGATGATGTACAGCGCCAGCAGAGCCGGTACGAAATCCGCGTCGTCCAGGGCCGCGGGCCGACGCAGCGGTCGGCGGTGCGACCAGATCGCATAGGCGACAACAAGTCCCGCGTACACCCACAGCCCGAACACAACATGCTGCAATGCCAACGCGATCCCGCGGTCGTAGCCCAGGTCGGCCAGGCGCGGGTCGGGCACGTTGTCGCCGAAGTGCGGAACGGGCTGCACGGTCATCAGCACCAGCGGTCGCGCGACATACGACAGCGACCAGAACAGGGCCTGCGCGACCAGGAACACCCGGGCCACGCCGGGAACCCACAGCGCGGCCACCGCGATGACCAGCAGCGCGGCGGCGACGGCGGAGACGGTGGCGTAACCGGTCAGGGCCGCACCTCCTGTGCCAGCGCCACGATCTCGCGCGCCCGATCCACGTAGCGGTGCCCGTCGGCCAGCACGCGGCGGTGTCCGGCGTCGGCCACCGCGGCGACCTTGTCGGGTTCGGCCGCACACCGATCGAGGATGTCGTGCAGTTCGTCGGTGTCGGAGAACAGGAAGCATTCGGTGGTGTCGTCGAGCAGTTCGGCGTGCTCGTCGGTGCGTTCGCCGACGAAAAGGCCACCGGCAGCGGGCACTTCGAAGGTGCGGCAGGTGTGGGTGTCGCGGTTGTCGGAGTTCAACAGCACCAGGTTCGCGCGGACCTGGGCCACCGCGGCCGAGTACTGGGCGCCGTAGACGGCACCGCCCACGTGCGCGCCGGTGGCCCGCAGCTCGGGAACTCGGCGCCAGCCGGGGCCGCGCACGAGCATCCGATCGCCGTACCGTTTCGCCAGGTCGACCATGGCGGTGCGTCGGTCGGGTCGGCACACGCCGATGAAGCCGACGAGAAAGTCGCGGCCCTCGCGGCGCGCGGTGGGGTGGTGCCACGCGGGGTCGTAGGCACTGCGCACGAAACCGACGGCGCGCGCACCACGGGCGGTCAGCTCGGGCACATTGTGGCGTTTGGTGGTGACCACCAGATCCCACTGGGCTTCGTGCGCGAGGTAGGCGGGGGTGAGGTTTTCCGGGTTCGCCACATCGTCGGCGCTGTAGTGCACGTGCAGCGCGCCGGGCAGATCGAGCAGTCTGCGCTGGTCGAGATGGATTCCCTTGAACACGAACACCATATCGGGATCGAAGGCCGCGGCGCTACGTTCGATTCGCTCGTGTAATGCGCGCACCTGCCACGGGGCCCGGTCGCCGCGCGCTTTGGCGTAGATCCACGGTGGCGACAACCGGGTCGGCAGGGTGATCGCGGTGGAGTCGATCACGAGCACTTCGTGGCCGGCCTGGCGGAAACCGTCGGCCAGCGAGCGGGCGTTGCTGCCGAGCCAGTCGTCGCCGATGAACAGAATTCTCATGCGTGCGGATCCTTGTTACGCCGGTCGCGCAGGACCAGCATCCTGACCCGCGCGAGATACCAAGCAGCCACGGTGTATTCGACCAGCACGCTGCCGTAGACCAGAGTATGTACCGAGCGGGTGTGGAACGTGAGGCCCAGCGCGCAGGCCGCGATCACGGTGCCGATCACCGCGCCGGTCAGTACCCCGAAGGTGTCCTGGCGCACCGGCAGGATGGCGGTGGTGACGAACGAGGTGACCGTGGTGGCGGGCAGGATCAGGATCTCGATCCGCAACAGTGCGGTGGCACTGAGAAATTCGGTGCCGAAGATCACTTCGATCAGCCAGGGCGCTGTCACCCACACCAGCGCGCTGACCAGCGACGCCAGCGCCACACAGGCCGCCAGCACACGCATGCTGTCGCGCCAGAAGTTGGCGTCGCCGCTGCGCCGGGCCATGCGGGGCAGCAGCGCGAAACCGATGGGGTCCAGCAGTGATTGCAGCGCGCGCACGAGGCGGTCGCCCGCGGAGTACAGGCCAAGCGCTGCCGCGTTCAGGACCACCGAGTAGATCGCGGCGGCGCCCTGGCCGTAGGTGGTGATCAGCAGGCGGGAGGCGAAAACCGGTGCGCCCGTGCGCAACAGCTCGCGCACATCGCTGGGTCGCGACGGTGCGCCGTAGCGTCGGGAGGTGTCGATCCAGGTCGCCACGACCGTGGGGATCGACGAGACCAGCAGGCACAGCACCGCGACCTGGGCGCTCGGCATCCGTGGCAGCACACCGACCAGCAGGGCGAGGTAGCCGAGTCGGCCGATGCCCTGGTAGGCGGTCGACGCGCCGAAACGGCCCTGGCCGATCAGCAGCCAGTCCTCCGACATCGACCAGAAACCGCCCGCGAACAGGCCCAGCAGGATCATCTGCACCGGCTCGGGGACACCGAAAGCCAGCCCTGCCCCCAGCGCCAGGCCGAGTACCAGCAGCAGCGTGACGCGCACGGCGAGGTAGTCGCCGCGCAACTGGTTGATCGCGGCGAAACGCGCACCCGCACCGTGACTTTCCTCGGCGTCGGGCACGCGTGCCGCCATGAACGACGTGATGCCCAGGTCCACGATCAGCGAGCCGATGAAGTAGGCCGACATCGCCATCGCGAGCAGTCCGAGGCCGTGCGCGCCGAGCACGCGGGCGATCAGCGGCACGGTGATGAACGTGACCAGGTACTGCCCGTACTTGCCGAAGCTGACGAAGCCGATATCGCGCAACACCGCCAGCGGACTGGACTTGACGTGCTTGCCGCCGCCGCCGGAGCCGCGCTCGTCGTCGGGGCGACGGTGCGCGCCGGACTGGCGTGGCACGGCTTGCACGTGCGGGAAGACGTCGGTGGTGACAGTGGCCAGGTAGCGGTCGTGCTCAGTCACCGCGGGTCACCATGGTGTCGAGGAAGTCGGCGACGGTGCGGGCGCTGGCGTGGATGTCGAAGTCGCGAGCGCGGTCCCGGCCCGCGCGGGCCAGGCGTGCGCGGGCGGCCGGGTCGTCGAGCAGGGTTTCCAAGGCGGCGGTGAGGGCGCCGACGTCGCCGCCGGGCACGAGCAGGCCGTGGACGCCGGTGTCGATGATCTCGGCCGGGCCACCCGGTGTCGCGGCGATCACCGCGCAACCCGCCGCCATGCCTTCGACCACGACCTGCCCGAACGGTTCGGGCAGCACCGAGCAGTGCACGAGAATGTCCGCGGTAGTGAGGTATTCGGAGGGATCGTCGACGTGGCCGGTGAACTCGACCGGTACGCCCAGTTCGGCCGCGAGTTTCTCCAGCTGTGCGCGGTACGGTTCCTCGCCGAAGAAGGTGCCGCCCACCAGCATCACCCGCGCGGGGCGCACGGTCAGTGCCGCGACGGCGTGCAGGAACACGTCCTGGCCTTTCCACGGGCTGAGCCTGCCGACGACGACAACCACCGCTTCGGCTGCCGGCCGGGTGCGCGGATCTGTTTGTGTGACAGGCAGTTCCACGCCGGGGTAGGCGATCGCGGTGGGTAGGTCGGGCAGGGTGGTGGCGGTGGCGTGGCTGTTGGCCAGCTGGCCGCGGCACGCGAGTCGGGCCAGCGCGCGGATGGCCATCGCGGGAATTCGACCGAAGTAGTCGGGGGAGACGCGGTCGTGGACCTGCCACACCAGGGGGACGCGGGCGCGGCGGGCGGCCACCGCGCCCAGAACCAGGGCCTTGGTGCTCTCGGCGACCACGACATCGGCACCGGCGGATTTCACCGCCGCGCCGACATTCCAGCCCAGTCGCAGCAGGGCGAGGAAGCCGGTGAGCAGGCCGAGCACGCCGGTGCCGATGCGCATCGCGCGTGAGTCGAATTGCCCTCGCACGACCAGGGTTTCGATGTCGCGTGCCCGCATGCGGGCCACCATCGGGCCGTCTTCGGTGTAGATCATGGTGACCCGGTAGCGGCCGGTCGCGCGCAGGGCGTCCAGCAGGCGCAGCGTGGCCAGTTCGGCGCCCGACGGTGCGGCGGTGTGCGCGAGGAACACGGCCGTGGTCATCGCAGCGTCCGATACAGGTCCGCGTGCCGGGCCGCGGCGACATCCCAGGTGAAGGTTTCCGCGTGCGCTCGGCAGGCGTCGGGATCCGGGACGGTGCCGTTCAGCGCGGTGACCAAGCGGGCGGCCAGGGCATCGGGCTCGCCGGCGGGGACCACGAGCGTGGGGTCCAGACCGCGCACCGCGTCGGGCAGTCCGCCGCAGTCGGTGACGATCGGCGGTCGGCCCGCGGCCAGCGACTCCAGGGCGATCAGGCCGAACCCTTCCAGCGCGAGCGTGGGAACCACCGAGACCGTGGCTTCGGCGTAGAGCTGGGTGAGCTGGTCGTCGCTGACCCGGCCGATGAAATCGACGGTGTCGCGCAGGGTTGCCGCCGCGGCGCGCAACTCCGCTTCGGCGGTGCCGGTGCCGACCACGACCAGGCGGGCGTCGGGGTGCGCGGCCAGCACCTGCGGCCACGCGCGCAACAGCATGTCGATGCCCATGCGCCGCTCGAGCCTGCGCACGCACAGCACGGTCCGGGTCGCGGCGGTGGTATCCAGGGGTGCGGCGCGGAACCGGTGCAGGTCTACGCCGGGAGCGATGATCGAAATCCGTTCGGCGGGAACGTGATAGTCGCGTTCGAGGACGTCACCGAAGTGCTGCGACAGCACGATGAACCGGTCGGCGCCGCGGTAGCGCAGTCGTTCGAACAGGTACTTGGCGCGCACCGCCCGCGCGGACTCGCCCGCCATCGCGCTCTCCTGCGCCCACGGGCCGTGGAAGTGGACCACCAGCGGCAGCTTCGACGTCGCGGTGCGCGCGACCGGGCCGTACAGGCAGAAGTGCCGGTCCACGACGGTGCCGGGGGACAGTTCGTGGCGGGCGAGCAGCGCGGTGCGGGCGCGGTGCAGGGTGGAACCGCCCGTCGGCCCCCATGATCGGGCGCTCGCGTCGTCGGCGGGGCCGAACGCGGACGCGGTCACCGCCAGCTCCGGGCGGCGCGCCACAGCGCGGTACAGATCGGTGAAATACCGGTTCAGTCCGCCCGGTGTGGCACCGAACCATTCGGAACCGGTCATGTGCACACCGAGCATTGCGGTCGCAGTCGTCAACCCCCGCACCCTTCATCATGTGTCCCGCGAAGTGCATCCCGACCGGCGAAATCGCTCTATACCCATAGTCTAGGGGAGTAATCACCTGCGAGCCTACCGGGCGGCGGCCAGTGCGGTCGCGGTGTAGATTCGTCACAGGGGATGAGGGGGTGCAACAAGGCGCGCCCCGATAACAGGGAGTGCCTACATGGTTTCCGCGTTGACGGTGTGTATACCTGCCTACGACGCCGAGCGCACGCTCGCGGTCACACTCGAGTCGGTGCTCGCCGAAGACGCCGACTTCGAAGTGCTCGTGCTCGACAATGCCAGCGTCGACCGCACCGGCGAGATCGCCCACTCCACCGGCGATCCGCGCGTGCGGGTGCTGCGCAACGAATCGGTGCTGCCGATCGGGGCCAACTGGGACCGAGTGATCCGGTCCGCGTCGGGTGACCTGGTGAAAGTCGTGTGCGCGGACGACATTCTGCGCCCCGGTGCGTTGACCGAACAGTGGGCGCTGATGGCGGACCCGTCGGTGGCGATCTGCGCGGGACGCTTCGATGTGATCGACGAGCAGGGCGAACTGCTGGAAAGCGACCTCGGACTGCCGGGACTGCTCGGGCGTCGCACGCCACGGGAACTGGCCAAAGTCATTGTGCGCCGGGGACCGGCGGAGTTCGGGCCCACGGCCGCGGCGATGTTCCGGCTGGCCGACTACCAGCGCGTGGGTGGGTTGCGGCCCGACCTGGTGTTCCCGATGGATGTCGACCTGTTCGCGCGGGTGGCCACCGGTGGGCACTTCGTCGGGATGGACCGCATCGTGGCGGCCTGGCGCAATTCCTCGTTCAACCTGTGCAGCCGCACCACCACCAGGTCCAAGCTCACCGATATGTACCGCTTCCACCATCGGATCGCCACCGATTACCCCGAATTGGTCACGCGCGGTGATGTTTTCACCGGGGACCTGCGGTTGGTGGGTCAGATCATGGAACGCGTGCGGGTGCGCACGCTGGGTGCGGTCGGTGCGGTTCGTCCCGGCGGATAGCTGTTCGCCCGGCGGAAAATAGTTCAGCGCACGATGTTCCAACGCCCCGGCGGGTCGATTCCCGCCGGGGCGTTTCGGATCAGATGGAGAAGGTCTTGCCGTAGGTGACCACGGTGTCGCCGCCCGCGCCCACGATCTTCACGAACGGGCGGACGTTGGTCTGTCCGAGCACGCCGGTGACGGTGCCGTGGAAGCCCGAAAGGCGAAGCACGCCTTCGGCTCCGGAGATGTCGCCGCCCGCGACCTCGACCTCTTGGATGCCCGGTCCGAAGCCCACGGCCAGTTCGATGCCCGCCTGCGGGATCAGGCCGTCGATGGAGGCGCTGGGGTCGCTGCCGATCTCGATGCCGAGGCTGGGCGTGGACCACTCGAACTTGAGCTTGCCGTCCAGGGTGGCCGGGTAACCGACCTGGTAGCCGATGGTGATGTGGCCCGACCAGTCCGCGGCGTCGGGGCCGGTGACCAGGTAGGAGGCCGCGCCACTGTGGAACCACTCACGGGTGAGCGGGTTTCCGTCCAGCGGGGCGACGAAGTCGATACGGGTGTCGGATTGGATGGCCTCGACGGTGCGGTTCTTGCCGTCGAGAACGGTACTGCTGCTGTCGATTCCGGCACCGGCGGAGCCGGCCCCCATCGCCAGACCGACGGCGATGGCCGAAGTCATCGCGGCAATGCGCAGCGCGCGCGGACGAAACACAGTGTTTCCCCTCATCAGATGTCCCCTGGATACTCGCCCGTCGAACGCTGCGTTCGACGCCGCTGGCCCCCGGAGGATCTGGGCGCCGGCCACCGCGACGCTGCGGTGGTCCAGCGGTGACCGAAGTTCGATCATGGTGCGGCGCTGGGCGTTCCGAGTATCCCACGGGATTCGATCATGCGCTGATCAACATAAGATCGTCTATGCCACAGTCTTCGCACGACACTATTACCGGCGTGGGCCACCCGGATCGTCGATAGTCCAGCGACCGTCGAGTTCGGGCAGGGCGGTGCGGACCTCGGCGAGCAGGTCGGGCAGCGTCAACAGCACGACGTCAGGGTTCGCGGCGACCAACTCGGCGGGGGAGATGATCGGCACATCGGTGCCCGGCATGCGGCAGCCCTGTTTGGCGGGTGAGGCGTCGGCGACCGCGGCGAGCAGGCCGCGGTGGGCACCCGCCATGGCCAGCAGGGCTACGGCGCGGGAGGCGGCGCCGTAGGCGTACACCCGGTGTCCTTGTGCCGCACCGGCTTCCAGCCAGTCGCGCAGGGCGTGGACGTGCCGGTCGACGGTGTCCTGAAGCTGTGCGGTGGCTGCCAGCGCTTCGGCCTCTGCCGCGAGGATCTTCTCGACCGCGGCGTCGGGTGCGTGGTCGCCGTGGCGGACCGCGAGCAGTACGGTGCCGCCGTAGAGGTCGAACTCCCACGCGGTGACCACGCTCATGCCCGCGGCCTGCAGCAGGCTACGCAGTGTTCGCAGGCTGTAGTAGGCGAAGTGCCCGTGCCGCAACGCATTCCACTGGCCTTGGGCGACGATGGTGGCCAGCGAGTGGTACTGCACGAGCAGCACGCCATCAGCGGCCGTGGCCGCGGCACGGGCTGCGAAGGCGGCCCGCTGGTCGGGTTCGTGCATGATGCCGAAACAGTCGAGAACCACATCGGCTGGGCCACCAGCGGTTTCGGTGAAGCCGTGTTCGGTCAACAGTGGCAGCCAGGTGCCCCCGTGCGGACTGCCGAACTCGGTGACTGTGTGGCCGTGCAGCAGCCCGGCATCGTGCACCAGGCGTACTGCTGCGGCGGCCTGGTCGCGCAGTGCCTGCGGTTCGATGCCGCGGGGTTCGGCGGTGACGGTGTCGTCGTCGGCGAGTTGGGCCAGTCCGCAGTCGGCACACTGGTCCATGCGCAGCGGGTGGCCCGCGTCGTAGGTCGCGATCGCAGTGTCACGTGGCGGAAAGTGATCGGCCGCGGGCACAGCCCCCAGGTCGAGAACGGGTGTGAGCGTGGAATTTCCGCAGCCGCGGCATCGGCGGGTCATGGCAGGATGTCCTCGTGCGTATCGAGCAGACCGAATTGGCCGACGTGGTGGTGCTGGTTCCCGAACCGTTCCGGGACGAGCGTGGACTGTTCACCCGAACCTTCGACGCGGGCGAATTCGACGCTCACCTGGGCGTACCAGGGGCGGCGGCGAGTTTCGTGCAGGATTCGCAGTCGAGGTCGGTGCTGGGCACGATCCGCGGGATGCACGGGCGTGGTGGGCGTGGGGAGGCGAAGCTGGTGCGGTGCGCGCACGGTGCGGTGTACGACGTGCTGGTCGACATTCGTCCCGAATCGCCGACTTTCGGTGCGCGCCAAGCATTTCGGCTCGACGATGAGCACTTCCACCACCTGTATGTACCGCCGGGTTTCCTGCACGGTTTCCAGGCGCTGACCGAAGTCGCCGATGTCTGCTACCGCATCGACCGTCCGCACGATCCCGCCGAGGACCTCGGGGTCGCCTATGACGACCCCGAGTTGGCCATCGACTGGCCGCTGCCCATCGGCCCGGTCTCCGCGCGCGACGCGCAGGCCGACAGCTGGGCCGCGTTGCTGGCTAGGCTGACGCCGACGCACTGATCCGACGCAGCTGCGCGTCCAGCACGCCGGAATCGCACAGGCCCTGCAGGTGCGGCAGCCGGGTGAAGCGGCGGAAGAACGCGTCGGAAGTGAGTCCGCGCGCGGTGTACTCGGTGAACAGCTCGGCCGCGCCCGCGGGTACCGTCCACTGCGCTTCGAAGCCGAGAACCTCACGTGCGTAAGAGAAGTCGACCCGGTAGGAACGTGGGTCGGCACCGCTTTCGCCGGTGATCAGCAGTCGCGAACCCGGTACGGCCTCCACGACCGAGGCGGCGATCTCGGCCACGGTGAGGTTGTTGACCTCGGTGCCGATATTGAACGCCTTGCACGACACGTCCGCGGCGGGCGCGGTCAGACAGGTCGCGAACGCAGTCGCGATGTCTTGCGCGTGTACCAGCGGACGCCATGGAGTGCCGTCGGACAGCACCTTCACCTCGCCGGTGAGCACGGCGTAACCGACCAGGTTGTTGAGCACGATGTCGGCGCGCAGACGCGGTGAGAACCCGAAAGCTGTTGCGTTGCGCAGGAATACCGGCACGAAGCTGTCGTCGGCCATGGCGGCCACGTCGTCTTCGACGCGCACCTTGCTCTCGGCGTACGGCGTGATCGGACGCAGGGGAGCGTCCTCGGTGACCAGGTCGGCACCGGCGGCACCGTAGACCGAACAGGTGGACGCGTACAGGAACCGCGCGACCCCGGCCTCCTTGGCCAGGCGGGCCAGGCGCACCGACGCGTGATGGTTGATGTCGTAGGTGATCTCTGGTGCCAGGGCACCCAGTGGATCGTTGGACAGCGCGGCCAGGTGGATCACCGCGTCGAAACCGCGCAGGTGTTCGACGGTGACCTCGCGCAGGTCCACCGCCAAACCCGTTGGGTCACCGGCGAATTCACCGAGCACGCAGTCGGCGAAGTAGCCGATGTCCAGGCCGGTGACCTGGTGGCCCGCCGCCTGCAATACCGGCACCATCACGGTGCCGAGGTAGCCCTGATGTCCGGTGACAAGTACCCGCATGTTCACGTCTGTTCCCATCTGATGATCGCTTTGTCGAGCACGAACGCCTCGGCATACGGTGCGTGGCACTGCACGCCACGCAGCCGGGCCAGCCCGAGGAAAGCCTGGTCGTCGAACCAGTCGCGGCCGGTCTGCGACGGGTAGTGCTTGTGCAGCAGTTCCGACTTCTGTTGGGCCAGTGCATGACTCAACGGGTGGTACAGCGTCGGCGTCGGGGTGTCGGTCTCCCACTTGAGGATTTCGTAACCCAGGGTGAGGTGGTCGCGGAACTCGGTGGGCACCAGTTCGGCCAGCAGGCGGTGGTCCTGGTGGGCGTCGCCGCGATGCGGGGCGAACACCACTTCGGGTTCGCCGCCGCGACGAAACTCCGCGAGGGCGTCCTTGATCCGGTCCCAGTGCGCGGGTGCTCGACCGTCAGGGACGTCGAGGACCCGCAGGTCGGGTTCGGTGCCGGAGCAGAACGCGGTCAGTGCCGCGCGCTCCTCGTCCTCGCGTGCGGTGCCGCCACCCGACAGCACCAGCGCCCGCACCCGCACCTGCGGATCTGCCGCGGTGAGCGCGAGAAGCGTTGCGCCCATACCGATCGCGATGTCGTCGCAGTGCGCGCCCAGCACCGCGATGCGGCGAGGTGGTTGGGTGAACAACCCGATCACGGCTGGTCCCACACCATCCACGGGCGGGTGCCGTTGCGGTAGGCGTCGTCGAGTTCGGCGCGTTCCTTGAAGGTGTCGGCGGGCTTCCAGAAGCCCATGTGCTGATACCCGAACAGCCTGCCCTGCCCGGCCAGCGTGCCGCACGCGTCGGCGACCAGGTCACCGCCGGGCGGCAGCAGATCGAAGATCTCCTGGCTGAGCACGAAGTAGCCGCCGTTCTCCCACAGCGGCATCTGCGCCACCGGGATGATGTCCTTCACCTCGCCCGAGGGCGCGATATCGACACAGTGGAACGAGGACTGCGGGGGCACCACCATCATCGACGCGGCAGCGCCCGAGGCGTGGAAACGTTCGATCATGGTGTCCAGGGGTGCGTCGGTGAGCACGTCGGCGTAGTTGGCCAGGAAGTACTCGTCGCCGTCGAGGTGGTCACGCACGCGGCGCAGCCGCTCCCCGATCGCGGACTCCACACCGGTGTCCACGAAGGTGATCGACCAGTCGCTGATATCGGTGCCCAGCAGCTCGAGCTGGCCGTTGCGGATCACGAAGTCGTTGGACGCGGACTCCTGATAGGTCAGGAAGAAGTTCTTGATGTGCTCGGCGCCGTAGCCAAGACACAGCACGAACTCCTTGTGGCCGTAGTGCGCGTAGTAGCGCATCACGTGCCACAGCAGCGGGCGCGGGCCCACCAGCTGCATGGGCTTGGGCACGACATCGCCGGAACCGCCGCGCATGCGCATGCCGTATCCGCCGCAGAACAGGACGACCTTCATCGGTTGGTTCACTTTCCTTCGGAGTGTGCGCCGGCCGTCACCGGCGTACCGACGTCGATGGTGCCGCGATGCAGCACCGGCAGCGGATAGATCAGTTCGCCACCCCACTGCGCGACGTGGCGCAGCTGGGCGGTGATCTCGGTTTCCAGATTCCACGGCAGCACCAGCACCACATCGGGCCGGTCGGCGTCGATGCGTTCGGGCGCGTGGATCGGGATGCGGGTGCCGGGGGTGAAGCGGCCGTGCTTGTACGGGTTGCGGTCCACGGTGTACTCGAGCAGGTCGGGGCGGATGCCGCAGTAGTTGAGCAGGGTGTTGCCCTTGCCCGGTGCGCCGTAGCCGACCACCCGCTTGCCCGCCGCGCGGCAGTCCAGCAGGAATCGCAGCAGCTCCTGCCGCACCGATTCCGCACGGGCGCGCAGCGTGTCGTACCCGGCGGGTTCGTGCAGGCCCGCGGCCCGCTCGAGGTCCAGGACCTCCTCGACCCGGGCCGTCGGCTGTGCGACCGCGTCGGGACGGGCCCACAGTCGAATCGAACCGCCGTGGGTACCGAGCAGCTCGACGTCGACGACGGTCAGACCGGCGATCGCCAGCGCGCGCTGCGCGGAATGCACGGTGTAGTACTGGAAGTGCTCGTGGTAGATGGTGTCGAACTGGCCAAGTTCGACCAGGTTCAGCGCGTGGTGCACTTCGATGCTGAGCCAGCCGTCGTCGCTGAGCAGGGTGCGCAGCGCGTGGGTGAACCCGCGCAGATCGGGCACGTGCGCGTAGACGTTGTTGGCCACCACCAGGTCGGCCGGACCGTGCTCGGCGCGCACCCGCGCGGCCGAAACCTGGTCCAGGAACGCGGTTTCCGTCGGAACGCCCGCTTGGCGCGCGGCCAGACCCACGTTCACCGAGGGCTCGATGCCAAGGCACCGGATGTCGCGCGCGACCGCGTGCCGCAACAGGTAGCCGTCGTTGCTGGCCACCTCCACGACGAACGAATCAGGACCCAGGTCCAGGCGTTGCGCCGCGTCGGTGACGAACTGTTCGGCGTGGCGCACCCAGCTGTCGGAGAACGACGAGAAGTACGCGTACTCGGTGAAGGTGTCCTCGGGAGTGATCAGCGCCGGGATCTGCAACAGCAGGCAGTCCTCGCACAGCCGCAGATGCAGCGGATACGTCGATTCCGGCAGATCGAGTTCGGCCGTGGCCAGGAAACTCTCGCACGGCGGCGTCGCGCCCAAATCGAGAACGCTGCGCAGCCTCTCGGAATCACAGAGTCGACATTGCACGTGGAGCCCCCACCTTCATACCCGTTCACCAAAAATGTCACGGCTGATGCCGGTCATGCCGGACGTCGGCCCGACGGAGTCAGACGTTACAGCGGCGCGCGGCATCCGGCGCCGAAAGGTGCCGGGGCAGAAACAGATTCGTGGTATGTTTCGGAGTTCGACCAGGTCGATCCGGCACCGGCTAACTGTCGGCGAGGCCGACCGATTCTCACGTTTCTGTGACGCCACTCACTGCCGAAAGCGGCTGTCCTGCACTCATATCGAAAGGCGATAGCGATATTCGTGATAGCCATCGGGTTGCCGTGTGATCTGGCTAACTATCGGAATCGATTGCGACAGTGACACTTCGGCATGAATGCCGCGCCAGGGTCTGTAACAATCATCGAGCGGGGATCGAATCGACGGGAAACAGGCACGGCCGCTGTGGCCGCGTCCCGGTCGACGGGGATCGGGAAACGATTCGTCTCCCGAAGGGGAGGTGTGGGTTCATGAGCTACGAGCTCACCGGTATCGGCGACGTAGAGGTCGCCAACGGTGTCCAGGCGATGCGCCGTACGCAACGCGAGAATTGGCAGTCCACGTTCGTCCAGCGGTTGGCCGTCACCGACGTCATCGCGGTGTTCGGCGCGGTCGGGGCCGCGCAGGCCATCCGCTTCGGCGGCCCCGCCGCACCGCCGCTGGCCTGGCCGCTGCCCTACGAGGTGGGCTATTCCGTGGTGTCGCTGGCCCTGGCCGTGGGGTGGCTGGCGCTGCTGCACGGGTACGGCAGCCGGGCACCGCAGACGGTCGGCACCGGCGGCGAGGAGTTCCGCAGGCTGGTGTCGGCGACCCTGCGACTGTTCGGGGTGCTGGCGATTTTGGCGCTGCTGTTCCGGGTGGAGGTCGCGCGAGGTTATCTCGCCATCGCACTGCCCGCCGGCTTGGCGGCGCTGATCGCGGGACGCCTGGCATGGCGAATTCGGTTGCGGCAGTGGCGAGCTCGCGGACGATGCCACACCTCGGTGTTGGTGGTCGGGTCGCCCGAGGCCGCGCATGCGATGGCTACCGCGTTCACCGGCGACCCCGGCTCCGGCTATCGCATCGTCGGGGTGTGTGTGCCCGCGGGATCTGTTGGCGCGCAATTCGATACCACCGATGGACCGGAGGTGGTCGGCGACGATCGCTCGGTGCTGGAGGCGGTGCGGCGCAGCGGGGCCGATTCGGTGGCCGTGGCGGCCACCGAGCATCTCGGGCCCGCCGAATTGCGGCGCATGGCTTGGGCTTTGGATCCGCTGGGCGTGGATCTGATCGTGGCGCCCGGTGTGGTGGACATCGCGGGGGCCCGATTGACCAATCGACTCGTGGCGGGAATGCCCATGTTGCACATCGACCCCCCGCGCTACGGGCGCGCCAAGTCCAGTCACAAAGCGTTGTTCGACTTGTGTTTCGCCACACTGGTATTGGTGCTCATCGCGCCGATGCTGATCGTGATCGCGATCGCGGTGAAGGCGACCAGCGCGGGGCCGGTGTTCTACCTGTCGGAGCGGATCGGCCGCGACGGCATCCCGTTCCGGATGATCAAGTTCCGCAGCATGCTCGTGAACGCCGAGAGCGCGGTGGAGGCGCTGATCGAGAGCAACGGCGGAAACCCGGTGTTCTTCAAGGTGAAAGACGATCCGCGGGTGACCTCGGTGGGCCGGTTCCTACGCAAGTACAGCCTCGACGAACTGCCCCAGTTCTTCAATGTGCTGCGCGGGGACATGAGCGTGGTCGGGCCGCGCCCACAGGTGCAGCGCGAGGTCGACAGCTACGACGGGGAGATGCGACGGCGGTTGCTGGTGAAGCCGGGCGTGACCGGGTTGTGGCAGGTCAGCGGGCGGTCGGATCTGTCGCCGGAGGATTCGGTGCGGCTGGATCTGTCGTATGTCGAGAACTGGTCGATGGTGCTGGATCTGGCGTTGATCGCGCGCACGGTCGGCGCGGTCACTCGCGGCGACGGGGCGTACTGACACCGGGGTGGCGAGTCGACGCCACCCCGGTCCGGTCGGTAGGCGGAGCTCACCCCGTCAGTGCAGGTCCCGACGGCGGAATGCCATGAGCCCCAACAGGAGTCCCGCGGAGGCAACCGCGAGCAGGTAGGCGATCGGCACGATGTCGAACCCCGCGCCGGGCAGTTTCGGCGGGTGCACGAAGGGGACCAGATCCAGAATCCACTGCGGGAAGCTGCCCACCGAGTCGCGCGTACCGCACGCGCCCGACCGCTGCGGACAGGACCGTTTCGGCGCGGCCCGAGCGTTCCTCCTCGTGCAGTCGCAGCACCGCCGACACCGAATAGGCGCCCGCGGCCGCGGCCAGCATGGTGACCGCGTAGGCGATGAACGACTTCTCCAGATCCGCCGACCCGCCCAGCGCGGTGACCACATCGCGCGGGGTGTCGCTGTCGTCGAGCATGCCGCCGATGCTGGTCACCGCCCCGCCGATCAGCAGCTCGTACAGGGCGAATCCGGTGGCCCAGGCGATCAGCGAGCCACGCTGCAACCGCCATGCCAGGCCCACCGGACCCGACAGGTCACCGCCCGCCACGGCCGGACCCGGGCGGTCGGCCAGCAGGCCCGCACCGAGATCGCGGGTGCGCAGCAGCTGATAGGCCAGCAGGTTCGCGCCGGTGCCCAGTGTCGCCAACGGCAGCAGTACCCACCAGCGTTCCTCGGCGAATGGGCGGATCTGCAGGCACCAGCCCAGCGGCGAAAACCACGACAGCACACCGTTTCCCGCGTCGCCGACCGCCCGCACGGCGAACGCCGCGCCCGGTGCGATGCCACGAGCAGGGCGGGCATCAACCCGATCAGCACCGACCACAGCGGCGCGATCACGCGGTCACGACGCAGGGACAGGCGCAGCATCTGGCCGGTGCCCACGAATTCGGTTGCGGTGCCTGATGTTCGGTGCGGGGTGGCGGCAAAGGTGGTCATGCGTGCACCTTTTCCGCGGTCTCGGTGTTGTCGACGTGGTAGTGGCACAGGAACAGATCCTCGAGTGTAGGCGGGGCGCTGGTCAGGCTGCGCACGCCCGCGTCGCTGAGGACCCGGATCAGCGCGCCCAGGTGTTCGGCGTCGACCCGGCAGCGCAGCGTGGAGCCGTCGCGTTCGACATCGTCGACACCAGGCAGCGCGCTCACATCGCCGGGATCGCCGATCAGGTCCGCGGTGATGGCGGTGCGGCTCAGGTGCCGCAGGTCGTTCAACGATCCTGATTCGACGGTGCGACCCGACCGGATGATCGTGACCCGGTCACACAGGTGCTCGACCTCGGACAGGATGTGGCTGGACAGCAGCACGGTCGCACCGCGCGCGGCGGCGGCCCGCACGCAGTCCTGGAACACCTTCGCCATCAACGGATCCAAGCCCGAGGTCGGTTCGTCGAGGATCAACAGGTCCGCGTTCGCCGAAAAGGCCGACACCAGTGCGACTTTCTGCCGGTTGCCCTTGGAATAGGTGCGGGCCTTCTTGGTCGGGTCCAGCTCGAACCGTTCGATCAATTCGCCGCGTCGCGCCTGGTCGATCCCGCCGCGCATGCGGGCGAGCAGATCGATGGTCTCGCCACCCGACAGCGACGGCCACAGCGTGACATCGCCTAGGACATAAGCGATTCGGCGATGCAGGTCGACCGCATCGGTCCATGGATCGTGCCCGAACACCGTCGCCCGGCCGCCGGAGGCGCGCAGCACGCCCAGCAGAACGCGGAGGGTGGTGGACTTTCCGGCGCCGTTGGGGCCGAGGAAGCCGTGGATCTCGCCCGCGTTCACGCGCAGGTCCAATCCGTCCAGTGCGGTGAAGCGGCCGAACGTCTTTCGCAGGTCCGCGACCTCGATGACCCGGTCGGTGCTGGAGGTGAGCATCGTCTACTCCTCGAAAAGGGTGTCGAGCATGGTGGAGTCGGTGAGCAAGCCCCGGGTGTAGAGCTCTAGCGCGGGGAAGGTGATCTCGTCGGACAGTGCGCGAATGGCCTTGCGGTAGTCCAGCTTTCCGTCGCCGGGGGTGCGCATCTGCAGGTAGAGGTTCATCGCACCGACGTGACACAGCACGATGTAGCGAGCGCGCGCGGCGTGATCACGGCTGAGCTTGATCGTGCCCGCGTCGACGCCCGCCTGCATGTACTGCTGCGCGTCGCTGATCATGTGTTCCAGCAAGGAGATGGCCAGTGCGCCGCCGGCCTGGAAACTGCGCAGCATGTAGGCCACCAGGGAGGCGTAGATCTCGATCTCGGCCATCGCGTGCAGGATCCCCGCCGGTGACGGGGACTGGAGGTTGCGCAGCTTCTCTTCGCGGATGATCTCGAGCACACGCTCGTCGCAGGCGGCGCGCAGTCCGTCCTTGGAACCGAAGTGATGGTTCACCAGCCCGGGCGAAACCCCCGCAGCCGCGCCGATCGCCCGGACGCCGTTCAATCCGTTGGCAAGAGTTCGGCCGTACCGAGTTTCGGGCCTGGGAGACACCGCGCACGCGGGCTAGGGTCGAAGCATGGCTACCGGCACATCGACGACGGCAGAACATCTCCGCGCAGCGTTGGACGGACCGTGGCGCGCGATCAGGGAGCAGGCGCGCACACAGCTTTCCGGCGAGGAACTCACCGACGATCCCGAACTCGACATCCACGCGGCCAGGGCGCGCGTGCTCGACCAGATGCGCGTCATCGCGACCATGGGATACCCGGAGAAGGGTTTCCGGCCCGAGAACGGCGGCACCGGCGACCCCGGCGGCGCGGTCACCGGACTGGAGATGTTGGCCTACGCGGACCTGTCACTGTGGGTGAAATCCGGTGTGCAGTGGGGACTTTTCGGTGGCGCGGTGGAAAACCTGGGCACCGAACGGCACCGCGACTTCATCAAACAGTTGATCTCCCTGGATCTGCTCGGCTGCTTCGCGATGACCGAATCCGGGCACGGCAGCGATGTCGCCGACCTGGAAACCACGGCCACCTACGATCCGGCCACCCAGGAATTCGTGATCAACACCCCGACCCCCTCGGCGCGCAAGGACTACATCGGCGGCGCCGCGGTGCATGCTCGGATGGCGGCGGTGTTCGCCCAGCTGATCGTGGGCGGGGAGAGTAAGGGCGTGCACTGTCTGCTGGTGCCGATCCGCGACGAACTCGGCGCTGACCTGCCCGGCGTGACCACCTACGACGACGGACTCAAGGGTGGCCTGCCCGGCGTGGACAACGGACGCATCGTGTTCGATCACGTGCGGATCCCGCGCGAGAACCTGCTCAATCGCTACGCCGACGTCGCTCCCGACGGCACGTACAGCTCCGAGATCGAGAACCCCAGCCGCCGGTTCTTCACCACGCTGGGCACGCTGGTGCGCGGACGCGTCAGTGTCGGTGGTGCGGCTGCCGCGGGTGCCAGGGTCGCCCTGAGCATCGCCGTGCGGTACGCGCTGGCCCGCCGCCAGTTCGCCGATCCCGACACCGGCGAGGAAACGCTGCTGCTGGATTACCGCAGCCACCAGCGTCGGCTGCTGCCCCTGGTGGCGAAGTCGTTCGCGCTGGCGTTCGCGCAGAACGATCTCGTGCGTCGGATGGATTTGATCCAGCGCGGGCAGGACACAGAGCCGAGCTCGCAGCGCGCGTTGGAGAAGCGGGCGGCCGGTTTGAAGGTCGCGCAGACCCGGCACGCCACGCGCGCGATCCAGGAATGTCGCGAAGCATGCGGCGGCGCAGGCTATCTCACCGAGAACCGACTGGTGACATTGAAGGCCGATACCGATGTGTTCACCACCTTCGAAGGTGACAATGTTGTTTTGACCCAGCTGGTGGCCAAGGAACTGCTCACCGCGTACTCCGACGAAATCCGTGATCTGGACGCATTGGGCTGGGTGCGGTTCGCCGCCACCATGGCCGGTGACGTGGTGCGCAAGCGCTCTGGCGTGCGTCAGCTGATCCAGACCCTGCGCGACCGCAACGACGAATCCGTCGACGAAGGTGACCTGTCCAAACGCGATGTGCAACTGGCGCTGTTCGCCGACCGCGAGGACTACCTGCTGCGCACCGCCGCCCACCGGCTGCGCGCCCGCGCCGAGGACACCGGCCCGTTCGAGGCGTTCAACAACGCCCAGGACCACATCCTGGCCGCCGGTGCCGCGCATATCGACCGGCTCGTGCTCGAGGAATTCGTCGACGGGATCGCCGCCATCGAGGACCCCGACGCCAAGGCACTGGCCGAAACCGTCTGCGACCTCTACGTGTACGCGTCGCTGGAGGAGAACCTGGCCTGGTACATCATGCACCGGTTCATGTCGGTGGAACGGGCCAAGTCGGTGCGGCGCGGGGTGAACGAACTGGTCGACCGGTTGCGCCCCGATGCGCTGACGCTGGTGGAGGCGATGGGTGTGCCGGAGTCGATGCTGCGCGCCGAAATGCTGCACGACGCCAGCGTTTTCGATCGCCGCTAGGTCAGGCGCGCGGCTCTCGGTCACCCCGTAGGGCGTCGGAGATCCAGCACAGGGCGATCGACATGGCCGCGGCCGCTGCCGCCCCGCCGAGGACATCGGTGGGGCGGTGGTACCCCAATGCGGCCATGCCGGGGGTGATCACGATCAGCGCCAGCACGGTCAGCACCGCGACCACGACGCGCGTCAGCCGGTCGGTCACCAGACACGCGAAAGTCGTTGCCACAGCGACCATATGGACCGTGTGCCCGCTGGGGTAGGCGAGGAAGTCATGAAACTGCCGGTCCCACAACGGTTTCAACAACCACGTGTTGACAACCAACGCGACCTCGGGCACCACCAGCATCGTCACCGCCTGCCACCACTGACGACGCAGCACGAACCAGGCGCACGCGGCCAGCAACAGCGCAGCGACCACCGGCGCGTTACTCGGGATCACCAACAGTGGGGCCAGACCGGGGGAGACCTCGGGGACCGCTGAATCCAGCTCGCTCGCACCGCCACCCGCGGAAAACGTCAGCGGAATCGCCGCGGTGACGGCGGCACCGGCACCGATCGCGGTCACCCGGGCGACGGTGGCGCTGCGGACATTCACGCCCGCGACGATAGCCGCCGACTCAGGCCGGACCGTAGGTGAGCACCGCCGTGACCACGAACCACAGCACCCACACGATGGCCACGATCATGCCCAAGGCGAGGGTGATTCGCAGGAACGCGGCCCCGAAATCGAGATCGCCGCCGACGCGCGGATACAGCTTCCACGGGCTGTACCAGGGCGCGACCAGCCCCCGCGACTGCGCTTGCTGCTCGAGCTCGGCCTGCTCGTCGGCGTACTGCTCCGCTGCCGCCTGCGTGGGGCCGCCGTGCCACAGCGTCACATCGATCGGGCCCAGAAATCCCTCGTTGAGCAGGTCCTGCGGTGCGGGCAGGTACGGCAGGATGCCGAGGCCGCGGAACGCGATGGCGATGTCGTTGGCCGTCCACAGGTTGTGTTCCTTGGCGGCCAGGAACTCGAAATACTCCTCGAGGCGGTGCGGGTCGTCGGTGACGATCACATCGAAACTCGGGTCGCTCCACCCCTGATGCACGTCGATCTGCGCGCCGGGCATCGGCACGATCAGGCCGAGGCCGTGCACCGCGCGCTGGCCCAGCCCGCGCGCGGCGAGATAGTCCTGCAGGGCGAAGGTGTGGTCGCGTGAACGTTCCAGCGGCGTCGACTTCTCCGCGCCCGCGAACTGCGCCAGCTCACCGGAGACCATCCACGGACCGTTGAGCGGGATCTCCAACACGCCGTCCTGGGGTGCGGTGAACGTCTCGGCCTCGATCACCACGCAACTGGTCGGAGTCCAGACCACCGCGTCGAACTGGTGCAGCTTGTCGGCATGGAACAGGCTGCAGTTGATCGTGGCCACGCCGCGCGGGCTGGACAGGTCCTTCCAGGTGCGCATCCAGTCGATCAGCGCCGACTCGGCATCGCTGCCAGCCGGATTCTGCACGCGCACGAGCATGGAGACCGCCCTTCGTTGGTCGTTCGCGCCGGCGTGGCGAAATCGAGCCGAGAACCGTTGGCGTACATCGTAGCTGGATCAATCCTGTTCGGCGGCGAACGTGCCCGCCTCCACCGCGGCGACCAGCTCGGCGTGGTCGGCCTCGGTGCGGTCGGCGTACCGCACCGCGAACCGGGCCACCGCCTCCTCGAACCGGTCGTCGTCGTCATCGTCGGTTTCCAGGTAACCGGCCAGCGCGCGCGGGTCCAGCGAGCGGGCGTGCGCGCGGGCCAGCAGTGCGCCCGCCAGGCGGCCGTAGTCGTCGAGGTCGTCGGCCGACAGGGTCGCGGGGTCGATACTGCCCTTGAGGTTGCGGAACTGGCGCACGATGAACGGCGTCGATTCGTCGAGTTCGATGGTGGTCCAGCCCAGCAGGATGTCGGTTTCGGACTGCACGGTCCGCGCGCCGACCACGATCCGCTCGCCCTCGTGCCGGGGTGCGGTCGGCGGCAGGAACGGCGTGAGCGAAGACGGGCGCGCCTCTTTCACCTGCAGCACGACCGCTTCACCCTCGTTGCCGTGCAACAGCGCCACATAACTGTGCAGCCCGACACTGCCGGTGCCCACGATGCGAAAGGCGACATCGGACACGGCGAACCGGTCCAACAGGTTGCGGCGGGATTCGCGAATGGTGCCCGCGTACTGCTGCAGTCCGTCGATGACCGCGTTGCAGACCTGCTCGTCGACCGCGGTCAGCACCGGCGGGTCGCTGACGAAACGGTGCTTGCGGATATCGGTCTCGTGGTCGTCGATGGCTTGCGTCCACTTCGCCACCACCTTGGCGCTGGTGTTCTTGCGAGCCTTCTTCGCGGCCTTCTTGAAGTTATCTAGGAGATCCTCGGCCTTGGCACTGGTCAGGATCGACTCGTCGGGCAGGGCCGTCCACGACTGCATGAACGGCATCTGGGCCAGTTCGGCCACGGTGTTGCGGTAGGAGCGGGCGGCATCGCGCGCGGCCCGCACACAGTCGTCCTCGTCGGCGCCGCTCTCGCGCCCGGCCAGCACCAGACTCGCCGCCAGACGTTCCAGATCCCACTCCCACGGACCCATCACGGTCTCGTCGAAATCGTTGATGTCCATGACGATCTCGCCACGTTGGGTGCCGTAGAGGCCGAAGTTGGCCGCGTGCGCGTCACCACAGATCTGGGCGGTCAGACCGCTGTCGGGCCCCGCGGCCAGGTCGGCGGCCATCAGCCCGGCGGCACCGCGGAAGAAGGTGAACGGCGACGCGATCATTCGACCGATCCGCAACGGGATCAGACGTTCGATGCGGCCACGGTTGCTGGTGTCGATGAATTCGCGCACCGACGGTCGATCGGGACTCTCCGCCGCGCGGTCACGCTCGGTGACGGGAACCCTCGCCCTGGCGGCGCGGCCGCGTGCGCGGGCGTCCTCGGCGGAAACGTAGGAGCGCAGATCAATACCACTGTCGGACACGACTGCCCAGGTTACCGGGTCCGCGCGCGGGCGGCGGCGCCACGCGGTACACCGCAGCGGATCCACGGCGTTTCGGCGTGGCCGGATGGCGCGAGCGGGGGTGGCTGCGGTAAGCATGGGCGTGGCAACCGAATCGGGACGGCCGAGCACGCACGACACCGACACCGGTGGTGTGTTCAGCGACCGCATCCTGACCGTGCCCAATGTCTTGAGCATCCTGCGACTGTTCGCCATCCCGGTCTTCCTGTGGCTGATGGTGGTCCGGCATGCCGACGGCTGGGCGTTCATCATGATGATCGCCATCGGTTTCACCGACTTCCTCGACGGCAAACTCGCCCGATTGCTCGACCAGTCCACCCGGCTGGGTGCGTTGCTGGACCCGTTCGTCGACCGGGTGTATCTGGTCACCACCCTGGTGGCGTTCGTGGCCCGCGGGCTGATTCCGTGGTGGCTGGCAGTGATCTTGATCGCTCGCGACCTGGTGTTGACCGCGTGCCTTTCGGTGTACAAGCGCCGCGAACTGCCCGCGCCGGAAGTGATCTACCTGGGCAAAGCCGCCACCTTCGCGTTGATGTCGGCGCTGCCGTGGCTGCTGACCGGGGAGATGGACTGGGCGGGCGCCGGTTTCGGCTGGGCGTTCGGTTGGGCACTGCTGATCTGGGGTACAGCGCTGTATGTGTGGACCGGGGTGCTCTACGCGGGGCTGGCTGTCGCGGTGGCGCGATCGACACCGCCTGTGCCGCACCGCGGGAGCTAGTCGATACTGTTACGCGCAACGTCGACGAGGAAAGGACGTCCAGTGACCCGGACCCCTGAGGAACTGCGCTACACCGAAGAGCACGAATGGGTGCGGCGGACCAGCCCCACGGCGGTCCGTGTCGGCATCACCGATTACGCCCAGTCACAGCTGGGTGACGTCGTGTTCGTCCAACTGCCCGACGTCGACAACGACGTGACCGTCGGCGACAGCATCGCCGAGGTCGAGTCGACCAAGAGCGTGTCCGACATCTACGCACCCCTGAGCGGCAAAGTCGTTGCGGTGAACGAGGATCTGGTGCAGGCACCGGAAACACTGAACACCGATCCGTACGATGCGGGCTGGCTGTTCGAGCTCTCGTTCGACGACGAGGCCACCCTGGACGCGCTGCTGAGTGAACTGCTGGATGCGGCGGGTTACCAAGGAGTTATCGGGGGCTGACGCAGCCTTCACAGTTCTCCCTGCACGGGCACGCCCCGGCAGGGTACGGTCAAAGCCAAGCGGATACGTCGGGGAATCGACGCCGGGATCTTTCCTGGCGATGTGATCGCGCCGGTCGTGTCGCCGAATACAGCACCTGTTTGCATGGATAATCAGGTTCGAGGAGGAGAGAAACGGTGAGCGAGAACAGGGACCCGGGTTACGGGGAAACCGCGGCCGAGACGACATCGGTCTTCCGCGCGGACTTCCTCAACGAGGTCGACGCGTCGCGCTCCGCAGAGCCGGCCGGCGAACAGCCGGTTCAGGGCGTCGAGGGCCTGCCTGCCGGCGCGGCCCTCCTAGTGGTCAAGCGTGGCCCGAACGCGGGCTCGCGTTTCCTGCTGGATCAGCCGACCACCTCGGCAGGCCGCCATCCCGACAGTGACATCTTTCTCGACGATGTCACCGTCAGCCGTCGGCATGCCGAGTTCCGTCAGGACGATGACTCGTTCCAGGTGGTGGATGTGGGCAGCCTCAACGGCACCTACGTCAACCGGGAACCGGTGGATTCGTCGGAACTGCAGAACGGCGACGAGGTCCAGATCGGCAAGTTCCGACTGGTCTTCCTGACCGGTCCGCGCGCGCAGGCCAACGAATCGGCGTCGGGCGCGGGGTCGCGGTGACCCCTACGGTACTGGTGTCCGCGAGGTTCGCGAAGGGCACAGTGCTGTGACAGGGGCGGCGCAGTGGGCGCGCGGAGGAATGTCGATCGGCTCCGTACTCGACCTGCTGCGACCAGATTTTCCCGACATCACCATCTCCAAGATCCGGTTCCTCGAATCCGAGGGCCTGATCCGGCCGGAGCGCACACCGTCGGGATACCGGCGGTTCTCGGGCTCCGACTATGAACGGCTGCGTTTCGTGCTGACCGCGCAACGTGATCAGTACCTGCCGTTGAAGGTGATCAAGGAGCAGTTGGAAGCGATCGACAGTGGTGCGGCGACGTTGGGCGTGCGTGAAGCGCGCGCCCGCGCGCACTCCCACCACGGCACCGCGGAAGCCGGGCACGCTGTGTCCGGTTCCGTGGGTGTCCACGGCGAAAGCCATACCCCGCCGCGACGCCTCGGCGTCGTTCCCGGCGAGATCACCCCGGAAGAACTGCGCGTGGACATCGGCGTTCGGCTCACCCGAGCGGATCTGCTGGCCAAGGCCGATATCGACGACCGCTTCCTCGACGATCTCCTGCACGCGGGACTGATCGTGCCCGGTGCGGGCGGGTTCTTCGAATCCGATGCGGTCACCCTGGCCAACGCGGCCAAGGCGATGGCCGAATTCGGTTTGGAGGCACGGCATCTGCGCGCGTTCAAACTCGCCGCCGACCGTGAGGCCGCGCTCATCGCGCAGATCGCCGCGCCGATCGCGAAGAGCCGCGACGCCGACGCGCGCGCCCGCGCCGAGGAAACCGTGCGCGAGCTCGCCGCGATCTCACTGAACCTGCACGCCGCACTGGTGAAGGCCGCCGTGCGCGCGGCGCTGGGCGGCTGACACACCCGGCACGGTGATCAGGTATCGCCCCGGCCACACACCGATTTCGGCTCGAACGACTCCGATACACACCCCAGAATTCGCCTAGACTCGTTGATACGGCCAGCTGTGCAGCTGTCGTGCCGGCCGGCGGCGAGTATGGGAGGCAGGACACTTCATGAGTGAGATGCGCGTCATCGGCATCCGTGTCGAGCAGCCACAGAACCAGCCCGTGCTGCTGCTGCGAGAAGCGTCAGGGGAGCGGTATCTGCCGATCTGGATCGGGCAGGCCGAGGCGACCGCGATCGTGCTCGAGCAGGAGGGGGTCACCCCGATCCGGCCGTTGACTCACGATCTGATCAAGATCCTCATCACCGACCTGGGCCACACCCTCAAGGAAGTGCGGATCGTGGATCTGCAGGAGGGCACCTTCTACGCCGATCTGGTCTTCGACGGCGACCTGCGGGTCTCCGCGCGGCCCTCGGATTCGGTGGCGATCGCGCTGCGCGTGGGGTGCCCGATCTACGCCGAGGAACCGGTGTTGGCCGAAGCGGGACTGGTGATGCCCGACGAACGCGAGGACGAGGTCGAGAAGTTCAAGGAGTTCCTCGAGTCGGTCTCGCCCGACGATTTCAAGGCCACCGACAGCTGATCACGAATTGGTAAACCTGAAGTAGAGGTCTAGGGAATCGCTGGCCTAGGTGCTTGGTGAAGCAACACCGCAGGTCGGACAATGGCAGGAGTAACCTCGAAAGTCGGGCAACATCCATCGTGACTGGCGACCCGAGAACGTCGGCAGAAGGAGCGGTCAGTGGAAGAACAGACGCAGGATGTCGTACAGCCTGGCTTGTTCCCGGACGATTCGGTTCCGGACGATCTGGTCGGCTACCGGGTGCCCAGCGCCTGTCAGGTCGCGGGCATCACCTACCGGCAACTGGATTACTGGGCCCGCACCGGGCTGGTCGTGCCGTCGATACGGGGCGCCGCGGGTTCGGGCAGTCAGCGGCTGTACTCGTTCAAGGACATCTTGGTCCTGAAGATCGTGAAGCGGCTGCTGGACGCGGGCATCTCTTTACAGAACATCCGCATCGCCGTGGATCACCTGCGCAGCCGTGGTGTGGGCGATCTGGCCGGGATCACCCTGTTCTCCGACGGCACCTCGGTGTACGAGTGCACCTCACCCGAGGAAGTCGTCGATTTACTGCAGGGCGGCCAGGGCGTATTCGGCATCGCCGTCGGCGGTGCCATGCGTGAGCTGACCGGCGCGATCGCCGCCTTCCCGGCCGAACGCGCCACCGCGATCACCGACCGACCCGAAGACGAGCTGTCCTTCCGCCGCAAGGTGCGGGAGAACCGCAAGACCGGTTAGTTCGCCTCGTGCCGCGGGGCTACCAGGCGCCGTGATAGAGCAGGCCGAGCGTCAAGGCGGCCACCGCGGTAGCGAGGAACACGATCCCGCCGACGACATTGCGGGAGCCCACTCGCAGGTGGGCGATGATCGCGCCGATGAAGTACAGCACCAGGCCCACGGCAGCGAGGGTTCCCAGCAGCGGCACGGCCAGTCCGGCCAGCAGGCCGACGGTGCCCGCTGCCAGCAGGAGGCCGAGCACCGGCACCCACTTGCGGGGCACACCCTTCATATCCGCCTGGGTCTTGGGGTATTCGTGGCCGATCAGGTAGGTGACGGCGGCGGCGCCGTTGAAGACCGCGCCGAGGATGGTGACCGTGAGGTAGGCGGCGAACACCGATTTCTCCGTTTCTGCGGGACAGCTGTACTGCGGGCACTCCCTCGCGGAATGCGGTTGTCCTCCATGATGATTCAGTGAGCCCGTTCGCGCCATCGGGAGACGGTCAGGCGCACTGATGAGCCGCGCCGCCCGATGCCGGCCTCTTCTGCGCGCCGGAATCCGGCCCGAATTCTCGGCGTGGCGCAAATGCCACTAGACTGGGCGGGCGTCGCCGCCGTGCGGGAGAGTCCTTGATTCGTGAGAATCCGGGCGCCGAAGGAGCAGCACCTCCCCGTCAATCTCTCAGGCAACAGGGACCGCACGGTGATTCGACGCCTCTGGAAAGCGGTGGCATCCGGCTGCCCGCCCACGGGGAAAGGGACACCGGTCTTTGTGGTCGGCTACCGAATCTCTCAGGCGCACAGACAGAGGGGGAGGGCTGGTATCCGTCGACCCTACGGTCGACCCGCCCGACCTGGAGCTGCTGCCGTGACCCGTTCGTTTGCCGACCGCCACATCGGACCCGATTCCGACGAACTCGCCCGGATCCTCGCGACCATCGGCGTCGAGTCCATCGACGCGTTGGCGACCACGGCGCTGCCCGCCACGATCCTGGACGAGTCCGGCCTCGGTGCGCTGCCCGCCCCCGCTTCCGAGCACGAGGTACTCGACGAACTGGCCGCGCTCGCGTCGGCCAACACCGTGGCCACCTCGATGATCGGCCTGGGCTACTACGACACCCTCACCCCGCCGGTGCTGGTGCGCAACCTGCTCGAGAACCCCGCCTGGTACACCGCCTACACCCCGTACCAGCCCGAGATCAGCCAGGGCCGCCTCGAGGCGCTGCTCAACTTCCAGACCATGGTGTCGGACCTGACCGGCATGGACGTGGCCAATGCCTCCATGCTCGACGAGGCCACCGCCGCCGCCGAGGCGATGACGTTGCTGCGCCGCGCCGGCAAGTCCAAGTCGAACCGGCTGCTGCTGGACGCCGACCTGTTCCCGCAGACCAAGACCATCATCGGCACCAGGGCCGAACCCCTCGGTATCGAGATCGTCGAAGCCGACCTGTCCACCGGGCAACTGCCCGAGGGCGACTTCTTCGGCGTGATCGTGCAGACGCCGGGTGCGTCGGGTCGCATCGTCGACTGGACCCCGGTGTTCGCCGCCGCCCACGAGCGTGGCGCGCTGGTCGCCGCCGGTGCGGACCTCCTCGCGATGACGCTGATCACCGCTCCCGGTGAGCAGGGCGCGGACGTGTGCTTCGGCACCACCCAGCGCTTCGGTGTGCCGATGGGCTTCGGTGGCCCGCACGCCGGCTACCTCGCCGTACGCACCGCCTTCGCCCGACAGCTCCCCGGTCGCCTGGTCGGTGTGTCGGTGGACGCCGACGGTGACCTGGCCTACCGCCTCGCCCTGCAGACCCGCGAGCAGCACATCCGCCGCGAGAAGGCCACCTCCAACATCTGCACCGCCCAGGTGCTGCTGGCCATCGTGGCCGCCATGTACGCCAGCTACCACGGGGCCAACGGCCTGCGCGCCATCGCGCGTCGAGTGCACGCCCATGCTGTCGCCGTCGCGACCGGTCTGGGCGGGGCGGCCGTGCACGGCGCCTTCTTCGACACCGTGCTCGCACAGGTCCCCGGTGGTGCGGAAGCCGTTGTCGCCAAGGCGAAGTCGAAGGGCATCAACCTGCGCCTGGTCGACGCCGACCACGTCGCGATCGCCTGCGACGAAGCCACCACCGACGCGCACGTGGCCGCGGTACTCGAATCCTTCGGCACCACACAGACTCCCGAGCAGGGCGGCAGCACCGAACCGGTCGCGATCGAGACCCGCACCTCGGACTACCTGACCCACCCGGCCTTCACCCGCCACCACACCGAGACCGCGATGCTGCGCTACCTGCGCGCGCTCTCGGACAAAGATATTGCCTTGGACCGCAGCATGATTCCGCTGGGCTCGTGCACGATGAAGCTCAACGCGACCGCCGAGATGGAACCCATCACCTGGCCCGGTTTCGCCCGCCTGCACCCCTTCGCGCCCCTGGAAGACACCCCGGGCATCCGCAAGCTCATCACCGACCTCGAGCAGTGGCTGGCCGAGATCACCGGCTACGACGCGGTGAGCCTGCAGCCCAACGCCGGCAGCCAGGGTGAATACGCGGGCCTGCTCGCGATCCGCCGCTACCACCTCGATCGCGGCGACGACCACCGCGACACCTGCCTGATCCCGTCCAGCGCGCACGGCACCAACGCGGCCTCGGCGGCCATGGTCGGCATGCGCGTGGAGGTGGTGAAGTGCCGGGCCAACGGTGACGTCGACCTCGACGACCTGCGCGCCAAGATCGCCGACCACGCCGACCGGCTGGCCTGCATCATGATCACCTACCCGTCCACCCACGGCGTCTACGAACACGAGGTCGCCGAGCTGTGCGCGCTCGTGCACGACGCGGGCGGTCAGGTGTACGTCGACGGTGCGAACCTCAATGCCCTTGTCGGCCTTGCCCGTCCGGGTCGGTTCGGCGGCGATGTGAGCCACCTGAACCTGCACAAGACCTTCTGCATCCCGCACGGCGGCGGCGGTCCGGGCGTCGGCCCGGTCGCGGTCGGTGCGCACCTGGCGCAGTACCTGCCCGGTGACCCCCTCGAGGCCGGTTCGCACGCGGTGTCCGCGGCCAACTACGGTTCCGCGTCGATCCTGCCGATCACCTGGGCCTACATCCGGATGATGGGCGCGGAGGGCCTGCGCGCGGCGACCCTGACCGCGATCGCGTCGGCCAACTACATCGCCCGCCGCCTCGACGCCTACTTCCCGGTGCTGTACACCGGCGAGAACGGCATGGTCGCGCACGAGTGCATCCTGGACCTGCGCGAGATCACCAAGCAGACCGGTGTCACCGTCGACGATGTGGCAAAGCGCTTGGCCGACTACGGTTTCCACGCCCCGACCATGAGCTTCCCGGTGGCGGGCACCCTGATGGTGGAGCCCACCGAGAGCGAGAACCTCGAGGAGATCGACGAGTTCATCGCGGCCATGATCGCCATCCGCGGCGAGATCGACCAGGTCGCCGCCGGTGTCTGGCCGGTGACCGACAACCCGCTGCGAGGTGCCCCGCACACCGCGGCCAGCCTGGTGCGCGAATGGGACCACCCGTACAGCCGTGAGACCGCCGTGTACCCGCGCGGCATCGGTCACGCTCGCCCGAAGGTGTGGCCGTCGGTGCGCCGCATCGACGGTGCGTTCGGTGACCGGAACCTGGTCTGCTCGTGCCCGCCGATGGACTCGTACGAAGACTGATCGACACCCGAGAGCGGGCCTCGCCGAACTGTTCGGCGGGGCCCGTTGTCGTTCGGGCGGGCCAGGTGACGGTTGGGTCGCGACAGGGTTGCTGAAGGTGAATTCTTTGGGCCCGTATTGTTCGCGTGTAACAAACTATTTGTTCAGTTGTTTCGCGCCCCGCGAATGTCCAGTTTGTTGTCTCGAGAAGTTGGAACCCGCGAATAAGTCAAGCCCCTAGTATTGGCGGGAGTTGATTCGGCAATATGACCGGGCGACACGCGCGAGATCTGGATGTGTGGCTCTTCAGCCATGTGTCGCCCCGCTCCGGTGATTTCGTGCGATGCCACCTGGTGACGTGATGGAGAATTCTCCGATTCGGTCAATCGATCAGTTTCGGCAGGGGTTGCCAGAAAATGGCCTGTTTTGCGGGGGATCGTCTGAGATTTCTTCCCGCGTATCTGGTTGGGATCCGGGTGTGTACAGGGTCTTCGTCGGTGACCGGTCAGCGCTCTGAGCTGCTGAGCAGGACTATCCGCGAAATAGTAGTTTCGCGCGGAATGTCTGAATTTGTGGTGGGCGCGCCAGGAATTGTTACTAGTGCGTTCCCTGTAATTCGTATGCCAGCAGTTTGCTGTCAGGCTAATGTCGGTGGGGTGTTTAGCAGCAGAGACCGTTGGGTACCACGCCGCGCGGGACGTCGGCTCGGCGAAACTACAAGGGGAAAACGTATGCCTGTACGGCAGTAGTGCACGCGCGACACGCTAGTCGGGAAGTACACGTGACTCCGTACTCGGAGTTCGTGTGAGGTCGTCAGTCATGCGAGGGGTCGGGTAATCATGGAGTCTGTCGAAAGCTGTGCCGGAAATCGGGATCTGATCCCGCTTTCGTCCGCGCAATACGGCATGTGGTTCGCGGATAGTGCGCACAGTGGTCCGGCGACCAATATCGCGCAGTACGTCGAGATCGAGGGTCCGATCGACGTCGCGGTGTTCAACCGGGCGGTGCACGAGGCGCTCGAGGAAACCGAATCGCTCATGGTGCGCGTGGTCGAGGTCGACGGGCGCCCGTACCAGCTGGTCGACCACAGCACCACGTTCAACGAACTGGTTCTCGATGTCAGCGCGCACAGCGATCCGATGGCCGCGGCGCTGGACTGGATGCGCGGGGACTACACCCGGCGGGTCGACATCACCGGGGAGCAACTGGCCCAGTCGCGACTGATCAAGATCAGCGACGACGTGCACCTGTGGTACGCGCGCGCCCATCACCTCGTGATCGACGGTTACGGCGCGTTCAATGTGGTGAACCGGGTCGCCGAGCACTACAACGCACTGACCGAAGGTCGAGAGCCCGTCCGGTTGGTGGCCGCCGCGTTGCGCGATATCGCCGCGGAGGAGCAGAAGTATCGGGAGAGCTCGCGGTTCACCGCCGATCGGCAGTACTGGCTCGACAAGGTCGCCGACCTGCCCGCACCGGCCGGACTCTCGGGTCGTGCGGCGCGGGCGGGGACCGTGGATGAGGTTGCGGCACGGCAACTTCCGGCGGATCTGTGCGCGCTGCTGGATCGACGCAGCGCCGAACTCGATGCGTCCGCCGCCCAGGTCGTTGTCGCGGCCTTCGCGGCCTTCTTCACACGGATGACCGGTGCCGACGAGGTGGTGCTGTCGGTCCCGATGAGTGCTCGGGTGACGATGAAGCTGCGCAATGCCGCGGCGATGCTGGCCAACATGGTGCCGATCCGGTTCGCCGTCGACGACAGCACCACAGTTGGTCAGCTGGTGCAGGCGTCGATCAGCGAACTGGTGTCCGCGTTGCGTCATCAGCGCTACCGGTTCGAGGATCTGCGCCGCGAATCGGCGGCGATCGACAACTCCACCAACACTTTCGGACCCGTGCTCAATATCTTGTTCTTCGACTCCGCGATCCATCTGGGCGACGCCGTCGGCCGCTATCGCGCGCTCACCTCGGGTGCGCTCGAGGACCTGCAGATCAACCTGTACCGCACGGGCCCGGACGCCCCGCTGCTGATCGAGTTGCACGGCAACGAGAATCTCTACAGTCAGCGCGAGATCGACGCGCACGCAGACGGTTTCATCGACTTCCTGCACCGCTTCATCGCCGCGGAGTCCGATGAGCGGGTGGTGGACCTGCCGCTGGTCACGGCCACGCAGGAACAGCTGATCATCGAGGCCTCCGCCGGCATCGACGGTGTCATGCCCGACGAAACGCTGGTGGATTCGCTGCGGCGGCAGGCTGTTTCGACGCCGCTGGCCGCCGCTGTTACCGCCGACGGCGCGACGATCACCTATCGGGAGCTGGACGAGCGCTCCACTCGGCTCGCGCGCCGGTTGATCGCGCGGGGTGCGGGGCCAGGTGCGCTGGTCGCCCTCGCGTTGCCGCGTGGCACGCAGGTGATCGTGGCGATGTTGGCTGTGCTGAAATCCGGTGCCGCGTATCTGCCGTTGGATATCACCCACCCGACCGAGCGGCTGGAATACGTTGTCGACCAGGCTGATCCGGCAGTGGTGCTGGTCGATGCGGACACCGAAGCGTTGATTTCCGGCCGGTCGATGGTGCTGCACGCCGGCGACTACCTCGACGGCTCGACGGACCCGATCACCGATAGCGACCGCACCGCGCCGCTGCGCTCGGACGACGCCGCGTATGTCATCTTCACCTCCGGCTCGACGGGCAGGCCGAAGGGTGTGGTGATCAGCCATCGCGCCGTCACGACCTATCTGGCGAATGCCTGTGCGGCCCTGGATATTCGAGACACCGATGTGTGGACCTGGCTGCACTCGGTGGCGTTCGACTACTCGATCTGGGAGGTTTTCGGGCCGCTGGTCACCGGTGGTCGCGTGGTGGTCGTGGATGGGCTCACTGCGCGCGCTCCTGCCGAACTTGTGCGTCTGACGGCTCGCGAGGCTGTCACCATCTTCAGCCAAACACCCTCCGCCTTTTATCAATTCGCTGCTGCCGCGCGCCGACACCTCGAAACCGGTGCGCCCGAGCTGGCGCTGCGGGTGGTCGTGCTGTCGGGCGAGGGGCTGGATCCGGCTGCACTGGCGCCCTGGTACGAGGACAATCCGGCCGGGCCGGTCATCGTCAACAGTTACGGCATCACCGAGACCACCGTGTTCGTCACCCGCGCGGACATGTCGGCCGACCTGGCCGTGTCCGGTGCGCCCAGTGTGATCGGCACGCCACTGCCGGGTTTGCGCACCTATGTGCTGGATCGGCGGCTTCGTCCGGCGCCGGTCGGTGCGTGGGGCGAAATCTACGTGGCGGGAACGCAATTGGCTCGCGGCTACTTGGGCCGGCCCGCATTGAGTGCGGGACGGTTCGTGGCCGACCCGTGGGGTGCGCCGGGGGAGCGGATGTACCGCAGCGGTGACGTGGCCCGCCGCGATCACCACGGTGACCTCGAGTACCGCGGCCGTGCGGACCAGCAGGTGCAGCTGCGCGGATTCCGCATCGAACTGGACGAGGTCCGCGCCGCGCTGCTGACACATCCGTCGGTGTCCGCCGCCGCGGTGGTGGTGCATCGGGCCGACACCGATGCGGCGCGACTGGTGGGCTATGTCGTTGCCGCAGGTGCCGACTGTGCCGTGGATGCTGTTGTCGCCCAGGCCGGTTCGTTGCTGCCGGAATACATGATCCCCTCGGTCGTGATGGTCGTGGACGAGCTGCCACTGACGGTCAACGGCAAGCTCGATCTGCGCGCACTGCCGGAACCCGCGGCAGGTGCGACGGCCACCTATGTGGCCCCGCGAAATGACGCCGAAACCACTGTCGCGCAAGTCTTCGCCGAAGTGCTGGGTGTGGAGCGGGTCGGTGCGTTCGACAGCTTCTTCGAGGTGGGTGGCAATTCGCTCACCGCTGCCAGTGCCGTCGTTCGCGTCGCCGATGCGACCGAATGCGAACTGTCGGTGCGTGATCTGTTCGCCAACCCGTCCGTGGCCGGGTTCGCCGAGTGCGTCGGACGGGCACGTCGCCGGGTGCGGCCAGTACTGGCGCCGATCGCCCGCGACGGGCTGTTGCCGCTGGCGCCCGCGCAGCATCGTATGTGGTTGATCAACCGTGTCGACCCCGCGTCCGCCGCCTACAACATCCCGCTGGTGCTGAGCCTGACCGGACGACTGGACCCCGTCGCGTTGCGTGCGGCCCTGGGCGATGTGCTCGAACGCCACGAGGCGCTGCGCACCCGCTACCCCGCCCGCGACGGCGAGGGCACGCAGGAGATCATGTCCGCGGAGACCGCGCTGACCGAGTTCGACCGCACCCCGGAACAAGTCGAGCAGGACGAGCTCGCGGACCGAATTCGCGAACTGTCCGCCGAAGGCTTCGACGTCTGTGCTCGCCCGCCCCTGCGCGCCGCCTTGCTTACCACGGCCCCCGACAATCACGTGCTGGTGTTGGTGCTGCACCACATCTGCTGTGACGGCACCTCTTTGGCGCCACTGGCCGTCGACTTCGCCACCGCCTACGCGGCACGCTCACAGCAAACCGCACCCGATCAGCCACCGCTGCGGGTGCAGTACGCCGACTACGCCGACTGGCACCGTCAGCTGCTCGGCGACGAAACCGACGTGCACTCACTCGCCGCCGACCAATTGACCTACTGGACAGCACAATTGGCCGACATCCCCGCCGTGCTGGAACTGCCCACCGATCGCCCGCGCCCCGCGCGCAGTTCGATGCGGGGAGCGGTCATGGCGACCCAACTCCCCGCACAGACCTACGCCGACATCGAACGCCTGGCCCGCGCCGCGGACGTCACGCCGTTCATGGTCGTGCACGCCGCCCTCGCCGTCCTGCTGGCCCGACTGTCGGGCACCGCCGACATCGTCATCGGCGCACCGCTGGCCGGCCGTGGTGAACAGGATCTGGCGCCCCTGGTGGGAATGTTCGTCAACACCGTGGCCCTGCGCATCCCGGTGCGCGGTGACGAGTCGTTCACCGCCTTCCTCGAACGCGTCAAGGACGTGGACCTGGACGCCTTCGCGCACGGTGACCTGCCGTTCGATCGCGTAGTCGAGGAGCTGGACCCGCAACGTTCCCCCGCCTACGCGCCCGTGTGCCAGGTGTATCTGGCCTTCGACAACACCGACCTGCCCCGCCTGACCCTGCCCGATCTCACGGTGGAAGTCCTCGATCCCGGGGCTGAACCCGCGAAGGTGGACCTGGTGGTCACCGTCGGCGCCAATGCGGCGGGCACCGGCGATGTCGCGCTGCGCATCAACTACGCCACCGACCTGTTCGACCCCGACACTATCGAGCAGCTCGCCGCCCGTCTGCGCCGCATCCTGGACGCGATGGTGGCGAACCCGTCCACGCCGGTCGGCGACGTCGAGCTGCTGTCGACCACCGAACATTCTGCGCTGCAACCGGTTCGGGGAGCTGACGCGGTGCCAGGAATCGCCTTGGCGGACCTGCTGGCACGCGGCGTCGCGATCTCCCCGGCGGGTCCGGCGGTCCTCTCCGGCACCGAGCACCTCGACTTCACCGAGCTGGACGCGGCGTCGAACCGTTTCGCTCGACGTCTGCTCGACGAGGGCGCCCGACCCGGCGAAGTGGTGGCCATGGTCCTGCCGCGCTCGGCCGATTTCGTGGTAGCCGTGTGGGCCGTCGCGAAAACCGGTGCGGCCCTTGTCCTCATCGATCCGCGCAATCCGCGGGACCGCGTCGGCGCCATGCTCGCCGACAGCGCGCCGCGCGTGGTGTTGACCAGCGCCGAGGTCGAGGGCGCCGCGCCCGAGGGACCGTGGTCGCTGCTGGTGGTCGCCGACCCGGTCTCGCGCAGCATCACCGCCGACTATTCGCCGGCCCCGATCGCCGACGCCGACCGGGGCAGGCCTGTGCATCCCGGTGACGTGGCGTACGTGATCTACACCTCGGGAACCACCGGTGTGCCCAAGGGTGTCGAGGTCACCAACCAGGGGCTGGCGAACTTCGCAGCCGAACAGCAGGACCGCTACGACGTCGACCCCACCGCACGCGTGCTGCAGGCAGCCGGTCCGGGCTTCGACGCGGTGATGCTGGAAATCCTGCTCGCCCACCCCGGTGGCGCCGCACTTGTCGTGTCCCCGCCCGATGTCTACGCGGGCACAGAACTTGCGGAACTCATTCGGCAACACCAGGTCTCGCACGCCTTCCTGACACCGACCGTGCTCGGCTCGATGTCACCGGAGGGTCTGCAGTGCCTGCGGGTCCTGGTCTCCGGCGGCGAAGCCCTCACCGCCGACCTGGGCGCCACCTGGGCGCCGGACCGGCGGCTGTTCAACGGTTACGGGCCCACCGAGACCACCATCATGGTCGCCATCAGCGACCCGATCCCCGCGCACGGCCCGATCACCATCGGCGGCCCCATCCGCGGCATCACCGCGCAGGTCCTGGACGCCAGAATGCGGCCCGTCCCGGTCGGTGCGACCGGCGAACTGTACATCGGCGGTGTGCAATTGGCGCGCGGCTACCTGCACCGACCCACCACGACCGCGACCAGTTTTGTCGCCGACCCGTGCGGCGCGGGCACCCGCATGTACCGCACCGGCGACCTCGTCCGATGGACCGCGGACCACACCCTGCAGTACCTGGGCCGCGCCGACCATCAGGTGAAGATCCGCGGCCAGCGCACCGAGCTCGGCGAGATCGAAGCCGTGCTGGCGCAAGACCCGGCGGTGACCAACGCGGTGGTGGTGATCCACAGCAGCGACCGTCTCGTGGGCTACCTGGTCGGCGCGGGCGTCGACGGCGAGCAGGTCCGTGCCGCCGCGCGCGACCGGCTGCCCGCGCACATGGTGCCCGATGTCTGCATGGTCCTGGACCGATTCCCGCTCACCGCCAGCGGCAAACTCGACCGCGCGGTGCTACCCGAGCCGGTGTTTCCGCAGACCGCCCCCGATATCGCCCCGCGCACCCCCACCGAACAACTCGTCGCGGGTGTATATCGCGACGTGCTCGGTGCGCCCCACGTCAGCGCGCTGGACAACTTCTTCGATCTGGGCGGCAACTCGCTGACCGCGACCAAGGTCGCCTCACGACTGTCGGACGTGTTCGGCACCGATATCGCGGTGCGCGCCCTGTTCGAAACCCCGACCGTCGACGCGCTCGCTCGAACACTGGATGCCGTTGGACTGGGGGATATTCCGGGTGTCACCCACCAGCGCCTGATTCCCCAGCAGCGGCCGGACCGAATTCCCCTGTCGCCCGCACAGGCCCGCATGTGGTTCCTCAACCAGTTCGACACCGCAGCCGCGGTCTACAACGTGCCCGTGGTCGTGCGGATCTCCGGTCCGCTGGACGTCGAAGCGCTGCGAACCGCCCTCGCCGATGTCATCGACCGGCACGAATCCCTGCGCACCCGCTACCCCGACAGCGACAGCGGGCCCTGGCAACAGATCCTGCCCGCTGACCACGACGCGATCCCTCAACTCACGGTCGAGACGGTCGCCGAGGCCGAGGTCGGTGACCGCATCGCGCGGGAAACCGCCATCGGCTTCGATGTGAGCGCCACGGTCCCGGTGCGAATCCTGTTGCTGCGCACCACCTCCGAGGAGTGGACGGTCGTGATGACCATCCACCATGTCGCGATCGACGGCTCCTCCCTAGCACCGCTCGCCGCCGACCTGGCCGTGGCCTACCAGGCCCGTTCCACCGGCGGGCAACCCGAATGGGCGCCGCTGCCGGTCCAGTACGCGGACTACACGCTGTGGCAACGCAAGATCCTGGGCACCCAGGAAGACCCCAGCAGCGTGACCGCCAGCCAGATCCGGTATTGGCTCGCGGCGCTGGCCGACCTGCCCCAGATGCTGGACCTGCCCACCGACCGCCCGCGCCCCCCGGTGCAATCGTTCCGCGGGGCGAACCTGTCCACCAGCATCCCCGCCGACCTGCACCGCGACCTGATCGCGCTGGCACGTCGCCACGACACGACGCTGTTCATGGTCGCCCACGCCGCGTTCGCGGTGCTGCTGGCGCGCCTGTCGGGCACCGGCGACATCGCGGTCGGCACCCCGGTCGCCGGCCGTGGCGAACCGGCGCTGGACCCGCTGATCGGCATGTTCGTCAACACGCTGGTGCTGCGCGTCCAGGTCGACACCGGCGCCCCGTTCACCGAGATGCTCGACCGTGCCCGCGAGTGCGATCTGGGCGCCTTCGACAACGCGGCGATCCCGTTCGAACAGTTGGTGGAGGTTCTCAACCCGCCGCGCAGCACCGCGCACGAACCACTGACCCAGGTCGGTTTCACGTTTCAGAACATCGACATCCCGACCCTGCGCCTGGGCGGGCTCACGGTGGCGGCCGACCTGGTCGAACCCGGCGTCGCCAAATACGACCTGCACCTGACCCTGGTCGACACCCTAGGTGCCGACGGTGCGCCGGGCGACATGCAGGTCGAATTCGGCTACGCCACCGATCTTTTCGACGAGACCACCATCGTGCCGATGTTCGAACGATTCGTCGCGATCCTGCGCGGTGTCGTCGCCGACCCGACCCTGCCCGTGGGCGACCTGCCGCTGGTGAGTCCGCGCGAACTCGACGAGCTGGCGCTGCGCGAAACCGGGCCCGACGTCCCCGGCGACGGCGCGACGATCGCGGACCTGTTCGCGGCGCAGGTCGCGGCGACACCGGAACTCACCGCGGTCATCGACGCCGACAGTGGTTCCACGCTCACCTACAGCGCCTTCGGTGCCGAGGTGAATGCCCTGGCGCGGGTGCTGATCGGTTATGGCATCGGTCCGGGAAGTGTTGTGGCAGTGTCGATGCGACGCTCGGTCGACCTGCTCACCACGCTGTACGCCATCCACGCGGCAGGTGCGGCCTACCTGCCGCTGGATCCCGACCATCCGGTCGATCGTCTTCGCACCGTCCTGGCCACCGCACAACCGGACGCCGTGCTGATTCGCGACAACCTCGAAATGCCCACTGATGCACCGGTTTTGCGTCTGGCCGACCTTCGCGCACATCGCGGCAAGCCCATGCTCGGCACCGATCAGGCGGGTGATATCGCGGCCTCGGGGACCGATGTCGCTGCTGTGAACGGCACGGCTGATACCGCGCCGGTTACCGATGCCGACCGTGTCAGGCCGCTGCGACCGGATGACCTGGCTTACGTCATCTTCACGTCCGGCTCGACCGGCGTGCCGAAGGGTGTCGCACTCACCCACGAAGCCGTCGTCAACCAATTGCGCTGGCTCACTGGTCATTACGACATCGGCACTGCTGATGTATTGCTGCTGCGTACCCCCGTCACCTTCGACCTGTCGGTGTGGGAACTGTTCACCGCACCCACCTGCGGTGCCGCACTGGTCGTCGCGGGCCGAGACGACCACACAGACCCCGCCGCCGTGGCCAGGCTGATCGCTGACCACAGCGTGACAGTGGTCGACTTCGTGCCCTCGCTACTGTCGGCATTCCTCGACACCGCGACCCGCGACGATCTCGCAACCGTCCGGCAGGTGCTGTGCATCGGCGAGGCCCTGGACTCGGCCACCGTGAGCCGGTTCCGCGGCGTGAGCGACGCGCGCGTCGACAACCTCTACGGCCCCACCGAAGCCGCGGTCAGCGCCACCGCCTGGGAGATCGGCGAGCTCGACGGCCCCACCGTCCCGATCGGAACACCCGAGGCGAATGTCGTTGCTCACGTGCTGGATTCACGGCTGCGACCCGTCCCGGCAGGTGTCACGGGCGAGCTGTATCTGGGTGGTATCCAACTAGCCCGCGGCTACCACGCCCGCCCCGACCTGACCGCCGCCGCATTCGTCGCAGACCCCTTCGGCTCGGCGCCGGGTGCGCGTCTGTACCGCACCGGTGACCTGGCTCGCTGGGACTCGGCGGGCCGGTTGCGCTATGTCGGCCGCAGTGATTCCCAGATCAAGATCCGTGGCCTGCGCGTCGAACTCGGCGATATCGAAGCCGCGCTGCTCGCGCACGACCACATCGGTGCCGCGGTGGTCAGAGTGCACGGCGTCGCCGACGAGCAGGTGCTGGTGGCCTACGCCGTGAGCGCCGAGACGATCGACCCCGACGCGGTCCGAGCATTCCTGCTGGAACGCCTGCCCGCGTATATGGTTCCCGCCCAAGTGATTCGGATCGACTCGATCCCACTCACCGTCAACGGCAAGATCGACCACCGCGCCCTGCCCACCCCACACGCCCTTACCGCCACCCACTACCGCGCGCCCAGCGGGATCGCCGAAGAAACCATCGCCGGGGTGATCGCCGACCTGGTGCACACCCCGTGGGTCGGCGCCGACGACAACTTCTTCACCCTCGGCGGCAATTCGCTGCTGGCCACGCGGGCACTGAGCCGAATCGGCGAGGTACTGGGCGTCACCATCCCCGTGCGCGCGATCTTCGAAGCCCCGACGGTATCCGAACTCGCCCGCTGGGTCGAACGTCTGCGCGCGGTCGGCAGCGTCGCGGGCCCGGTCGCGCGGCGGCGACCCGAGCGCATCCCGCTCTCGCCTGCGCAGAGTCGGATGTGGTTGCTGAACCAGCTCGATCCCGACGCGGCGAGTTATGTTGTGCCCCTGTCGATCAGCCTCGACGGCGAACTCGACATCGAGGCGCTGATCGCCGCCCTGCACGATGTCATCGAGCGGCACGAAATCCTGCGCACCACCTATCCGGCCCACGACGGCACCCCCAGTCAGATGGTGCTGTCCGCCGAGGAGGTCATGGCGGGCTGCGATCTCACCGTGCACCCGGTATCCGAAGCGGACCTGATCCCACGGCTGACCCAGTTCTTCGGCACCGGATTCGACGTTTCCGCGGGTGCACCGCTGCGGGTGGCCCTGTTCCGCCGCACCGAAACCTCGCACGCACTGGCTCTGTCGGTGCACCACATCAACTGCGACGGGTACTCGGTGGCGCCACTGGCCGCCGACATCATCGAGGCCTACAGCGCCCGCCGGTTCGGTGCCGCTCCCGAATGGTCGCCGCTGCCAGTGCAATTCGCCGATTACGCCCTGTGGCAGCGCGAACAGCTCGCCGCACCCGACTCCGCGCCGGGAAACGACCTGCGCTACTGGCGCACCCAACTCGCGGGACTGCCCGATGTCCTCGCCCTGCCCACGGACCGGCCCCGCCCGGTCGAACAGACCCACCGCGGCGCGACCGTCCACGCGACGGTGCCCGCCGAGGTGGCGGAAGCCGTTGCGGCACTGGCACGACACAGCGGCGTCACCCCATTCATGGTGGCGCACACCGCCTTAGCGGTGCTGCTGGCCCAACTGTCGGGCAGCGACGACATCGCCATCGGCATCCCCTACGCGGGACGCGGCGATCGATCCCTGGACCGCCTGGTCGGCATGCTCGTCAACACCCTGGTATTGCGCACCCGCGTACACCCCGGCCAGCGCTTCGATGACCTGCTCGAGCTGACCCGACGCACTGACATCGAAGCCTTCGACCACGCCGCCGCACCGTTCGAACAGTTGGTGGAAGTGCTGAATCCGGTTCGCTCGACAGCACATTCACCGCTGTTCCAGGTAATGCTGGCCTACCAGAACATGCCCCCTGCCCAGCTCGAACTGTCCGGTCTGGCCGTGGACGCGATCGACGTCGGCGCCGACGCCGCCATCTGCGACCTGCTGCTGATGGTCACCGAGGACCGCGGCCGCGACAACGAGATCGCGGGCATGAACCTGCGACTGACCTACGCCACCGACCTTTTCGACGAGGACACCGCGCGCCGGTTGACCGAACAGTTCGTGCGCGTGCTCGATGCCGTCACCACCGACGCGCAGATCGTCGCGGGGGAGATCGACCTCGCCGACGAAGCGACCCGCACCCGCCTGCTGCGCCCGCTGGACGCCCCACTGGTGCACCCGGACCGCACCCTGGTCGACGCCTTCGACGAGCAGGTGGCGCGCACCCCGGACGCGGTCGCGGTCCGCGTCCCCGGTGGTCGAACCCTGACCTATCGTGAGTTCGACGGTGAGGTGAACCGCCTCGCCCGCCACCTCATCGACCTGGGCGCGGGCCCCGAAACCACTGTGGCGGTGGCGATTCACCGGTCGATCGAACTCATCACCGCCGTCTACGCCGTCGTGAAATCCGGTGCCGCCTTCGTGCCGCTGGACCCCGACCACCCGACCGCACGACTGTCCCACGTGCTCGAGGTCGCCGGGCCGCTGCTGGTCGTCACCACCGCCGCCGACGACACGGCACTGCCCGGCACCGTCCGACGTATTCGCCTCGAAGACCTGGACGTGAGCGCACAGTCCGCCGAACCCGTCGGCAACCAGGACCGCCGCGCACCCTTGCGAGCGAACAACACCGCGTACGTACTGTTCACCTCCGGGTCGACCGGCGCCCCGAAGGGTGTTGCCCTCACCCACGCCGCCACCGCCCACCAATTGGCGTGGGCCCAAAGCGAATTCCCGCACGACGAATCAGACGTGGTGCTGCACAAGACCCAGATCACCTTCGACATCGCGGTGTGGGAGTTGTTCTGGCCCTTGCAGACCGGCGCCTCGATCGTCGTCGCCGAACCCGGCGGCCACCGCGACCCCGCCTACCTCGCCGAGACCATCGCGAACGAACACGTGACCACCGTCCATTTCGTGCCCGCGATGCTGGACGTGCTGCTGGAACACCCGGCCGTGACCCGGCTGTCCACGGTCCGCCACGTCTTCCCCGCCGGTGAGGCGTTGGCCCAGCGCACCGCCGAGCGCGCTCGGCAGATCTTCGAGCACGCCGAGGTGGTCAACTGGTACGGGCCCGCCGAGGCCGAAGTCGTCACCGCCTACCGGTGCACCACGGATTCCGTTGCCCCGCACAATGTTCCGATCGGCTACCCGGTTACCGGGATGTCGGCCTTCGTGCTCAACGCGCGACTGCGGCCGGTGCCGGTCGGCGTGATCGGCGACCTGTACGTCGCCGGAATCCAGCTGGCCCGTGGCTATCACGACCGCCCCGACCTCACCTGCGCGGTGTTCATCGCTGATCCGTTCGGGGAGCCGGGGGAGCGGCTGTACCGCACCGGCGACCTGGTCCGCTGGTCGACTACCGGTGCGCTCGAGTACGTGGGCCGCAGCGATTTCCAGGTGAAGTTCCACGGCCAACGAGTCGAGCCCGAAGACATCGAAGCCGCGCTGCACTCGATCGAAACCGTGGCCGGCGCGGTCGCGATCGTCACCGCCGACCGGATCACCGCGTACGTGGTGCCCGCACCCGGCGCGGCCCTGGACGGGGCGACCGTGCGCAAGCGGCTCGCCCGACTGCTGCCGTCCTACCTGGTCCCCGCCGCGGTCAAGGTCCTGGACAGTTTGCCGCTCAACACCAACGGCAAGGTCGACAGGTCGGCGCTGTCGCACGCGGCGTTCGACGACGTCGACGGGTTCCTCGGCTCCGATGCCGACGAGAACGGGCCCACGGACGAGTTCGTCGCCCGCACCGATCGGGAGGCGGTGCTGGCCAAGATCGTCGCCGAGATCGTGGGCGCCGACCGGGTCAGTGTCGTGGCCGACCTGTTCGACATCGGCATGAACTCCCTGTCCGCCGCACAGTTGGCGGCCAGGGCGGAGGCCGCGCTGCGCGTGCGTGTGAGTGTGCGCGACATCTTCGAGGCGCCGTCCGTGGCCGAACTGGCCGAGAAGATCGCCCTGCGCGACGGCTACGCGGGCGTGCCGCTGGTGCGCCGGCACCATCGCGCCGAGATCCCCCTCGCAGCGGCGCAACGGCGGATCTGGATCCTCAACCAGCTCGACCCCGCCTCGGGTGCGTACAACATCGGCTTCGCGGCGAAGCTGACCGGCCCGCTCGAGGTGGCGGCGCTGCGGGCGGCGATGGGCGATGTGGTGGCCCGGCACGAAACGCTGCGCACCATCTACCCGGCTGTGGGTGGGCAACCGCGTCAGCTGGTGTTGGACAGTGCGGTGGGTGCCGCGGACATCTCTGTCGCCGAGGTCGCCGATCCGGCGCAGCTGACGTCGGTACTGCGCGCGGAAGTGGAGGCGGGTTTCGACATCGCTTCGAATACACCGGTTCGCGCCCGGTTGTATCGCACGGGCGCCGACGAACACGTGCTCGTGCTGGTGGTGCACCACATCGCCGCCGACGGTGCGTCGATGGCCCCGTTGGCTCGGGATGTGTTCGCCGCGTACCGGTCTCGTCGCACCGACACGACCCCGCTGTGGCCGCCGCTGCCTGTCGACTACGCGGACTACGCGGTGTGGCAGCGTGAACTGCTCGGCGCCGAAGACGACCCCACGTCGATGGCGGGGCGCCAAATCGCCTACTGGCAGCGGGTTCTCGCCGATGCGCCCGAATTATTGGCCCTGCCCACCGACTACCCGCGTCCCGCGGTGGTGTCCATGGACGGTGGCAGTGTCGGGTTCACCGTCGAACCGAGCCTGCACGACGCCGTGGTCGCGCTCGCGCGCCGCGAAGGCGTCACGGTGTTCATGGTCCTGCACGCCGCGCTGGCGATCCTGCTCTCGCGCACCGCGCACACCGACGACATCACCATCGGCACCCCGGTCAGTGGCCGTGGACGACCCGAACTCGACAATCTGGTCGGCATGTTCGTCAACACGGTCGCCCTGCGCACCCGGGTCGACGGGGACCTGCCGTTCCGTGAATTCCTGGCCGACCTGCGCGGCACCGACCTGGAAGGGCTCGCGCACGCGGACGTGCCGTTCGAACGGCTGGTCGAGGTGCTGGATCGGGCGGGCTCGACCGCGTATTCGCCGCTGTACCAAGTAATGCTGGGCTTCCGCAACGCTGACCCCGCCCGCTTCGAACTCGACGACATCGACGTCGACATTCTCGATCCCGGTGTGGCACAGGCCAAAACAGACCTCACCGTGCTGCTGAACGAACGCGTGGACGGCGCGGGAATCGACGGCGAGATCGTCTACGCCACCGACCTGTTCACCGCGGCCACCGCGACCCGATTCGCCGACCGCCTGCTACGCGTTCTCGACACGATCACCGCGGAACCGGACGTGGCCATCGCGGCTATCGACCTGCTCACCACCGAGGAGTCCGAGCAGCTGCTCCCCGCCGGGCGCGAAGCCGCGGTGCGGCCGAAGACACTGCCCCAACTGCTCACCGTCGCCGCGGCGGACCCGGCGGCGACCGCGCTGATCGGTGACGGCGAAACCCTGACCTACGGTGAGCTCGACCGGCGGTCCGATCAGCTGGCTGTCCTGCTGGCCCGTGCGGGTGCCGCACCGGGAATCTTTGTGGCCCTGGCGATCCCGCGATCGGTGGACTTCCATGTGGGCCTGTGGGCGATCACGAAGACCGGTGCGGCGTTCATGCCGATGGATCTGCGCTACCCCGCAGATCGGCTCGCGCACATGGTGCAGGATTCCGGGGCCACGCTCGGAGTGACGCTGAGCTCGGCACGTTCGTCGCTGCCGGACACCGTCGACTGGATGTGCCTGGACCAAGACGACGTCATCGCTGAACTATCCACCGCACCAACAGATCACGCCTTCACCCCCGCCCGACTCGACGACGCCGCCTACCTGGTCTACACCTCCGGCTCGACAGGTCTGCCCAAGGGTGTTGTTGTCACACACGCCGGACTGGCGGCCTTCGCCGCAGAGAAGCACCAGCACTACCAGATCGACCGCGACTCCCGAGTCCTGCAGGTAGCCGCGCCCGCCTTCGACGCGGTGATGATGGAATCGCTGATGTCCTACGCCGCCGGTGCCACGCTGGTGGTCTCGCCTGCCGATGTATTCGCTGGCGCGGAATTGACCGAACTGATTCGGACCCAACGGGTTTCACACGCCTTCGTGACGCCCAGCGTGCTGGCGACACTGCGACCCGAAGGCCTGGACAGCCTGGAAATGCTGACCGTCGGCGGTGAGGCGCTGTCCGCCGAACTCGTCGCCGCATGGGCGCCGGGACGGCGGTTCCACAATGTGTACGGGCCGACCGAGACCACGGTAGCGGTCAGCGTCAGCGCGCAGCTGCAGCCGGGGGACCCGATCACCATCGGTGCGCCGATTCGCGGCGTGCACGCGGTCGTGCTGGACGCACGGCTGCGCCCAGTTCCGATCGGCGTGGTCGGCGAGCTGTACCTGTCGGGCAACGCACTGGCCCGCGGATACCTGAACCGGCGGGGCGCCACCGCAGGCGCGTTCGTCGCCGGCCCATACGGCGCCCCCGGCACCCGGATGTACCGCACCGGCGACCTGGTCCGCTGGAGCGCCGAACACACCATCGAATACGTGGGCCGCGCCGACTTCCAGGTCAAGATCCGAGGCCAGCGGGTGGAACTCGGCGAGATCGACGCCGCACTGGTCGCCTGCCCGAACGTCGCCTCGGCAGTCACGGTGAGCAAGCGCGGTCAGGCGGGTCAGCCGATGCTGGCCGCCTACCTGGTCGCCGACGATGGTGCCACGATCGACACCGCCGCGATCCGCGACCGGATCTCGGGTGCACTGCCCGAACACATGGTGCCCGCGGTAATCATGGTCCTCGACGAGATGCCTGTGTCGGCGACAGGCAAGGTGAACCGGCGCGCGCTCCCAGAACCTGTTGCCCAGGCACAAGGTTCGGCTGTCGCCGTGACCGAACTGGAAAAGACCATCTCGACAGTTTTCGCCGAGGTGCTGGGGGTGGCCACGGTAGGAACCGATGAGTCGTTCTTCGCACTCGGCGGCGACTCGATCATGTCCATCCAGTTGGCATCCCGTTTGAAGGCCGCCGGAGTCGTCGTCACGGCACGAGACATCTTCGAGCACAGGACAGTTCGCGGACTAGCCGCGGTTGCCGAGGATGCGGGTCGAGTCACCCTCGAGGAACTGCCCGGCGGTGGCGTCGGCGAGATAGCCCGGACCCCGATCGTGTCCTGGTATCTGGACCGCCCTGCTGCCGACCGGTTCGCGCAGTCACTGCTGGTCGAGCTCCCCGGCGATGCCCGCCCGGCAGATGTGGTCGTCACCGTTCAGGCCGTGCTGGACCGGCACGACATGCTGCGTGCGCGTCTGAGTTCCGGGCAACAGGATGCGTTGTCGGACGCAGCGCCCCAGTCGTACCTCGAGGTGTTGTCACCAGGCACCGTCGATGCTGAACAGCTGGTCTCGGTGCGCACGTTCGGAGCCGAGAGTGGTCCCGGCAGTGACGGTTTCGCGGCGCTGCTCGAGAGTGCGCTCGATGAAGCGTCGGCACGACTGAGCCCTGCGGATGGCGCGATGGTGCAGGTCGTGTGCCTGCTGCCCGAGCCCGGCGTGGCGGCGTCGGGGCGTGCGTTGATCGTGATCCACCACCTGGTCGTCGACGGCGTCTCCTGGCGGATCCTGATCCCCGACTTCGTCGCCGCGTGGCAGCAGATCGAGCAGGGTCGCACGGCTGAGCTGCCCGAGGTGGGCACCTCGATGCGTCGCTGGGCGCAAGCCGTATCGGCGGCAGCGGAAGACCGTGCCGACGAACTGCCGCTGTGGCAGGGGATGGGTGCACGTCCTGAACCGCTGCTGGGTCGCGACGTCCTCGACCCGACCGTCGACGTGCAGGACACGGTCGAGCGGTTGACGCTGACACTGCCCGTCGAACTCACCACAGCCCTGATGGGCGCTGTGCCCAGCGCGGCACATGCCACTACCGACGACGCCCTGCTCGCGGGACTCGTTCTGGCACTGGAACGTTGGCGCGCTAACCGTGGCGTCGAGCACAGCGGTGCCCGCATTCTGCTCGAAAGTCACGGCCGCGAAGAACAACTCGCCCCCGGCGCCGACCTGTCCCGCACGGTCGGCTGGTTCACCAGCGCCTACCCGGTCGACCTCGACATCGACAGCACCGATCCCCGTGCCGCGGTGAAGTCGGTCAAGGAACAGTTGCGCGCGGTGCCCGACAAGGGCGTCGGCTACGGCATGTTGCGCTACCTGAACCCGGAAACCGCGCACCAACTGTCGAAGTTGCCCGCCCCACAGATCAGTTTCAACAACCTCGGCCGTGCGGGCGTGGACATCGCCGCACTGTCGGGCGTCGCCTGGGTCCCCGCCGCCGACGATTTCGACCGTCAAGCCGCCTTCGACCCGGACATGCCCGCCGCCGCCACCCTGACCGTCGACACCAGCATCATCGACACCCCCGCAGGCCCCACGCTGTCTGCCCAGATCGGTTACGCCACACGGCTACTGGATGGCGAGGACGTCAGCGAGCTCCTCGACGAGTGGACAGCAGTTCTGACCGAACTCGCGGAAACCGCAGTACAGGAAGCAGATTGGGGCCTGTCCCCGTCGGACACCCCGCTCGTGGCCCTCACCCAGCAAGACCTGGACACCTTCACCGAGCGCTACGGCCCCCTCGAAGCCGTCTGGTCGATAGCGCCGCTGCAAGCCGGCCTGCTGTTCCACGCCGAACTCGCCGCGGGCGAATTGGATGTGTACACCGCGCAATCGGAGATGACCCTGACGGGCCCGCTCGACGAGGCCAGGCTCCGCAAGGCCGCCGCGGACCTGCTGCAACGGCACCCGAACCTGCGATCGGCCTTCACCCGCACCACCGATGGTGTTGTCGCACAGGTCGTTCCGGCACACACCCCCCTGCACTGGCGCACCCTCGAAACAGCCGAAGCGGACCTGCCGGAAATCCTCGCAGCCGAACGCGCACTGGCCTTCGACCCCGCCGACCCGCCCCTGGTGCGTTTTGTTCTGGCGACCGTGACCCCCACCGAGTTCCGGTTGATCATGACCGCCCACCACATCCTGCTCGACGGCTGGTCACTGCCGCTGCTGCTGCGCGACCTGGTCGGCCTGTACGCCGCAGGCGACGACGCGGCCCTCCTGACGCCCGCACCGTCCTACGGCAACTACCTGACCTGGCTGTCGCAGCGAGACACCACCGCAGGCATCCAGACCTGGCGCGACGCTATGGCTGGATTCGCAGAACCCACCCTGATCGCCGAAACGGGTTCCGACGCCACCGTCGAGGTACCGGTCGACCTGACCATCGACCTCGACGACGCGACAACCACCGCCCTGACCGAGCTCGCCCGCACCATCGGCGTCACGATGTCGACCATCGTGCAGTTCGCCTGGGCCACAGTGCTTTCCAAGCAACTGGGTCGCGAACGCATCGTGTTCGGTGAAACCGTGTCCGGCAGGCCCGCGCAGGTGCCCGGCGTCGAGCAGATGATCGGACTGTTCATCAACACACTGCCGGTCCCCGTCCACGTGCGCGGTGACCGCACCGTCGTGCAGGCCCTGGAACAGTTGCAGGCGAACAAGACCGCGCTGCTGGACCACCACCACATCGAACTGTCGGCGATCATGGCGGCGCTGGGTAGCGGGCCACTGTTCGACACGCTGGTCGCCTACGAGTCCTACCCGGTCGACAGCAGCGGACTCGGCGATGCCGACATCGACGGCGTGCGAGTCACCGATGTGGTCGGCACCGACGCCGCGCACTACCCGATCACCGTGCAGGCCCACCACACCGACACCCTGCATATCCGCGTGCGTTATCAGCCGGCCCGCGTCGACAACGTGACCGCAACCGCAACGGGTCTGGCAGACCGCATCGAACGGGTCCTACGCGGCATCGCCACCGATCCCACCGGCCGAATCGCCGACATCGACCTGCTATCTGCCGCAGAGCACGCGGCACTGGTCCCAGCCAGGGGCGCGGCGCAGGCGGCACCTGAATCACTGACGAACTTGCTGCGACGCGGCGTGGTCGAACGGCCCGACGGCGTGGCAGTGATGTTCGGATCGGACAGCGCAACCTTCACCGAATTGGACACTCGCGCACACCGTTTGGCCCACTGGCTGATCGAACACGGCGTCGAAACCGGCGACACCGTCGGCGTGGTCATGCCGCGCTCGATCCCGTTGATCACCACCATCTGGGCCCTGGCCGAAGTCGGCGCCGCCGGCGCCCTGCTGGACCCACGCAACCCGCACGAACGACTCGCGGTCATGCTCGCCGACTGCGATGCCCGTGTCGTGCTGACCCTGACCGATGTTGGTGCCCCGCAAGGTGAATGGACGCGGCTGGTTATCGATGACCCGTCGTCGGCTGAACAGATCGCACAGCAACCGACCACCCCGGTGCTACGGACGGTCCGCGAGACCGACCTGGCCTACGTCATCTACACCTCGGGAACCACCGGCACCCCGAAGGGCGTCGCGGTCACCCACGCCGGTCTGGCGAATTTCGCTGCCGAACAACGGGATCGGTATCAAGTCACCCCCGAGTCGCGGGTGCTGCAGTGTGCCGCACCAGGATTCGACGCGGTCATGCTCGAGATCCTGATGGCCCACCCGCACGGCGCGACCCTGGTCATCTCGCCGCCCGACACCTACGCGGGCACCGAACTCGCGCAGCTCATCGCTGACAACGCCGTCACCCATGCCTTCCTGACCCCGACCGTCCTCGCCACCATGTCACCCGAAGGGCTCGACAGCCTCGAGGTCTTGGTCGCCGGTGGCGAAGCGGTCCCGGCCGAACTGACCGCACTCTGGGCACCCGGCCGCCACCTGTTCAACGGCTACGGACCGACCGAGACCACGATCATGGTCGCCATCAGCGACCCCCTGACTCCCCGCGAACCCATCACCCTCGGCGGCCCCATCCGCGGCACCTCCGCGGTGGTCCTGGACGCACACCTGCGACCCGTGCCGATCGGCGTGACCGGCGAACTGTACGTCAGCGGCATCCAACTGGCCCGCGGCTACCTCGGCCGCCCCACCGCCACGGCCACGACCTTCCTCGCCAATCCCTACGATCCCGGCGCGCGCATGTACCGCACCGGCGACCGGGTCCGCTGGACCGCCGACCACACCCTGGAATACCTCGGCCGCGCCGACCACCAGGTCAAGATCCGCGGCCAACGCATCGAACTCGGCGAGATCGAAGCCGTACTGGCCGAAGACCCCACCGTCACACACGCGGTAGCGCTGCTGCGCACCGACGACAACGGCACAGACCGACTCATCGGCTACCTCACCGGCGACGACGTAGACCCCGAACAGGTGCGCGCAACGGCACGACGTCGACTGCCCGCCCACATGGTTCCCGACATCTGCGTTGTGCTGCAACAACTTCCACTGACCACCACCGGAAAACTGGACCGTGCCGCACTGCCGATGCCGACCTTCGCCGCCGTCGAATACGTGGCCCCCAACACCCCGACCGAACAGCTCATCGCCGACACCTGCGCCGAAGTCCTGGAATTGCCCCGAGTCGGCATGGGCGACAACTTCTTCGACCTCGGCGGCAATTCTCTGACCGCCACCCGCCTGACCGCACGACTGAGCACGGCCCTTGGCGTGCGGGTGGCCGTGCGCGACCTGTTCGAGTACCCGACCCTGACCGACCTCGCGACCCGGCTGACCGGCCGCGATCACGTCGACCGCCCGGCACTGACCCGACGCACCGGCAGCGGCCCGGTGCCACTGTCGCCCGCGCAGCAACGCATGTGGTTCCTCAACCAACTCGACGCCTCCGTCGGCGCCTACAACGTGCCCCTGGCGATCCGGTTGACCGGCGAACTCGATATCGCCGCATTGAGCAAAGCCTGCGTGCTGGTGATCGACCGTCATGAGTCACTGCGCACGAAATTCCCTGTGATCGACGGTATTCCGCATCAGGTGGTCGTCGATGCCGAGCAGGTCATGCCCGACCTGACCCCCGTGTCGATCGAGGAATCGGTACTGCCGAAGGCGGCCGCGACTTTGCTGTCGGCGAGCTTCCAGGTCACCGAGGCGCCGCCTGTGCGCGCGGAACTGTTCGAACTGGGCCCCGACGATCACGTGCTGGTGATCGCCGTGCACCACATCTGCGCCGACGGCCTGTCGATGATCCCCCTGGCCCGCGACGTCGCCGCCGCCTACCACGCGGTCCGCACCGACACCGACCCCGCCTGGCCGTCGCTGGCAGTCCAATACCCGGATTACGCACTGTGGCAACATGATCTGCTCGGCGACGAGCACGATCCCGCATCGATGCTGTCACGCCAACTGGCCTTCTGGCGCGAAACTCTGGCCGGCCTCCCGGAACTGCTGGAACTGCCGACCGACATGCCGCGCCCCCCGGTCGCGTCGATGCGGGGGCGAGTTACCGACTTCGCCATCGAACCCGCACTGCAGGAACGCATCGGCGCGGTCGCGCGAGCCGCGGGCGCGACCCCGTTCATGGTCGCGCACGCCGCCTTGAGCATCCTGCTCGCCCGGCTGGCCAACACCCACGACGTAGCGGTCGGCACCCCGGTTTCCGGGCGTGGTGAACGCGAACTCGACGACCTGATCGGCATGTTCGTCAACACCGTCGTCCTGCGCACGGCCGTCCCCGCCGATCAACCGTTCCACGCACTACTGAAGGACATCAAGGCCGCGGATCTGGCCGCCCTCGCGCACGCCGAGATCTCCTTCGAACAGGTCGTGGAGGCACTGAACCCACCGCGCTCCACCGCCCACCTGCCGCTGTACCAGGTCACCATCGACTACCAGAACCTAGATCGCGCCGCACTGGACCTGCCGGGCGTCACGGTGCAACCGGTCGAGGACTACATCGACCAGGCGCAGTCCGACCTCAATGTGAAGTTGGTCGAACGCTTCGACGCCGACGGCAACCCCCTGGGCATGATCGGCCGATTGACCTACGCCACAGACCTTTTCGTCGAAGAGTCGATGCAGCGGTTCGCCCGCTGGTACCTCCGCATCCTGGAAACCGTCACCGCCGACCCGCAGACCCTCGTCGGCGACATCGACTTCATCACACCGCACCAACGCCACGAGGTACTCGAGGCGGCAGGGCAGCCGGGCGCCCAGGTCCCAGAGGAAACGCTCGCCGACCTGTTCGCGCGACGGGTGACCGCCGCCCCCAACGCTGTCGCGATAACCGACGGAACCACGGTCCTGACCTACGGAGAACTGGACCAGCGCGCCAAGGCTGTTGCTGCCCAACTCATCTCGTGTGGCGCGGGACCGGAAACTCTGGTGGCGGTAGCCTTGCCGCGCTCGGCAGACCTGGTCGTCGGACTGCTGGCGGTGGTCATGTCAGGTGCCGGGTACCTGCCGCTGGACGTGGCATACCCGGCTGAACGGCTGCGCTTCGTGCTCGACGACGCCCAACCCGTAGCCATGTTGACCACCTCCACGATGGCAGCGGAGGTTCCCGAATTCCACGGCCCGATAATCCATTTGGATGACAACGTGACCGTCGAGAGCGTTCAGACCACGACTGCTCGCCCGGACAATGTCGCCTACATGATCTACACCTCGGGCTCCACCGGACGGCCGAAGGGCGTGACCGTCACCCACCGTGACGTCGTCACCCTGCTCACGAACACCGCACAGAAGTTCGACGTCGGACCCGACGACGTGTGGACGCTGTTCCACTCCTACGCCTTCGATTTCGCGGTCTGGGAAATGTGGGGCGCCCTGCTGTCCGGCGGACGCCTGGTAGTCGTCGACTACGACACGACCCGCACCCCCGACGCCTTCGTCGACCTCGTAGCCCGCGAAAAGGTCACCGTCCTGAGCCAAACACCCTCTGCCTTCTACGGATTCATCGATGCGCAACGCCGACACAGCGGCGACGAACTGACCCTGCGCTACATCGTGTTCGGCGGCGAAGCCCTCGACACCGCCCGGCTCACCGGCTGGTTCCAGACCCACCCGGCCGGAACACCGCACCTGGTGAACATGTACGGCATCACCGAAACAACCGTGCACGTGACCTACGCTGACATCGACCAGGCAGCCAACGGCGGAATCGGCTGCGCCCTACCGGGTATGGCGGTCTACGTGCTCGACCAACGCCTGCGGCCGGTCCCGGTCGGCGTCACCGGCGACCTCTACGTCGGCGGCGGACAACTCTCGCGCGGCTACCACGGCGCAGGCGCGCTCACCGCCGGTCGGTTCATCGCCGATCCGTTCGGTGCGCCCGGCAGTCGGCTGTACCGCACCGGCGACATCGGTAGGTGGCAGCGCAACGGAGACGCGCTGGAACTGGACTACCTAGGCCGCGCCGACACCCAGATCCAATTGCGTGGATTCCGTATCGAATTGGGCGAAGTGGAATCGGCGCTGCTGCGCCACCCCGACGTCGCCCAGGCCGCCGCGACAGTGCACCGGCACGCGAAGGACGTCGACCAGCTGATCGGCTACGTCGTGCCCGTCGACGGCAAGACCATCGACCCGGTCCAGGTCCGCGCAGCCGTCACCGAGCTGCTCACCGGCTACATGGTGCCCTCGGCCATCGTGGTGCTGGATTCGCTCCCGGTCACCGTCAACGGCAAACTCGACCGAAAGGCATTGCCCGCACCCGATTTCGAGGCCGCCAGAGACGAATTCGACACGCCGCGAACACCTTCCGAGATCGCCATTGCCGAGGTCTTCGCGAACACGCTGAACGTGGACAGAGTCGGAGCAGGCGACGGATTCTTCGATTTGGGCGGCAACTCCCTGCTGGCCACTATGGCAGTAGCCGAACTCCAAGGCCGTGGCGTACAACTGGAACTGCCCTGGATGTTCGACGACGCGACCCCACGCGCACTGGCCCGCCGAGTCGACGAGGCCGAAGGCGGCTCGGGCATGCAGGTGCTGCTACCCCTTCGCCCCACCGGCGACGCCCCCGCCCTGTTCGCCATCCACCCCGCGGGCGGCCTGGCCTGGTTCTACGGCGGACTGGTCGGGCACCTGCGCGACGACCGGCCGGTCTACGGCCTGCAGGACCCCCACGTCGTCGCCGGCGAGGCCAGTGCCACGTCGATCGACGAGTTGGCGCACCGCTACGTCGAGGAGATCCGCCGGACCCAAGCCACCGGCCCGTACCACCTGCTCGGCTGGTCGCTGGGCGGCGAAATCGCCCATGCCGTCGCGACACAGCTGCAGGACCGCGGCGAACAGGTCGCCATGCTGGCCATGATGGACAGTGCCGCCGGTGCGCCCCCGACCGCGGCCGCCCCCGAATCCGCGCCGGGGGAGTTGATGGCCGACCTGCTGGGCGGGTGGCGTGAGCTGTTCGATCTCGGCGACACCGTCACCGCCAGCACCCCCGAACAGGCCTGGCAGGTCGTGCGCGATCAGATCACCGGCACCGGCCTGTTCAGCGGCGAACAGATCGACCGGGTGATGGAAAGTTTCGCCACCGCAGGCGAACTCGCGCACAACTACCAGCCGCGCACCTTCGACGGCGACCTGATCTTCTTCACCGCAGGTAAAGACCGCGACGACACCGAGGCCATCGCCGCCACGTGGCAACCGCACATCACCGGCCGCATCCACAACACTGTCCTGGATTCCCGCCATCTCGAACTGACCCACCCGTCCGCGCTGGCCGTGATCGGCCCGATCCTCGAAGGATTCATGACCACATGACCACCACACAGCAGCAACTGCGCCTCGACGACGGCCGCACCGTCACCTGCACCAGCCCCGCCGAAGCGCGCATGCTCTGGCACGAGATGATCGTCGACGGGTACTACCGCCGGGCCGCGGCCACCCTGCGCCCCGGCGACCTCGCCATCGACATCGGCGCCAATATCGGCCTCAGCGCCATGATGTTCGCCGAAGTCGACCCCGCCGTGCGGGTGATCGCGGCCGAACCCGCCCCCGCCACCTACGACTGCCTGCACCGCAACATGGCCGCCTACGTGCCCGGCGGAATCGCCCTGGAAGTCGCGGTCGGCGCCGCACCCGGCGTGCTGCCGTTCACCTGGTACCCGCGCGCCACCGCGAACTCGAGCCTGTACGCCGACCGCGAAGCCGACGACGACGCCACCAAAACCTTCCTGCGCAACAGCGGCCTACCCGACGAGGCGATCACGCTCATCACCACCGGCCTGCACGACGGCGAACAGATCGACGTCGAAGTCACCACGGTGTCGGCGATCTTGTCCCAGTACGACCCTGCCGCCGAGATCGGCGTGCTGAAGATCGACGTCGAACGCGCCGAATTCGATGTGCTGCTGGGCATTGCCGAATCCGACTGGTCGCGCATCCGCTGCGTGGTCGCCGAGGTCCACGACCGCGACGACCGGCTCGCACAGTTCTGCGAAGTCCTCACCCTGCACGGTCTCACCGCCCAAACCCGCCAGGACAAGTCCCTGGCGGGCACCGAACTGCACGAGGTGTTTGCAGCGCGGGCGTGAATCAGGGTGTGGTCAGGGCCTTGACCACCGCGGTGCCGAAACCGAGGTCGTTGCTGGTGGGCATCTTGGTGTAGGTGCCGCCGGTCTGCTCGGCCAGGGCCTGCAGGGTCTGGGTGCCCTGGCCGCCGACCACGATGATGTCGATCCGGATCGGTTTCGCCGAGTTGGTCGCCGCGGTGATCTCGTTGACCAGGGCGGTGCCGGTCAGGGTCGAATCGTCGTCGGGACCATCGGTGATCAGCAGGATCGAGTTCGTGCGACCGGGGGAGTAGCCCGCGACCGCGGCGCGGTAAGCGGCCAGCAGTGTCGGGTACGCCTGGTCCGCGGTGACCTGACTGGGCTGCACGGCGGTGACCGCCGACCCGACGGCGTTGCGCTGCGCATCGGTGAGCAGCCCGGTGGCCACCTGGACCTTGTACGGATCGGTGCCGACGAGGTTCTTTCCGAACGTCCACAGACCCAGACCGAAATCGGGCGGCATCACCTGCAGGGTCGAGGCGACCGCGGCGATCGAGTTCTTCAGCCGGGTGGTCGACCCGTCGGTGGTGCTCATCGACGACGACACGTCCAACAGCACCGTCGCGTTGACGCCCAGCACCGGGTTGGCGAGCGTGGCCTGCACCTTCTCGAGTGCGGCGCGCGGCGGATTCGCCGGCGCGGAACCGATCGCGGGACCGTAACCCTGGGTGGCCAGCGCGCCCGCCTGCTCGGGTGCGCGCAGGAAATCGATGAACCGCGACGCGATCAGGTTCTGGGTCTTGTCCACCCAGTCACCCGACAGCAGCGCCGCGGGATAGTCGGCCAGCGGCGCGCTGCCCACGGGCCGGTACGCGGTGAGACCACCGGTGCCCAGTTGCTGCTGCGTGGCCGCGACCGCGTGCACGTCGCCGGTGGGATCGGCGCTGATCGCCGACATCGCGGTCGTCAGGTCCGCCGGTGTCTGCGCGTCCGCGGCCAGGCCGGAGATCGCGGCGACGACCTGACCGGAACCCGCCGCCTGCTCGGTCAACGGCTCAGTCCCCGAGATCGCGGCACCGATCGAGGCCGCCGCGGCGGTGGTCGCGTCACCGGTGGGCAAGGCCATCCGCAGCCCACCCCAGCCCGACAACCCGATCTCGTCGAGCGAGCCCTGCTGCAGACGCGGCAGGTCGGCCCAGGTGATCTGATGCTGTTCCAGCGCCGCGCGCACAGCATCGGGCACGGCCAACACGATCGGACTGGTCGCGATCGAGGCGGGCGTGCCCTCGATCAGACCGGGCACCCGCACCAGCTCGATCGTGCGACTCGAGTCCGCGATCCACAGTCCCGGCTTGGAACCGAGACTCGGATCCCACTTCGCGAGATCGGCCAGACCAGCGGCGACCGCACCGGACGGACGAACCGCCACCCGCACCTGCGCGCAATGATCACGCACCCGCGGCTTGCTCGCGTTGAACCGCTGCGCCGCGGCCTCGACCGGACCGGACACGGCCGGATCGACCGTGACATCCAGCGCCGCGGCCCCCTCGACGCACTCCGCGGCGGCCGCGACGTCGGTCGAATCGGCGCGATCACTGAGCTGGAACCACGCGAAAACGGCGACGATCACCAGCACGAGTACCGCTACCGCGATCACCGGACCCTTGCTGATACCTCGAGAACTGGTCCCATTGCGATGCGTACCCACGCGGCAAGTTTAAGGACATCCCACGCAACCGCAGCACAGCGCCTACAAATGCGGATCACCGCAGGTCACAGCGTGCGTCTGCGCGATCAGCCCGGCGAGGCAGCACACGCAACCTTGCACCGTGTGCCGAAACACGCCGAGCCGGGTGCCCAGTGGACACCCGGCTCGGCCGGTCAGGCACGGATCACGCGACCACGGTCGTACTCACGACCGCCCCACACCCCCGACTGACCCGTCCGCGCCGCGTACTCGGTGCACCCCGCGAGCAACGGGCAGTCGGCGCAGATCTTGCGGGCGTAGTCGAAGTCCTGCGACGGGTACGGAAACCACGCCTCGTGGTTCGGATCGCCCCGGCAGGCGGCGCGATGCCATTCACCGGAATCGGACAGGGTCAGCAGTTCGGTCAGGGCGAGGTCGGTGGTGGTCATGGCGCGTACTCCTTCCAGATCCGGCGCTGCTTGCGGGCGAGCGGGTCGGGAGCCTTGGGCTCCCACAGCAACCGCATCCCCGCTTCTTCGGGCGTGCGGTCCGACTTTCTGCCATTGCACGGTGCGCAGCAGGCCACGAGATTGCTCCAGGTATTGGGGCCGCCCCTGGAACGTGGGCGGATGTGGTCGACGGTGTGCGCCCAGTCGGCGCAGTACCCGCACCGGTGCTTGTCGCGGCGCAACACTCCGGCCAACGTGGCCCGGCTGTCGTCGCCGATCGGCTCGACATGCGCCAAGTACACGTAGCGCACCAACCGGATCGTTTCCGGCAACCCGATGACCAGGTGCTGCGACCGGATCGGGAAGTGCGGCACGCGCTCGATGACGGTCTCGGCGGCACCGCTGATCAGCAGTGTCACGGCGCGATCGGCGGTGATCTCGTCGAGTGCCTCGTAGCTGGCATTGAGCACGAGCACGCGTTGGCGTATCCAGGTGTCGGAAGCGGGCGCCGTCGGGTCGACGGCATGACGAATCAGCATGGGAATCACCATGTTTCGGAAGAAGCGAACGTCGGGAGGTGGGCCGGTCAGGCCACGAACAGGAGACGGCCGGAGCCATCGATATCCAGGCGCATCGCGCGATGGACCGAATTCGCGCGGCGATAGGTCTGTTCCCACTGTCGCTGTGGCGCTTGCTGTTTCACGGCCGTCTCCTCCTCTCGATGCTGCTCTCGGTTCCTCGCCCGCTGCGAATCACCTGCGTGAAATGATGGTGACACATGCCGCCCGAAATGTCGGCTGATTTATTTTCGGTCGGCCGCGACCAGTTCCGCACAGCGTTCGCCCACGAGCATGACCGTGATGTTCGGGTTGACCGTGGTGTGCTCGGGGAACACCGACGCGTCGGCTACACGCAGCCCTTGCACGCCCTTGACCCGCAGTTCTGGGTCCAGGGGGCTCATCGGGTCGTCGACCGCGCCCATGCGGACCGTGCCCGCGGGGTGGTAGACGGTGTTGTGGGTGCGGCGGATGTAGTCGGCCAGCTCGGCGTCGGTCTGCACGTCGGGCCCCGGATACAGCTCGCGTTCCACCCAGTCCGCCAGCGGCTCCGTCGCGGCGATCTCGCGGGCCTTGCGCAGGCCGGCGATCATCACCTTCATGTCGTGGCCCTCGGGGTCGGTGAAGTAGCGCGGGTCGACTTTCGGCTTGTCGCGGAAGTCGCGCGAGCGCAACCGCACGGTGCCGCGCGAGCGGGCGTGGGTCACGTTCGGAGTCAGACAGAAGGTGTTCTCGGCGGTGGGATAACCCTGGCGCAGGGTGTGCATGTCGAACGGGACGCTGCCGTAGTGCATCATCAGGTCCGGTCGATCCAGGCCGTCTTCGGTCGGGGTGAAAATGCCGGCCTCCCACCACTGTGTGGAACTGTCCACCATCGGTCGAGTGGTTTCGAAACCGATCACGCTTTCCGGGTGGTCCTGCAGGTGCGCGCCGACGCCGGGGGAGTCCACGAGCACGTCGATTCCGTTCTCGCGCAAGTGATCCGCGGGTCCGATGCCCGACAGCATGAGCAGTTTCGGCGAGTCGATGGCACCGGCGGACAGGATCACTTCGCGGTTGGCGTCGATCCGGGTGGTGCGGCCGAACGCGTTGTCGGTGATGTCGACGCCGACGGCACGACCGTTCTCGATCACGATCTTCTTCACCCACGCACCCGTCTGAATGGTCAGGTTCGGGCGGTCGAGATTGGGGTGCAGGTAGCTGACCGAGGACGACGAACGCGTGCCGTCGGTGCGGCTGTTGATCTGAAAGAAGTTGGCCCCGTTGACAACTGTGCGTCCGGCATTGAACTCCGCGCGCGGAATGCCGACCTGTTCACAGGCGTCGAGCAGGGCGACACCGCACGGATCGTTCGCCGGAACCGTCATGATGTTGACCGGTCCGCTACGTCCGTGGTGCTCGCCGGGCGCGTCATTGGTTTCGATCTGCGGGTACAGCCGATACACCGAATCGGCACCCCACCCGGTCGCGCCGTGATCGTTCTCCCACGAGTCCAGATCCTCACGCGGCGCCCAGAACGCGATGCAACTGTTGTGCGAGGAACAGCCGCCCAGCACCTTGGCGCGGGCGTGCCGCATGAACGAATTGCCGTTCTCCTGCGGCTCGATCGGGTAATCCCAGTCGTAACCCGATTCCAGCAGTTCCATCCACCGGTCCAATTGCAAGATGGCCGGGTCGTCGACGTCGGACGGTCCCGCTTCGAGCAAACAGACTGTGACAGAAGGGTCTTCGGACAACCGGGACGCCACGGCCGCACCCGCGGAACCGCCGCCGACGATCACGTAATCGTATGCGGTCATGCCTGTCCTTCCCGAACGGCGAACCAGCCGGTGACACCCGGCCGGAGGTTCTCGTACACGTGCTTGGCCTCGCGATACTCGTGCAATCCGGACGGCCCGAGCTCACGCCCGACACCCGACCGGCCGAACCCGCCCCACTCCGCCTGCGGCAGGTAGGGCCCGAAGTCGTTGACCCACACCGTGCCGTGCCGCAACCGGGCCGCCACGCGACGCGCCCGCGCGGCATCGCTGGACCACACCCCGGCCGCCAGACCGTATTCGGTGTCGTTGCCGATGGTCACGGCCTCGTCCTCGGTGGTGAACGTCTCCACCGTCACGGTCGGCCCGAACGCTTCGTCGTGCACGCACGCCATGTCGCGGGTGGCGCCGTCGATGACCGTGGGCAGGTAGAACCAGCCGTTGTCGAGGTTTCCCGACCCTTCGTCGCCGGTGGCGAACGCGCCGCCGGTGCGGATCACCGCCCCGTCGGCGCGCGCCTGCTCGACGTAGGCGTTGACCTTGTCGCGATGGGCCGACGAGATCAGCGGCCCGGCTTCGGTGCCCTCGGCGTAGGGGAGTCCGAGCCGGATCTGCTCGGCGCGGCGGACCAGTTCGTCGACGAATCGGTCGTGCGCGGACTCCTCGATCACCAGCCGCGCGCCCGCCGAACACACCTGACCCGAATGCAGGAACGCCGCGTTCAACGCGTTGTCGACGCTGGCCGCCAGCCGCTCATCGGTGTCGCAGGCATCGGCGAACACCACGTTCGGGTTCTTGCCGCCCAGTTCCAGGGCCACCTTCTTCACCGTGGCGGCCGCTTCGCGCGCGATGATCTTGCCGGTGGCCAGCCCGCCGGTGAACGACACCAGGTCCACGTCGGGATGCTCCGACAGCGGCGCGCCCGCGGTCGCCCCCGCGCCGAGCACCAGGTTCGCCACCCCGGCAGGCACTTCCAGCTCGTCGAGCACCGTCATCAGCAGGATCGCGGTGTGCGGGGTCAGTTCGGCCGGTTTGAGCACGAACGTATTGCCCGCCGCCAACGCGGGCGCGATCTTCCACGCCGCCTGCAGCAGCGGGTAATTCCACGGCGTGATCAGCCCACACACCCCGACCGGTTCGTACACGATCTTGGAATCGATATCGGGCGAACCCGCGTCGACCACCCGGCCCGCGTCGTCGGCGGCGAGCTTGCCGAAGTACCGGAAGCAGTTCGCGATATCGGACATGTCGATCTCGGATTCGTAGGGTCGCTTGCCGGTGTCGAGAGTCTCGGCGTTGGCGAACTCCTCCCGCCGCTCATCGATCGCGTCGGCCACCTGCAGCAGCAGGTCGCCTCGCTCGGCGGCCGAGGTTTCGCGCCACGGCCCGTGGTCGAAAGCTCGCCGGGCCGCAGCGATGGCCGCCACGGTGTCCTCGGCGCCGCCCTCCGCCACGACCCCGACCAGGGAATCGTCTGCCGGGCAACGTATTTCACGGGTGGCGCCGGAAGCGGCCGCCCGCCAGGTTCCATCGATGTAGAGGGTCTCGCTCATGGATGTCCTTTACAGTTCGCTGTCGGTGGCCGCTTCGGGATCGTGGTTGTCGGTGGCCGCGCGCCGCAGGTGCAGGTAGCCCAGGTGCCGTTCGTACTGGTCGAGAATGTCGCCGATCGTCTGTTCCTTGGTGTAGCCGTTGAGCGAATACCCCTGCGAACCTTCCGCGAGGTAGACCTCGCACCGGAAGTAGCGGTCGTCGGAACGTTGCGCGAGCACCGCGTAGTTGGGTGCGGGTGCCGAGACCGGGTACACGCCGTATTCGAACCGGGGCTCGTTGGCCTGATCGACGATCAGCCGGGGTGCGGGCAGCCCTTCGTTGACGTCGGATTCGTCGACCGTGGCGGTGACGCCCATTTTCGCGAACTCGATCGAGACCTCGCGCATCGCCGGGATCACGGTGTTGAGGATGAACTTGCGGGTGGCCGCCGCGCCGGGATAGTGGATCGTGCCCAACAGTCTGCGTCGCCAACTGGTCTGTTCGCTGGGCCCGCGCCCCGCCGCGATCGCATGGGGCAGCGCCGCCCGATAACTGTCGGTTTTGTACGACTCGTTGTGCAGCGACCGCAGCAGTGCCACGCCGATCAGCGCCAGCACGAACGAGAACGGCAACCCCATGATGATGGTCGCGTTCTGCAGGGTGGTGATGGAACCGCCGGACCCCGCGAACAGCATCGACAGGGTGAGCACGCCGATCGCGACCGCCCAGAAGATGCGGGTGCCGCGCGCGCAGTCGGCCATCGGATCGGGCAGTTTCGAGGTGAAATTGCCCATCACCAGAGATCCCGAGTCGGCGCTGGTGACGTAGAACAGCAGCCCGGTGATGGTGGCGATGGCGAGCAGGAAGGTCGCGCCGGGGTACTGCTCGAGCAGCGAGTAGAAGCCCAATTCGGCTCTGGCAGCGGTCTGTTCGGCGAACGCTTTGTCTTTTCTCGCGACTTCCAACGCACTGTTGCCGAAGATCGAAATCCACAGCACGGTGAAACTGAACGGCACGACCAGCACGCCGAAGATGAACTGGCGCAACGTTCTTCCGCGCGAAATACGCGCCAGGAACAGTCCGACGAACGGCGCCCACGCCACCCACCACGCCCAGAAGAACAGCGTCCAGCTGTCCAGCCAGGCCGAGGGTTGATTCGCGGTTTCCGGATTGCGTTCCCAGGCAAAGGTATTCAGCGTGCGGTCCAGGAAGGTGGAGATGTAGTCGCCCGCGTTCTGGGTGAAGCCGTTGAGCAGGAAGTCCGTGCGGCCCGCGACCAGGATGTAGATCAGCAGCGCGATCGCCATGATGACGTTGAGTTCGGACAGCCGGCGGATGCCCTTGTCCACGCCGGTGGTCGCCGAGATCGTCGTGATGATCACCGACAGCACGATCAGCCCGATCTGCGCCGCCTTGCCCTGTGAGACCCCGAACAGTTCGTGCAACCCGTAGTTGAGCTGGACGATGCCGATGCCAAGGGATGTGGCGATGCCGAAGATGGTGCCCAGCACCGCGGCCACGTCGATCGCGTCGCCCCACCGTCCGTGCACCCGCTTCCCGAAAATCGGGTACAGCGCAGCCCGGATGGTGAGCGGCAGATTGTGTCGGAACGCGAAGTAGGCCAGCGCGCCGCCCATGAGCGCGTACATTGCCCAGCCGGTGATGCCGTAGTGGAAGATCGTCCAGGTCACGGCGTCGCGGGCGGTCTGATCGGTCTCGGGCGGGCCCGACGGCGGGTGCAGGTAGTTGTAGACGGGCTCCGCGACGGAGAAGAACATCAGGTCGATGCCGATACCCGCCGCGAACAGCATCGACGTCCACGAGAACAGGCTGTATTCGGGACGCGATTCCTCCGGGCCCAGGCGGTAGCGGCCGTACTTGCTCGCGCCGAGGAAGACGACGAGTCCGAGAATGGCCGTGGCGAGCACGAAATACCACCAGCCGAACCAGGTCGAGATGAAGGTTTTCACCTCACTGACCACGGTCTCCGCGCTCGACGGCGAGATCAGCGCCCAGATCGCGAAGGCGAGCACGATGCCGGCCGCGGTGAGGAACACGGGCTTGTTGACCGAGCGCCGGTCAGCAACCGGATGTACCGGGGTCTCGGTAGGTGTTCGGTCAGTACTGTCGTCGTTCCCGGCGCCACCCATGCGTGGAAGGCTAGTTCGTGCCGACCGCCGGATCAGGGACGTCGGACCTCGTGTTCGTGTCCGCGCGACGCCACTACAATCGACCGGTGACCCGGCACACCCTGACACGGTGTGTCGGAATGGTGCGGCGCCGCGAGGCGTTCCCACCCACACGAGGTGTCACCTCTACCCACGGGTAACATGACATCGACTTATCCCACCCGGTTTTCACCAAAGTGAGGCAGTAGATGACAGAGCGGATTCAGGTCGGCGGGCTCCAGGTGGCGAGCGTTCTCCACGATTTCATCGAGAACGAGGCGCTCCCCGGTTCCGGCGTAGATTCCGCCGCCTTCTGGGCCGGTGCCGAGCAGGTCATCAACGACCTCGCCCCGCGCAACCGGGAGCTGCTGGCGCAGCGTGACGAGTTCCAGGGCAAGCTCGACGCCTGGCACCAGGACAACACCGGCACCGACTACGACAAGGGCGCCTACAAGCAGTTCCTGACCGAGATCGGTTACCTGCAGCCCGAGCCCGCGCCGTTCCAGATCAGCACCGAGAACGTCGACGCCGAAATCGCCGCCACCGCGGGCCCGCAGCTGGTGGTGCCGGTGATGAACGCGCGCTTCGCGATCAACGCCGCCAACGCGCGCTGGGGTTCGCTGTACGACGCGCTCTACGGCACCGACGCCATCCCCGAGGCCAACGGCGCCGACAAGGGCACCGGCTACAACCGCGTGCGCGGCGACAAGGTCATCGAGTGGGGTCGCAACTTCCTCGACGACGCCGTCACCCTGATCACCGGGTCCCACCTGGGTTCGGCCTACTACAAGATCGTCGACGGCGAGCTCGAGATCGGCCTCGAAGACGGCACCGACATCGGCCTGGCCGACCCGTCGCAGCTGGTGGGCTACCTCGGCGACCCCGAGAACCCGACCTCGATCCTGCTGAAGCACAACGGGCTGCACATCGAGATCCAGATCGACCCCACCTCGCCGATCGGTTCCACCGACACCGCGGGCGTGAAGGACATCGTCCTGGAATCCGCGCTCACCACGATCATGGACTTCGAGGACTCGGTCGCCGCGGTCGACGCCGACGACAAGGTCGTGTGCTACCGCAACTGGCTGGGCCTGATGAAGGGCGACCTCGCCGAAGAAGTCTCCAAGGGCGGCAAGACCTTCACCCGCACCATGAACCCCGACCGCGTGTTCACCGCGCTCGACGGTTCCGAGCTGGTCCTGCACGGCCGTTCGCTGCTGTTCGTGCGCAACGTGGGCCACCTGATGACCTCCGACGCCATCCTCGACGCCGACGGCAACGAAATCGGCGAAGGCATCATGGACGGCCTGATCACCTCGCTGATCGCGGTGCACTCGCTCAACGGCGACAACACCCGCCTGAACTCGCGCACCGGCTCGGTCTACATCGTGAAGCCCAAGATGCACGGCCCCGCCGAAGCCGCGTTCACCAACGAGCTGTTCGGTCGCGTCGAAGACGTGCTCGGCCTGCCCCGACACACCCTCAAGGTCGGCATCATGGACGAGGAACGCCGCACCACGGTCAACCTCGCCGCCTCCATCAACGCTGCGGCCGCTCGCGTGGTCTTCATCAACACCGGCTTCCTCGACCGCACCGGCGACGAGATCCACACCTCCATGGAGGCCGGGCCGATGGTCCGCAAGGCCGAGATGAAGGCCCAGACCTGGATCACCTCGTACGAGGACTGGAACGTGGACACCGGCCTGGCCAAGGGCCTGCCCGGCAAGGCGCAGATCGGCAAGGGTATGTGGGCCATGCCCGACCTGATGGCCAACATGCTCGTGCAGAAGGTCGGCCACCCCAAGTCCGGCGCCAACACCGCCTGGGTCCCCTCGCCGACCGCCGCCACCCTGCACGCCACCCACTACCACCTGGTGGACGTGTTCAAGCAGCAGTCCCAGATCGCCAAGGGCGGCCCCCGCGCCACCGTCGACCAGATCCTGGAAATCCCCCTCGCCCAGTCCACCGACTGGACCGACGAGGAAAAGCGCCAGGAACTGGACAACAACTCCCAGGGCATCCTGGGCTACGTCGTCCGCTGGATCGACCACGGCGTCGGCTGCTCCAAGGTGCCCGACATCAACGACATCGGCCTGATGGAAGACCGTGCCACCCTGCGCATCTCGAGCCAGCTGGTCGCCAACTGGCTGCGCCACGGTGTGGTCACCGAGGCCGACGTGATCGCCAGCCTCGAGCGGATGGCACCGGTTGTCGATCGCCAGAACGCCGACGACAAGACCTACACGCCGATGGCCCCGAACTTCGATGACAACATCGCGTTCCAGGCTGCGAAAGAGCTTGTGCTGGAAGGTACTTCGCAGCCGAATGGTTACACCGAGCCGATCCTGCACCGGCGCCGTCGCGAGTTCAAGGCTGCGCAGAAGTAGTGACGTGCTGTGATTGAAAAGTAGCTTGTAGCAGCGCTTTTCGTGCGAGGGCCCGTTTCGGAGACATCCGAGACGGGCCCTTTCGTCGTCACCGGAAATCACCCCGAATACCGGCAGGTCACGCTCAAAACGGTCACATAAACGGTCACACATCGCTCAACGCGGCGAAGTCGTTGCTGCGCACCGAAACTCCGTGGGACAGCAACCTGGAAGCGAGAGCGCTGATGGTCGCACTCGATGACCTCGGCATCGGCGAAGCGCACCAGTCGGCATGATGTACACCATGCGAATCACACAGCCGCGGTGGCCATCACGTCCGTCTCAGCTCGCGCGGATCGGGGGCACTGTAGTGGCTGCGCTGGTCTTGGCACTGGAGGTGTCCGCGTGCGGCACGACCGTGACCGGGCAAGCTCAACCGACGGTCGGCATCGCTGACCCCAAGCTCGACACGACCACGCCGCAACTGCCGGCCGTAGGCGACTGCGCCAAGATCCACGAATTCGTGCAGCACGGACTGATCACCGTGATGGACTGTGCCGACCCTGCAGCGACGAGCCAGGTCAAGGTGATCGAGATCGTCTCGGGCGACGAGGGCAAGACCGTCACATGCATGGACAACGAAACGCTGCTGATCATCACCGGTCTCAAAGACGGTTCCCTCGGCGTGGCGCACGGCTGCGCCGGCCCGAACCTGACCGCCGGACGCTGCTACGTGCCAAGGTTGGCCATCAACATCTACGACGCCTCCTGCACCGATCCCGACTCGTTCCGACTGGACCGGACCCTTTCTGGAATCAGCGACGTAGCCGTGTGTGATCCACCGATCGCCGACGACGACTACGCCGGCAAAATCGAGTACATACGCGTCAAGAGCAAGAACTTCATCGACAAGCGCACCGGCGTCGCTTACTGCTTCCGAGAAAAGTAGCTGCGCCGGATCAGGGATGCCGTTGGGTGACGGACCCGATGAGGTCGGTGACGGGTTCGCTCGCGGTGAATCCGGCTGCGAGGTAGGTGGCGAGGGCGCCTGCGGTGGAGTTCTCGGCGACGACGACTGCGGCAGAAGCGCTGTGCTGCTGCAGAACCCGCGCCCCGGCGAGGGTGATGGCCGTGCCGTAACCGTTGCCGTGGTGCGCACCGTGCACTCCCATCGGTTCGATGAGGCCGGGGCGTCCGTCTCCGGCTGTCCAGACGGTGGTGACGGCGACGGGCTGGTCGGTGTTGTCGTAGCCGATGAGGTGGTGGGCCAGGTGTGCGAACGGGCCTGTTGCCATGGTTGTCCACCGGTGGACGAGCCTGCGCCTGTCGTCGCTGCTCGGCGGTGTTCCCTTGAATGCGGACCAGTGCACCGAGATCCAGTCGTCTGCCTGGTCGAGGCCGATCTCCTCGACTCGCAGCGCCGCGTCGCGCGGATGCGCGGGGACGGGGGTGCGCAGGTCGAGCCGCAACGGAGTCCAGGGTTCACCCTCGTTCCACCCTCGGGCGCGCAGCCGCTTCCGCAGTGCGAGCGCGCCGCGGGCTTCGACGGTCACCGTCCCGGCGGGGAGCACGCGTCCGCTCGTGAGATCGGCTTCGATCTGGCGCGCCAGTTCGTCGTCGTCGAGGGCTGCGGGGTCCATCGCCATGCGGAACAGATCCTCGCCGTCGAACATGCCGATCGCGACGACCGTCCCATCCGCAGTCCAGCACCGCAGGTCCGCGGCGGATTTCTCGGCCCCGGCCATCGAGTTCCAACCCAGGTCTCCGGGATGCAGGAATCCCTTCCAGTCGGCGGTCTGCCACTCACTCAGCGTTCTGGTGATCCCGGCGAGCCGAGCAGCAGTCGGTGTGGTGAGGGTGGTCATCGCTTCCATCCTATGGCCGTCGTTCGCACAGGTCGGTCTCATCGGCAACTATGCGTCAGTGATCGACCAGCGGATGCCGTCTCCGGAGATCACCTCGAATGCCGGCTCGTCCCGCGGTCAGGATTGGGCTATCTCGACCACGAACTCCGCAGTCGAGTGATGTCCATTCGTGTTGCAGTGCAACAGGGTTGGTGTGCCTGTTTCGACGCGGACGCCGTTGGTGTTCGCGGTGGTCTGGCCGGTGCTCGAATCCAGGCGGACCGGGGTGAAACTGGCGATCGGGGCGGGGCCTGTTGCGTGGAATTCGACGGTGGTGCCGTTGGTGAGGTCGTTACTCCATAGCGTGGTGGTGGTCGTGCGCTGGCCGTTGTGCAGGATCTGGCCGTTCACGACGGTCAGCATCAGGCCCAGGTCGCGGGCGTTGGCGGGTGGGGTGGAGGAGCGCATTCGCAGCCAGACCCGCACGGTGCCGTTGAGGGGCATCGTGTACGACGAAACGGTTTGTTCCGCTGGGGGTTTCGGTGTCGCGATGGGCGCACTCCGAAGCTGAGGAGCGGGCTGCGGTGACTGCGATACGCCTGCGTTCAACGGCAGCGGGGGAGGCGCCAGCGTCTCTCCGCGTCCCGGCGATGCCGGATTCCTGCCCTTGAGCGCTTCTCTCACTGAGAAGGCGGAGGACAGTGCGAACGCCGCCGCTATCAGGTATCCGAACGGCGATGCCTCTTCGTATCGTGTTTCGCGCGTGGCGACTTCGTCGCAATCGCTCTCCGAGGAACCCCCACTGCCGATGGTGATACAGGTGTCGTAGGACTGCACGACCTGGTCGTCGAAGACGAGGACTTCGTCATAACCCGGTGCGCTGCCAGCGAGGAAAATCAGCGATACCACTCCGGTGCCGAGGGCGTAGAGCCAGTTCCGGACAGGGCTGTCTTCTTGCATGGCCGAGCTCCAACTGAAGGCGCGAAATGTGCGGCTGCTCGGTGAATCACCGGACAGGGCTTCATCTTTGCAGCCCGGCGCGGAACCTGCCCGGTATCGTCCGTCGAGGACTACACGCGCTCGCCGAGCGTGGCGACTAGCGTCGACTTCCCAGCCCGGGTCTAGACGTCGGCGATGCCCTTCGCGGTGATCTCCGACGCCGGGACGACCCGCGGGTCGACGAGCCGGTACCGCTTACCGGCCCGTGTGATGCACGACCGCCCACGGCGGGAGCCGCCACGCCCAGAGACCCTGGATGCGGTTGGTGACGTTCGTTGTGCTCGTACCCCTGGTCGTTGAACGCCTATGCGGGCCAGCTGAGCCCGCAACGAGAATCCGCCGTGTGCGGTTCCACCACTCATTCACCCAACGCTGCTGCGATGTGTCGGTGGGGGAGGACCCGTTCAGTGGGTGCTGGTGACCAGGGCATCCGGGATCGGTTAGTCGTCTCCGATGATTACGCCGACTCCGTCGAGTACTAGCGAGTCCGCGGGTACCGCATCGACCAGAACGCGAACCACGCGCTGGATCAGCAGTTGGTGGCGTGGTTTCGGGGCGGCGTTCACAACGAGCTGGCCATTGATCGGTTCAGGATGCCCGTCATGCACGACTGAGTGGCAACCTGGACAGGTCGAGCCGGTGGGGCGGATGCTGTTGCGCAGGAATGGGATCGAGAATCGACGGAGGGGGGTCTGGTGAGGCAGTCCGCTGGTGGATGGGCCGTACTCGCTGCGGTCGCGTGGAGTTGTGTGTTCGGGGCAGTGCATGTGTTCTGGGCCTTGGGCGGGTCCGCGGGGCTGGCGTCGTCGGCGGGTGCTGATCTAGCGACTCGTCGTCCGCCGATGTTCGTCGCGGTCGGCCTGTGGGGCGTGGGCGGTGCGCTGCTGGTGGGTGCTGTGTTCGTTGGGGTGGCGGCAGCGGCACCTATGTCGCGTCGTCGGCGTCGGGTGATGGGATGGCTGATCGGGCTGGCCGGGGTGGTGTTGCTGGTTCGTGGTGTGTTGGTCGAGGTCGCGCTGGCGGTGGATGTGGGCGGGGTTCGTGGCGAGGTCGGGTCGCATCAGACATGGTGGAGTCTGGTGCTGTGGAATCCGTGGTTCATGCTCGGTGGGGTGGTTTTCATCGCGGCTGGCCGCGGGATTGCGAAGGGCTCCACCGCCAACGACGGCTGATCGCTGTCCCACATGAACGAAATCTCCTTGGCGCCGACAGCGTTAAAGCACGCGCGGGTCAGGGGAGCACTTCTTCGACGGAAGTAGTGGTCAACGCCTGCCGGTGTGCGTACCAGATGCTTGGGACGACCGATCCGTTCGGCAATGGCTGTGCGCGCCGGTCCTTTTCGATCGCACCGATCTTGTCGCAAATGCGTTGCACCGCGAGATTCGACTCGGTCGTACCGATCTCGACGGTGGCGAAACCGGCGTCGTGGATCGCCTCGACCAGCGCGGCCACCGCTTCGGTGGCATAGCCGGCGCGCCGGTGCCGTGGTCCGATCCACCAGCCGAGAGTTCGCGCCGAAGGGTCACTTTCACTCGGGTGCACGGTTGCGCCACCTACCAGGGCGCCGTCCGAGCACGCCTGGAACGCCAGCAGCCCGGGCGTCGGGTACCCCGACCTGACGGACTTCACCATTGCCCGAGCCTCGCGTTCGGTCCACCCGTTCCCGGTGAGCATCTGCGGATCGATCGTGGCGGCGAGCGCAACCGCGTCCTGCGGTACCGGTGGGCGCAGCACCAGCCGTGCGGTCTCGACCACTCCCAGTACGTTGTAGAGCGCGCTCGTTTCCTTATCGACGATCCCACTGACCCGCCACGCCCAAAGCCCGCCCGCGACGAGCAGGACCCCGACCATGAGCGCCACCCAGAAGGCGATAATGAGTCCCCCTGCGGCGGACCGTGATTCGACCGTAACCACGATCCCGAGAAACACCGCCGGAGCCCCGACCGTCACGATCCAACTCGCCAGCCCGCGAGCCACGGCACCTCGGGGCGCTTGCTGAATAGCCGCTGCGACATACGCGATTCGCCACGTGGGAAACATGCGCGAACCATATTCGACGCGGCGTTGCAGTGCGAGCGAACGGGACGTCAGCAAACGCTGTCCACCGGGGAGAAGCGCTCGACAAGGGTGGACGTCGCGGCGTTGGATTCACCAATGGGTTTGGCGCAGAAAGGTTCACGGATCATCAACGTCGATGGCGTGCGGTATCGGTGAGTTGTGGCTCCTGACGACGAACCCGGACTCGCGATCGTCGTCGAAATCGCCGACGGAGAGGGGCAGCGCCAGGCCGCGTGGGTTGATCACGGCACGGACGAAACACTCACCGACCCGCGGCTCTGCGCCGCGACCGTTGACCGGCTCACTTTCGGCGGGCACATCATGGCTCAAACCGCGGAGCAATTTCGCCGCAACGTCGAGAAGTTCAACAAGGTGATCATCAGACTGCAGAAGATGGGAATAGCCCTCGGACCACACCACCTGATCACCACGACCGGGCGCCGAACCGGACAGCCACGTATCACGGCGATCGGGGTGATTCCCATCGCAGGGCAACGCTACATCTTCCAGGCCTACCCGAAAGCAGCCTGGGTCGCGAACGTTCGCGCAGCGCAGACTGTCACCCTCTCGCGAGGCCGTCGATCCTCGGTCGTGAAGTTGGTCGAGCTGCCCGTCGAGGAACGTCGGCCGATTCTGCACGACCACATCGAGAACAGCCACCCACGAGTCGCCAAGCTGTTGGTCACGACCGGCTTGGTCGAGGACCCGACCCCGCAGGCAGTCGCTGAGGCCGCAGACCGAATTGCAGTCTTCCGCATCGACGCCCACCCCTAGCTCACACTCGAATAGCACGACGACACCAACCGACTCCAGACTTCACGACCAAAGCCACGTTGACGACGGCGCAGTAGTTCTGGCCAGCTGGCGCGGGCTCGAATATCGGGCGTTCGATGCGGTGACGGGCGAGATCGACTTGGCGGACAAGCGGGCTACCTGCCCATCGCATTCCACCGCAGCAGTTGCGCGCTCACCAGTTCAGGTGTGGGTAGGTTGTCCGGGTCTACGAGCCACTGAACGATGAGGCCGCTGAGCATCGCGTAGCCGGCCGTGCCGAACACCCGCACTTGATCAGTGTCCGCATCTATACGAAGAATCTGGCTGACGAGCGATGACCGCGCATGCTCGACAGCGTGCCGTAGTTGCTGCCGGACCTGCTCGTTGTCATCGGCCTGAGCCATCAACTCGAACGAAGCAGCGAGGACACCGCGGTTCCCCTCGAAGGACTGGACAACGCATCGGTAGACGTTCGCAAGATGCTCTGGGAAGTCTGCGTCGGGAAGGGCGTTCAGTCCTTGGTCAAGGACTGCCGACCATTCTTCCAAGCCGTCCAGCAAAGCCTCGATAAGCAGAGCATCGGTGGTGCCGAAGTGGTAGCCGATCGCCGCCGTGCTCACTCCCGCAGCCGACGCGACATCACGGGCACGAGTTCGAGCGTACCCACTCTCGTCGAGACAAGTTCGGGCCCCGCGCAACAACGCGCTCCGGTTGTCTCCACGCATGCGCAACCTCCTTGCACGTTCGTGTTGCACGCTTGTGCCATACGTATGTACGATTACCGGGCGACAATACCGGAGGCGATCACTCCGCAGTCCAGCCGAGGAGAACCCTGTCATGACTCGACGCCGGAAGATCGTCCTGACCCTCGTGGGCATCCCACTCGCCGCCGTCGCGCTGCTCGCCACCATCGGCAGCCTGCGCGACAGCCACATCGTCACGGTGACTCGATCCACCTGTGCGGACCGAGACGTGATGTGGGAGTTGTGGGCCAACGTGCCCGAGCGCGTCGAATGGGACAAGGGCTTGGAGTACATCAACGTGGACGGACCCTTTGAGGCGGGTACGTCCGGGACGGTCGAAGTCGAAGGACGGGGCCCGATCGAATACAGGATCATCGAGGTAGACCCGAAGAACGGATATACGGACCGATTCGAGAGCCTGCTGTGGACCCATACCGATTGGCATCACCGGATCGAGCTGAACACCGACGGCTGCTATGACGTGACGTGGGAACTCGAGGCACGAGGCCCGCTCTCGATCATCTCGCTGCCTGTGCTCGAGAGTATCTTCGGCGAAGAAATCCCGATCGCTGTTGACGAGTTTGTTGCACTCGCGGAGTCCCGCAGCTAGCACCGAATCACTGACGGAATTCCTGAAGAGGAGGATGCTCCCGAGCCGCTCGATGAGAACTACGTCTTCGAGCTGATGGAGCAGCTGATGGGAATCGTCTGGGTGCCGTAGCTGATGCCCGCTACCGCCCATCATCGCTCGCGAACAAGCCGACGTCGAATACATTGTCCGAGTGATCAACTCAGCACCGCCGGTGGATTTGCGGCCGCATGCCGAAGCCGCCCCACGTCGAACTGTCGCTCGTGCTGTCGCCTCGGCAGTGGTTGTGCTCGTGTTACTTTCGATAGTCGGCGCGGGTGTCATCGGTGTGTCGTCGGGATGGTGGTGGAATGGATCCGGCGCTCCGATAGGGGTGGTGGCGGCGTCGTTCTACGTCTTTTCGATGCTGACCCCGATCACTGTTGCCGCTGCGGTAGCACTCGGCGTCACCGTGCCCTGCTCGGCGCTGATTCACACCGGGGCGACACGTGGCCGCATGGCGGCGACCTGGGTCGCCTGCATCCTCGCTACGGTCGTCACCACCGCGTTGTTCTGGTGGGCGACCGCGTCTGTGACCTTGTCTATCTCGTTCCATACCGCGTCATGGGCAGGTGGTGTGACATCCGGCCTCGCCCAGCACTACCTGTGGCAGACTTTCGACCCCGCTAGGGTCTTCTGGTCAGCCGTGCAGACTTCAGTGGTCGTCGCGTTCGTTGTGCTTGCACCCCTGGTCGTCGAATGCCTATGCGGGCCAGCTGATCCCGCAACGAGAATCCGACGTGTGCGCATCAGTTCTGCCGCGGTACTCGTCGTGTTCGGTGTCGCCTACGCGGCGATCGCCGTCTACCAAGCGCGCGTCGTCCCTAGCTATTTCGGTCTGGTTCATTTTGCCTGAGCTAGTGGCGGTTCCATCTGCACATATCGCGCGCTACGGTGCGCGCTCGGGAACCGTGATGTGGCGCACCAAGATTGACCTGGCCCGATGCCCAGGCGGTGACGCCGACTTGAACCCGTATAGCGACCAGGTGCACACCGACGACACCGTCTATCGACGCCTGGATTGCCAGCGAAACGGTGAACACTGGGCTCAGATCTGGGCCTATGACGCGGCGACCGGAGTACCTGTGGCGAGCAGGGATTTTCCGCACGAACCGACAATGGAGGGAGCGACAACCGAACTGTTGCCCACTTCGAGGAATGACACGCGTGGTCGGCTATGTGCCCCAATCTGGCTAACCTAGGCTGCTGGTCGTGACGAAAGCGGTAGGGGTTGAGACGCCGCGAGCGTGGCAGCTGGCGATGCGGGCGGTAACGGTGGTGGCCTGCCTTGGGATTGCTGTGCTGTTGTTCGAGCTGGTCACTGATTACGATCTGCTCGCTGCGCTGGTCGCGGGCGCGCTGCTGTTCATTGCTGGGGTGGGGTGGATGGTGCTGGCCCCGATCGGCTGCGCCGAGTATCGGCAATTTCGGGCTGTTGCCATTGCTCCGATCGTGGTGGTGCTGGGTGCCGGGTTGGTCTCTTCCGGGGTGCCGGATCGGCTCGCCTGGTGGCTGTCGGAAGGGGCGTTGACTCGGGCCGCACAGGATTGCGCGGACGTCGATGGTGACTGGTTCGGTGTCATGTATGTCGACTACGTTCACCGGTCCGACGGAGGGTGCGGGTTCTCGCGGTACGCCACCAACGGCGGCGTGGCCTACTTCGCTCCTGGAACGACGCCGCCGGACGGGCCACCGCAGCCCTACCGTTACGTGTACGAGCCCGTCGCCCCGAACTGGTACCGGTACACCATGCCCATCATGCATGACTGAGGCGCAACATGGGCCGGTCGAGCCGGTGGACCGGAATGTGCCGCGCAGGCACGTACCTTGTTCCGGCGCAACACTTTCCATGGACTGAACTGGCGATAGGGTTCGGGTGTGTCGACGATTCGGGAACTTCAGACGCGGGATTGGCGGCGGTCGCGGCCGTGGGCGAGGAGATTGAGGATCACGGCGGCGGTGACCGGGTTCGTCGTCGGGATTGCCATGTTTGTGGAAGTCGCTTCGCCGGATCCGGCGGTGTGGACGGTCTCATGGTTGGTGCTGCTGGGGACATCGATCTGGTGGATGTACCTGGTCTTCGGGTATCAGCCGACGAAACCCGCTGGTCTCGCGCTGATCTCGATCCAGCCACTGCTGTTTATGGTCGTGATCGTCGGAATGGTGAACGACCTTCCCGAGCGGGTGGCTTGGCGGGTGTCCGAAAGCGCCATGGTCGCTGCGGCGCAGACGTGCGAGAACGTCTCGAAGACTCGATGGATCGGCGTCTTTCAGGTGGACTCTGTGCGTCGAATCAGCAACGGCGGGTGCGCGTTCCGGATCGGGCAGCGGATCAGTACCGATGGGCTGGTCTACTTCGCGCCTGGGACGCAGCCGCCGGACCGCGCGCAGCAACAGAAGTCTCGGACGTACTTCGAGCCGTTCGACGGCAACTGGTTCCGTTTCGTGGCGTACGGAGACTCCGACTGAGAACAGGTACTCCTACGACAGCTGGCGAGCTTGCGACGCATGCGGTTTCGTTGTCGGTGGGGGTGGTTAGAGTCGGTCGTATGTTCGACGAAACATGCTCCGCGAGAACCGAGTTGGAGCCACGTTTGCGACTCGCACTCACCGACCACCCGGCTTTCGAGGTCCGGTCGGTCGGCCGTCGGGAACTCCGTGTCGCACGGCCTTACGACCACACTAGGGAACGAACCCCGCGCCGCTTTCCGCTCATCCTCGAGCAGAAGCGCAAGTTCGCCCGAACCTGCGAGTACTGGTCGCCGGAGGGGGGAACTCCGTTGCGCCGGGATCGCGATCGAGAACAGCCGGTACGGAACCTGATCGCGGCCGAACAGGCCGAACTCGCCGCGTGACATTCGCGTGCGCGCACCGCCATGTCGAGCGATGACGGGCATACGGTGGGGGCATGGGCGAACGCATGGTGGTTATCGGCGCGGATGCTACGGGGATGGCGGCGGCGTCGCAGGCTCGTCGGTTGCGGGGGGTTGGGGAGCTCGAGATCGTGGTGTTCGAGAAGGGGGATCACGCGTCGTATTCGGCGTGCGGTATTCCGTATTGGGTTGCCGGGGATGTGGCGGAGGCCGATGATCTGATCGCGCGGTCCGCCGACGAACATCGCGCACGCGATATCGATCTGCGGATGCGGACCGAGGTGATCGAGATCGATACCGAGCGCAAGCGGGTGCTGGCGCGTGATCTCGATAGCGACGCGCAGGCTTGGATGGAGTACGACAAGCTGGTGATTGCCACGGGGGCGACGCCGATTCGTCCGCCACTGCCCGGCATCGATGCAGACGGTGTTCATGGGGTGCAGACTCTCGACGACGGGCAGGCGCTCATCGAGGCGTTGGAGTCCGCGACCGGGCGCGAAGCCGTCGTGGTCGGTGCCGGGTATATCGGTGTCGAGATGGCAGAAGCGTTGGTGCGCAGAGGGTTCGCGGTCACCATGATCACCAGGGCGGCCGAACCCATGGCGACCTTGGATGCCGATATGGGTGCGCTGGTGCGGGAAGCCATGGAGGGGATGGGAATTCGGCTCGTTCGTGATACCGAGGTGACCGGGATGCGCATCGGCGAGCACGGGCGGGTGTGCGCTGTGACGACCGCGCACGGCGACTACCCGGCCGATGTTGTGGTGCTGGGGATCGGTGTGCGGCCCGCCACTGATCTGGCGCGCGAGGCGGGGCTGCCGCTGGGTGCCAGTGGTGGTTTGCTCACCGATCTCGCTCTGCGGGTACGCGGGTTCGACGATATCTGGGCCGGTGGTGACTGTGTAGAGGTGCTGGATCTGGTGTCGGACACGCTGCGTCACATTCCGCTGGGCACCCACGCGAACAAGCACGGGCAGGTGATCGGCACGGGTGTCGGCGGCGGATACGCTACCTTCCCCGGTGTGGTCGGCACCGCCATGAGCAAGGTGTGCGAGTGGGAGGTGGCGCGAACCGGCCTGGGGGAGAAGGACGCTCGCCGTGCCGGGCTTCAATTCCACAGTGTCACTATCGAATCCACCGGACGCGCGGGGTATTTCCCTGGCGCGCACCCCATGACGGTGAAGATGCTGGCCGAACGCCGCACCGGCCGACTGCTCGGCGTGCAGATCGTCGGCCGCGATGGCGCCGCCAAACGCATCGACATCGCCGCCGTAGCGCTCACCGCGCGAATGACGGCGGAGCAGGTGACCTTCCTCGATCTCGGCTACGCCCCACCGTTTTCGCCGGTCTGGGATCCCGTTCTCGTCGCCGCCCGCGCAGCCGTACGCGCGGTGAGCAACCCGGTCGTCACCAGAAATGGGCAGTGAGACCCCAGGATTCGAATTCGGCGGTGGCGAGGGTGCGCAAGGCGGTGCGGGTGGGGAAGCGGTCGGGGTCTGCGCCAGTGATGGCGAGGGTGATGGTGTGGCCGTCGGTGGCGAAGGACAGGTTGACGCCTACTTCTACTCGGCGGAACATCTCGGTGTCGTTGGTGCACACGACGGGGCGCATGAGCACCGCTGAGGCTTTGTGGCCTGCGATGGTGGACACGCCCTGGGCGGTTTCACCGAGGTTGGTGCACAGGCATTCCGGTGCCTTGGCGGTGCGGGCGAAGTGGCGTAGGACGAAGCGGGGCAGGATCATTTGCACCGGTTGGAGGTGTTGCAGGGCGGGCGTCGTGGCTGGGTCGCGGTAGGCGGTGGCGGCGCGTTTCACCGCTGCGCGGACGGCTGCGAGGTCGATGGGTTCGCCGGCGCGGTAGGTGACCGAGATCGGGAGGCCGGTGGTGGCGTTCGCGCGCGGGTCGTCGGTGGTGCGCATCGAGTTCGGGATGTCGACGCGGATGTCGGCGGTGTCGCCGACGCGTCCGCTGCGGCCCAGGATGCCTGCGCCGAGGGCGATCAGCAGGCCGTTGGTGGTGCCGGAATGTGTTGCGGCGGCGGCATTCCACTCGGCGAGGTCGAGTTGGACGACCAGGTCCGCGGGTGACCAACGCGGGGGGAGGGGGAGCGGGGGTGTGTCGGGTCGTGGGTTGCGGTCGGGTTCGGTGACGGCGCGGGCGGCGATCGCTGCTCGGATGCCTTTCGCGACTGCGCGCAGTTGGTGACCTGCGTCGATCACATTCGCGCTCAGGCTGTTTCGTGGCGGGATACCGACCAGTGTTCCCGAACCGGTTGCGCGGTCGGGGGATTCGCCGAGTCTGGACAGTGCGTCGCCGACGGCGAAGAGCACCGCGCCACCATCGGAGGCCACATGCGAGGTCACCAGCGAAACCAGGGTTCCGCCCGAGGTGGTCGGCGCGGCGGATAGTCGCCATACCTGCCCGGTCTCGGGCTCGAAGTCGACGCGACTCTGGGCGAAGTACCAGTCCAGGATCTCGTCGTCGGCCACCGGCGCGGAGTCCCAGCCCAGCGGAAGCGATGCCGTCGCGGGCAGCCAGTACGGCCGGGCGAAAGGCAGTCGTGCGTTGTGCACTCGACGGGCCAGGAAACCCTGCGCGAGCTGGGCGTGGAAGCGGGCGAGCACGTCGCGATCGACAGGCTCGTCGAACCGCCAGGCGAGCTGGTTGACCAGGGCGTTGCCGTAGAGGCTGTGCAGCTTCAAGAACAGGTCGTCGTCGGCGGTGAGCCGGTTGACCGGCGCGGAAGTAGTGAGTGTCATCAGAACTCCTCAGCGAGCACGCAGCGTGCGAACGGTCAGGGGTGCGAACACGGCGGCGATCACCAGCGAGGCCACCACCGACCACAGTGCGTCGACACCGACCACACCGTTCTCGGCCAGGCCGCGCACCGCGGACACGAGGTAGGACACCGGGTTGTAGTCGGAGACGTATCGCAGCCAGGTCGGCATCGCCGATTCGGGGACCAGGGCATTGGACGCGAAGCTCAGGAAGGTGAGCACCAGCATCGACATGCCTTGCACCGCAGCGGGTCTGGACACGGTGACACCGATGAACGCGAACAGCCAGCTGATCGCCGTGGTAGCCAGCACGACCAGGACCGCCCCGGCGACGAACCCGACCGGATGATCGGGCCGATAACCCATCGAGAACCCCACGATCACCACCGTGGTCGCGGCGATCACGTACCGGGTGGCCCCGGCCAGTAGCGCTCCCGCGACCGGTGCCGACCGGGCGATCGGCATGGCGACGAACCGATCGAACACCCCCGACCGAATGTCCTCCGACAGCTGCACACCGGTCGCGACCGATGAGGTGAGCACGATCTGAACCAGCACACCCGGAATGAGAATCGGCAGATACGCCTGCGTGCTGCCCGCGATGGCGGTGCCGAAGATGCTGCCGAACAGCAGCGGCCCGACGATGGGCAGCAACAGTGCGTCGTAGAGCAACTGCGGACTGTGCCGGAAGGTGAGCAGGCCCCGCCACGCCATCATCAGCGACTGGAACAGGGAGGCGCGCAGACTGACGTGGGTGATGCGGGGGCGGCGGTCGATCGTGGTCCGTTCGACAGCCTTCTCAGCGATGGTGACGGTCATGATGGCCTCGGTCTTTCGGATCAGGCGGCGACGCGGTCGGTGCCGGTCAGAGCGAGGAACACGGCGTTGAGGTCGGGACGGTCGACGGCGAAACTTCGCAGTTCGATCCCCGCGGTGCGGCAGGCGGCGACGATGTCGGCGGCGATGCCGGCATCGGTCAGCGCGATGGTCAGCGTGCCCGCCGACGACCCCTCGGGCACCTCGCCGGTGAGCTCGGCGACGATGGACTCGGCATGGGCGGACTGCGCCGCATCGACCAGATCCAGGCGCAACACCTGGTCGCCGATGGAAGCCTTCAGCTCCGCGGCGGTGCCCTCGGCGACGATCGTCCCGCGGTCGATCACGGCGATCCGGTCGGCGAGCGCGTCGGCTTCCTCGAGATATTGCGTGGTGAGCAGCACGGTCGCCCCGCGGGCCACGAGCTTGCGGATGATGCCCCACATCTTGTCGCGGGTGTGCGGGTCGAGGCCGGTGGTCGGCTCGTCGAGGAAGATCAGCGGCGGGTCGGTGATCAGCGTCGCCGCCAGATCCAGGCGTCGGCGCATGCCGCCGGAGAACTGGTGCACCGGACGATCGGTGACCTTCGACAGTTCGAATTCTTCGAGGAGTTCGGCGCTGCGCCGTGCGGCATCACTACGGGACAGGCCGAGCAGGCGGCCGAACAGGCGCAAATTCTCACCGGCGGTGAGGGTTTCGTCGACCGACGCGTACTGGCCGGTGAGGCCGATCATCGAACGTACGGCGGTGGCGTCGCGCGTGATGTCGTAGCCGAAGATCTCGGCGGTGCCGCGATCGGGGCGCACCAGAGTCGCGAGCATGCGGACGGTCGTTGTTTTGCCCGCGCCGTTGGGGCCGAGCAGGGCGAACACGGTGCCCGCCTCGATGGTGAGGTCGACACTGCCGACGGCGGTGAAGTCACCGTAGGACTTGCCCAAACCGGTTGTGCGGATGGCGATCTCGGTAGTCATAGTTGCCTCCCGGCGGAATGGAACAACTCTGTCGATGGCGAAATGGCCAGTTCCTCGACGGCATCGGCGGCACGTTCCACACCATCGGTGGCGAAATCGGCGGCATAGGCGGCGGAGCGCAGGACCACCTCGGGCCGGGTGATCCGGTCGAGCAGGGTGTCTAGGCGTTCGCCGGTCAGCTGCTTCGCCGGAATCGTGGCGGCGAGGCCGAGGCGCTGTAATGCCTGGCCCCAGTACGGCTGATCCGCCTGCACCGAGCAGATCACCTGCGGCACACCGGCTCTCAAGGCGGCCGCGGTGGTGCCGGCTCCGCCGTGATGCACCGCGGCGACACAACGAGGCAGTACCAAAGCGTGATCGACCTGTCCGACAACGGCGACATCCGGTTCGAAGCCCGCGGCGATCGACGCCCAACCCGACGCGAGCAGCAATCGGCGGCCACGTCGGGCGCACACCTGCCGCAGCATCGCGACGAACGCGGCCGGGTCGCCGACATCCATGGAGCCGAAGCCGACGTAGATCGGTGCGGTTCCCGCATCGAGCCACTGTTGCAGAGAGGTGGAATCTGTTGTGCTGGTGAGGAATCCGTCCGCATCGACCGGAAAGCCGGTGAACGGGCCTGGTAGCTGGTCGCTGACACCAGGGAACAGCTGCGGATCGTAAGCCTGAATTCGCTTGCTCCGCACCGTAACTCGGGATGCGGCGGGTAGGACCGGAGCCAGCGCGGCGGCTCGAGCGCGGGCCAGCATCGTCCAACCCCACCGATGGGCGAATCCGGGAAGTCGGGCCGCCCAGCTCACCGGCGCGACCGGAACGGCACTGTTGGGCTGAATCGGGAAGAAGTGCACCGCCGCGAACGGCAGCCCGACCTCCCGCGCCACCGACTCGGCGACTTCCTCGCCCGCCATCCCCGCGACCACCACATCATGGTCCGGGACCAGCGCGCGCAGGTCGTGCAGTTGCTCGGGGACGCCTCGTCGCTGCAGGTCGAACAGTGCGCGCAGCCGGGCGCGGGGATCGCGGCTGGCGAACCGCTGATCGGTGCGCTGCGCCTGCAGCAGGTCGGCGGTGTCGCGACCGAACGGGACCGCGGGCACGCCGTGGTCTTCGGCGAACGAGACGAGGTTCGGCGCCAGCGCCACAGTCACGTCGTGACCGCGCGCTCGCAACGCCCGCGCCAGCAGGATGCCGGGTTGCGCGTCACCGCGACTGCCCGTGAAAGCCAACAGCGCCCGCATCCCCTCACCCCGCCTGCACGGCGACGCGCGGCAGCCCTGCATCGGCCGAAGTCACTGTGTCCACGATCGACGACATCGCCTGCCCGAACGCGGACAGGAATTCGTCCATCACCTCGGCCGGGAGTCCGGCGGGGTACCGGGTCGACACATACAAGCCGTCGGCGGCGCGCACGATCCACAGGAAGACCTCGTCGGGCGAGTACGACTGCGCGCGCAAGGTGCGACCGCGCAGGTCAGCGACCAGTTCATAGCCGGGTAGCACGCGAATATCGAGGAAGGAGATCCCGAAGCGCGGCGTTTCGGCCACCTCGAGCAGTTCCATCACCCGAGACCAGGACGCGTCGTTGGCGGTGCGCGAACTGCGCAATGCCGTGCGGGTGCGCTCCATGGCGTCGGCCATGCCCGAGCCGGGTGTGAGCGCGATGTCGACGGGGACCACGTTGACGAACCAGCCCATCGACTCCATCCAGCGCACATCCGGGCGGGTGGCGATCGGCATCGCCGTGCGCATCCGGTCGTCGCCGAACCGCTGCTGATGGGCCACCGCCAGCGCGGCGAACACCGCCACCGACATCCGATGCCGCACCTGATCCAGCGCGGACTCGACCTGCTCGAGATCGGGCAGATCGAGCAGCTTCCGCGACACGCTGGGCTGCGGCAGATCCGCGCTCGCGGGGCGTTGCGCGTGCGCGGCGAAGCGCGGCATCGCGCCGTCGGCGAGGAATTCCCGCCAGGTCTCCACCGCGGGCGAGTTCGCGTCCAGCTCGGCGGCGTTCGCGCGCTCGAGCACGGCGAAGTCGGCCGAACTGCCGAACGTGACCGATTCGCGCGACTGCTCGCCCGCCATGACCTCGCGGTACAGCGTGCGCAATTCCAGGATCAGGATGGCCTGGGCGTACGCGTCCATCACCGAGTGATCGGCGGCAACCAAGACGGTGAAATCGTCGGTGTCGTGTGCCACGGTGGCCGCGAGGCAGTGCGGCCAGGTCAGCGGGGACAGTCGCTGTTCGAGTGTGCCGCTGAGGAATTCGTTGATGCGGGTGCCGTCGGTGAGGCCGTGCACCGGCTCTTCGGCGATGCCGACCTCGGTGCCGCCGGCGACGAGCCTGCGCGGTTCGCCCGCGGATTCGGTGCTCACCGTGGTGCGCAGTCCTTCGTGCCTGGCATGCCAGCGCCGCAGCGTTTCGCACCAGGTCGCGCTGTCCAGCGGTGCGTCCATTTCGAAGATGGTGCCGATCCAGCGGCCACGACCGGGCAGGGGATCGGCGGGATCCACGCTGCCGCAGTAGTCGGCATGCACGCTGGTCAGCGGGCGGTCGTCGGACTGCCACGCGTGCGCGGGGAGCTGCGGCGTCCACATCGACAGCGTGCCCGGACGGATCTCGAATTCGGACAGGTGGGTGTATTCCATGACCGGGTTCACCTCGTGACCAATGCGTGCCGAAACGGCGGAAGGGGGAAATCGGGAGTGCACCTCGGTGTGCCGCCTGATGCTTGATAACTGCGAGCTCGATCGTATCTGTGAATTTGCTGAAAGCATTACCGTGACGGCGGTCACGATTTCGCTGAACATAACTCTTCGGCCTGCGCATTTGTTGACGTTCCTGGCCGATACCTGCTGGCGGGCAAGCGATTTGGACTATCTCTGTTCAGGAACGCTGACGTCTGCCGATATTTTGTTCACCGCGAAAGAATTGATGCATGTCGGCGTCATCACACCGCAGATGGGCGGTCGTCCAACTGCGTTTCCCGGGCGTTCATCTGACGCAATTCATCAGCCGTCCACAATATGCGAACTGTCGCATCTGTCCGAGATCACAACCTCGCCTCCGCGCCGCCGGTTGCTAGGGTGAACTGCGAAGTGTTCGTTCGATGTTAGGAAGCTCATGGGAAGCACTGCCCTCGATATCATGGCGTTGGTCCTCAACCGCGTCACCGAGTTCTGGAACTGGATGGCCACCGGCTCGTCGGGGTTCCCGCCTCTGTGATCCGTTGAGGTCACGCTCGACGTCTGAAAACCCCTGAGGGCCACCTGGGCGATTTCTAGGGGTCGTCGCAACACCGCTGGTGTTAGACGGTGAGTAGATCACGCAGACGCTCGGCTGGGGTATCCCAGTCGAGCGTTTT
>NZ_JBHXRG010000006.1:0-26013 GCF_042716995.1 Nocardia sp. NPDC058640
ACTGGTGTAGGTGACTGGTACTAATAGGCCGAGGGCTTACAACGAAGATGTTACGCGTCCACTGTGCGGTTTCTGAAACAACAGACACTGCAGCACACTCCACTACGTGGATCCTGTTAACAGGGTTCGTCGTGGTGGGGGAGCGCTGTCTAGTTTCATAGAGTTACGGTAGTTATAGCGGTGGGGAAACGCCCGGTCCCATTCCGAACCCGGAAGCTAAGGCCACCTGCGCCGATGGTACTGCACTCGACAGGGTGTGGGAGAGTAGGACACTGCCGGAACATCATTGCGAAAGGCCCCCAGCATTGCTGGGGGCCTTTTTGCGTTCCCTGTATATCGTCAGGGGCAGATGGGGATCAATCCGCTTGATCGGCTCGGGCCATCACGTCGCTGTATTCATCGAGGTCGATCTCCTGGGCGGTTACTGTCTTCGTCCCGTTGTACACGTCACGGTCGATCTCGTTGTCCGCGTTGGCAACCAGCATCGCGACGAAGGTATCGCCGTTCACGTTGAGAAAAGTGCGGAAGATGCCGGCGAACCAGTCGACAGCGATCAGCAAGCCGACCGCTTCGAAGGGCAGATCGAGGGAGGTGGCCAGGAACATGGCCACGACAGGGAAGCCGCCGGGCACGGTGATGGTGCCCATGTTGAGCAGGATCGCCAGACCCATGCCAAGCGCGATCTGGCCGATGGACAGGTCGATGCCGCCCGCTTGTGCCAGGAACACCACCACGATCATGTAGTTGAGCACCGCGCCGTAGGAGCCCATCGTCAACCCGATCGAGAGGGTGAAATTGGCGATCTTCTGGCTGACGCCGACCTTCTCGACCGTATTTTTCAGCACCGTGGGGAACGTGACGGCCGAGCTGGTCGTGGTGATCGCGATCGTGGTCTGCTCGGCGAGCTTCTCGGGTAGCTTCCGCGGGTCCAGACCCGTGCGGAAGGTGACCACTGCGACGAACATGGCGAACAGGATCAGCACGCCCAGAAGCGTTGTGCCCAAGTACTTCAAGGTGGTGGTGACCACGGCGAAACCCACGTCACCTGCCAGTGCGGCCAGCAGACAGAACACGCCGATCGGCGCGAGTGTCATGACCAGCCGGATCATGGTGAGCACGATCTGCTGAATCTGGTCGATGAAGGTGAGCACCGAGGTGTCGCCGGTCTTGTTGATCTGTTTGCGCAGCGCGATGCCGAACAGCAGCGAGAAGATGATGATCGGCACCATCGTCGCCGTCGACATCGCGTTGAACACGTTGGTGGACACGAAGTTCAGCAGCGTGTCCTGCCACCCCAAAGCCTTGTCCGCGGACGCCTTCAGCGAAGAATCCAACTCCCCGCCGAACACCATCCCCGCTCCCGGCCGGATGACCATGCTCAACCCCCAGGCCAGCACCGCCGCGACGAACGAGAACCCGAGCATCCACTTGAAGGTGCGGAACGCGACCTTGCCGGTGCCCGCACCCGCCATCGAACCGGTCGCCACGATCACCGAGGCCATCACCAGCGGCACGATCGACATCTGGATCAGCCGAATGAAGATGTCGCCGAGAAACTTCAGGTTGCCGGCCCATTCGCCCACTATCAGGCCGAATGCCAGCCCGCCGATCGCGCCGATGCCGATCTGCAGGGCGGGGTTGGATAGACGTCTCATCGGGTCCTCCTGGCGTGCACCGCAGACGTCGGGGAACACACCGACGTCCTTGTGCCACACAGTGTGTGGCACCAGCGCTACCGAAAGGTGGCAGTCGGATTTCCCTTGTGTATCTGTCGCGAACTACGCCGATCAGCGGGGCATTTTGTCGACAACCGTGCCGTCGGCGTCGGCGGCGAGGTAGCCGCCGCCGTACTCGTCGCTGACGTAGACCAGCAGGGTGGGGCGGTCGTTGTTGAACGTCCAGGCCGGGTCGACGATCAGGTAGCGGGAGGTGGGTTGGGGGACGCCGAGGTCGCGTTCGGCGACGCGGAACAGTTCGGGGACGGCGTCCCAGTTGAAGATGCCCAGTGCCACGGTGGGTTCGGAGAGGTCGCCGCCGGGGCCGGTGCGGGTGGCTGCGCCGTCGCGGTAGGAGAACTCGTCGTACACGCTCGGGCGGGTCGGCACGGGGGCGCCGGTGGAGATGAAGGTCGGGTAGATGGTGGTTCTGGTGAACAGGGTTCCGCCGGCGGCTGATTCGAGTGCGGTCAGCGCGGTTCGCAGGTTTTTGGGATCGTGCAGATTCGCGACCTGGCCTGCCGAAGGTTTCGGGGTGAGTGGGGCCGCGGACGTCTGCACTGTGGTTTCGGCGGGCGGGGTATCGGTGGCGGACACCGAACTATCCGGGCGCAGCAGCAGCACCACCGTCAGCGCGATGACGATGGCGGTCGCGCCCGCCGCGGCGAGGATGCCCCAGCGTCGTACCGGCGGTGCAGGCTTGCGGTGCTCAACCACACCCGTTGAACCGGCCGATTCCGGCCACGGTGTGGGGAACTGCTGTTGGCCCGATCCCGGCCACGACGTGGTGAATGTCTGTGGTGGCAGCGGATGTTGGGGGTTCGATAGCGGTGGGCCGATTGTGGTCCGTCCGGCGGCCTCGGCCAGCATCACGTCCAACTGTGCGGGATCGGGCCGCCGACTCGGATCCGCGACGAGCAACGCACCCAACACCCCCGACAGCGGACCAGCCCGCTGGGGAGTGGGCACCTGACCGCTGATCACGGCAGCCAGCGTCGCGACCGCGGAATCCCGCCGCATCGGCTGATGCCCCTCCACCGCGAAATACAGCACCAGCCCCAGCGACCACAGATCCGACGCCGGATTCCCTTCGATCCCCTGCAGCCGTTCCGGCGCGACATAGTCCAGCGACCCGACCACGCTGCCCGTGGAAGTGAGCGCGGTCATCCCGGTGATGGCGGCGATGCCGAAGTCGGTCAGCACCGGCGAACCATCCTCGCGCACAATCACATTGGCGGGCTTCACGTCGCGATGCAGCACACCGACCGCGTGCGCGGCCCGCAGCGCCCCCAGAATTCCCCGCCCCAGCGCGGCGACCTGCCCCGGCGGCAACGAACCACCGGCCAGCACGTCCGACAGCGCTCGGCCGCGCACCAACTCCATCACGATCCACGGATGGTCGTACTGGTCGGAATCGACGATATGGTGCACCGCAACCACATTCGGATGTCCGATCCGCGCCAACGCCCGCGCCTCACGCAACACCCGCTCACGATGGATGCCCGGATCAGTTCTCGACTCATCGAGGTTGCGGACCTCCTTGAGCGCCACCTCGCGATGCAAGGCCACGTCATAGGCCCGCCACACCGTGCCCATTCCGCCTTTACCCAGCGGTTCGATCAATTCGAAACGCTGGTCGATCACTGTCCGACCCGAACTCACCGGCTGAGTCTATGGCCCGGCGGTAGCCGCGCTGTCGGCCGCATACCAGCCGCAAGGACCTGCTTTGAAAGATGTTGCGTCCGTGTGAATCACGTTGGTGATCGTGCCGAAGCTGATAGTTTTGTTCGACCGTTCGCGAGCACCTGGAGGGGTCCCATGGAGCGCGGTCACGAGTTCACTATCAATCTGCCCGGAGATGGCACTTACGTCGTCAAGTTGCTGGAAGGCGTCGAGATCGACGAGGTCGGCGGCGTGACCTCCGGTCTCTGGTCGGCGTTCGATCTGCATGCGCGAGGTGACAGCGAGGACGAGGTATACCAGGAACTGCTCGGCGAACTGCAGCAGCGGTTCGCCGGTGGCCCTGGCAGTCCCGAGTTCGAGCACGTCCGCGCCTACATCCACGAACACGGCTCCCGCCTGTCGGACGAGGAAGTAGCCGCTCTCGACCTGGCGAAGGTACGCGGAAACATGGTGCGGTGGCGCATCACCGATGACGAGCAATACATGGTCCGCCTCTGGCAGAACAGCGAACTACACCGTGAAGGCGATACCGTCACGGTGCGCGCGTTCGAGCTCGAAGGCAGCGGCGAACATCTGGGCCAGGCGGTGCAGGCACTGACCGCCGCGGTCTCGGACGCGACCGGCGAACACGACGCACCAGGTCCTCGCTTCGACGAGTTCACCAGTTGGGTACGTGCCAACGGCGAGCGGGTTTCCGCAGAAGAACTTGCCGAAGAAGCCGAGCAGCAGGCGGAGTACATCGCCGCCCGCGACAAACTTCCCGCCATCACCCCCGACGACATCGACGCGCAGAGTTCGACGGGAGTCCCGCTGCTCGTCGACTTCTGGGCCGCGTGGTGCGGGCCGTGCCGCCAGGTCACACCGGTCCTCGCGGACTTGGCACAGCAGTGGGCGGGACGGATCGCGATCCGAAAGATCGACGTCGATCAGTTCGACGGCATCTGGGAGCGGTTCGACTTCCGAGGCATCCCGGCGATGCTGATGTTCAAGGACGGCAAGGAGATTCACCGCGTGATCGGATTCGGCGGCAAACAGAGTTTGGTCGCCGAGCTCGAGCCGCATTTGGCATCGATCGATGGGGACGATTGAGGCTCGATCACCCGCCGGCGACCGACGGAATGATCATCACCTCGGTGCCTGCGTTGACCGCGGTGTCCTGGCCGTCGAGCAGGCGACACTCGTCGCCGTCGATATAGAAGTTCACGTACCGGCGTAAGGCTCCGCGTTCGTCGCGGAGTCGGCGCTCCAATCCGGGCGATCGTTCGCGCAGCGTATCGAGGACCTGCTGCAGGGTCGCCCCGTCGATGTCGAGTTCTTTGGCGCCGTCGACGTAGGTGCGCAGCATCGAGGGCAAACACACGCGAGCCACCGCGTTATCCGATGACCGCGGCGCGCACGCACAGCACGTCGGGCAGCTTGTCGGCCACCAGCTGCCACTGGTCGCCTTCGTCTGCGCTGCAATACACTTCGCCGTTGCGGGTGCCGAAGTAGATGCCGGTCGGGTCGGCGTCGTCGGTGCACATGGCGTCGCGCATGACCGCCGCCCAGAACGGGACCTTCGGGAGTCCGTCGGTGAGCTGCGCCCAAGTCTCGCCGCCGTCCTCGCTGCGATAGACCGCGCAGGTGGCGTCGGGCGGGAAGCGGAAGCGGTCCATGTCCGCCACCAGCGGGAACGTGTAGATCACGCCGGGTTTCCGCGGATGCGCGACGATCGGAAAGCCGAAGTTGGAGGGCGGTAACCCAGCGTCGATGGACTGCCAGCTCACGCCCGCGTCGGTACTGCGGAACACACCGCCATGGTTCTGCAGGTACATGGTGCTGGGTGTCTCGGCGTCCAGCGCGACCTTGTGCACGCACTGCCCCCATTCCGGCAGCTCACCGGGCATGAAATCCGCGGTGACCCCCTTGTTCGTCGGCGTCCACGACTGCCCACCGTCGGCGGTCTGATACACCCCACCCGTCGACATCGCCACCGCCATCCGTTGCGTATCGACCGGATGCGGCAACACCGTATGCAAAGCCAACCCACCACCACCAGGCGCCCACTGCGTCCGATGCGGATGCTCCCACAACCCCCTGACCAGCTCGAACGTCCGCCCCTGATCACCCGACCGGAACAACGCCGACGGCTCGACCCCCGCGTACACCACATCCGGCTCGGCCTCGGTAGCAGGCGTAATCTGCCAAACCCCTTGCAGCGCAGCCCCGGTGTCCTCGGGAAACGCCAGCGGCGCGTCATCGGGCTCGCTCCACGTCTCCCCGAGATCATCACTGACCACCAACGTCGGCCCGAAATGACTGTTCAACACCCCCGCGAGCACCCGAGGCGTCCCCCGCCGAGTATCAATGGCCAACGCCTTCACATCCGCCACCGGAAACTGCGGCGCCGACACCGTCCAACTCGCCCGCCCATCCCGACTGCGAGCCAGAAACAAGCCCTTACGTGTCCCGATTCCGAGCAGCACATCCATCGCGAACCTCCGATTGGTCACCGCAACGCCGACATGCAGGAGACTACGCCGGGGCACCGACAACACGTGCCGGTTATCTGGTGCCGAGTCTGTGGTCCCCAGCCCCTGCGAAGATCAGCGTCGAAAATCGCTATTTCCAACGAGGAAGTCGATGAGCAGCAGGCCCATTCATCCACGGCCACTGACCGATCTCGAGTCAGTTGTCCTCACTGAACTACTGTCCGTCGGCGGCGCGGGTGCCGACGAGTTCCGCGCGCAGATCCCCGATTCGGAAGTCGTCGCGACGTGGGGTGCCGGTTCGCCCAGCGTCGATCTGGCCGTGCGAGGGGGAGTGCAGGCGGTCACGTCCACCGATGGGATCTTCGCTAACGCAACGGTCACCGACAACAACGGATCACCGATCGGCGAGCTCATCCTGTGGGTCGAGAACGGTTGGCTCAGTGCCATCGAGTATGGCTGGTATACCGACGAGCGCCCGCGCTGCTACCGGAAGAGCTTGTCAGACAGCATGACTGGCAGGCGATGGGCGAGCAGGAGCTCGCGCGGTTCCTCTGGGAGACCGGGGTCTCGACCGTGGCGGTGAAAAATCGTTTGGCCACGTTGAAGATTCGATACTCCGCAGAGCTGGCCGTCGCTTTGAAGCGGTCAACGCCTGTGGCGGTTCGAGCTGACGCTGGTGATGGGCTGGGCATTTTCGAGCACCGACGGGCGATCATCCTCAGGCAGCAGGAACCCTCAACGCGTGCAATGCCGCCGATTCTCGCTGAGGCGCTACAATGTCGGGTCGAAGGCGGTGCCGTCTCGCCGAGCACCTCGCCTGGGTGCTGGACGTGTCGGTCGACGAGATCGACTTCCCCGAACCGGACGACAGTGCTGCGCTGGCCCAGGCATACGAGCAAGCCTTCGAGCATCGGCCGTCTCATTCGGATCTGCGAGACTGGCTTGCGGCGAATGGCAAGTCTGCGCGGTGAATGCAACCGAGCTCTGCTGGTCCGCGATCACCGACCGCCGAGAGGCGACCCAACGTCAGGAATCGCCGATTCGAACGTCGTCGGTCCAACAGCGTCACAGCGGCTGCAAGTCGCTGCAGAGGTGGGTTTGGGCATCGGTGTCGAAATCGCGGTAGCCGTACCGTTGTTCCCCGTCTTCCTCGAACGGCTTCGGGTCCGCGGGCACCGGGGGTACCAGGCCGACGCAGAAGACGATGCGATCCGGGCGAGCGGGCATGGGGGCGAGCTCGCCGTTGTTGAGTGGCCCTTCGGGATGAATTGTGGTCAGGGGTAGCGCGACTGGGAACTGCTCAGTGAGAGTTGCGCCAGGTTCAACTCGGAGGAATGTCGCGACTGGGACTGGTCTCACTCGAAGGACTGGGCAATCGACCACGCGGAAGAATCGCTTGCTGATCTCCACAACGCCGTCGCTTCGCGGGATGACGTAGTGCTTCAGTGCTCCGTATTCACCGTCGGGATCGGGGATGCGGGCGGCGACATAGAGGGGTTCGGATCGCCGGTTGGTCAGGGTGTATCTGACGGTGATCCGTTTGTCGGAGGTGGTGAATTCGGTGTCGAGGTCAACGTCTGGATGGTCGGCGACGGCCGGTCTCGCCTCACATCGGAAAGGGCCGATCGGCGGGGTGCTTGTACCCCCTGGTAGACCCTGTTCCTGGGAGTCTGGTGCACCGCACGCGGATACGAGGCCGACCAGCGCCGAGGCGGCCAGCGCCATTCGAGCGCAGGTCTTCATCGCGGTCCTTCCGGCGGGGCATAGTGCTCGCGAGGGGAGAGGCCGAGCTCTTCTCGAAATTCGTTCTCCGTGATTTTCGTGGGGTGCTCGCTGTCAGGCACAAGCTGTTCCGGAGTCTGCGGATTGTGATCGTGATCGATGGGATGGCCTACCGCTACACGCTCCCCCTCTTGGATGTCGCGTTGTGAATATGCCCGCGCCATCGCCTCGAGCCGGTCGCCGTTCCAGTTCTTCACGTCGTTCCATGCCAACGCCATGACGTCACCACTCCCGGTTGGTCCGCGTACCAGCCTACCGGTTCCTGTAATCGTCGTAGTTCTCCAAAATGACTGGTATCAAACCGATTTCGTAGTGATTCGGCCACTGGAAATCGGTTCGACCAGGATTGATCGTAGAGGGATTGATGGGCGTTCATGACTCGGTGTCGGTTGCGATTACTGCCCAGCGGGAAGCCGCGACCCATCTGCGTGACGAGGTGGCGGCGTCGGGTGCGGATCTCACTTCGTGCTCCACACAGATCGCGAGCCAGCACAGTGGGTGGGGCCCAGCAGCCGAAACCGCAAGCACGGTGTTGCAGCAGGCATGGGATCGCGCAGACAGTGCGCTGCTGGGAAGCCTGAGTACGATCGCGGAGGGTTTGGATACTGCCGCTAGGGCTTATGTGGCGATGGATGCGGAGTCGGCGGGCCTTATCTCCCGACTCCAGCCCTGAACCATCGCATCGGGACAAGGCCCCCGTTCGCTCACCTGAACATTGTCGGCGGACCGCGACGGGTTGTCGGTGATCCAGCCGATCGGTTCACGCTCGACATCGCGGGTCGTGACTGCTGATTTCTTGGCGGACGAGTAGCGGTCTACGGCGCCGCATCGGCGAGGTTCGGTGCCGCGAATTCGGCGGCTGGCGGGCACAAGTACTTGATGCTCGCTCCGGCGACAACCTCCATGGAATGGAAGTCGTCCGGCCGGGTGTTCGGCAGCGTCGCGCTGCCGAGGTCGCCGCGTCCGCTGTAGATCTGGTCGCAGATGATGTGTCCCTTGCCGACGAGGTCGGGGTCGGAGATGCCGCGCCTGTCGATGCCGGACAGCTCGATGGAGTGCAGGAATCCTGGAACGTCCTCGGTCAGCGAATCGATCTGACCTTGGACCCACGGGTCTGGCCGGGGCTCGGCGTTGGCCGGTGCGGTTCCGAAGAGAGCCGCGCCGACAGCCAGCGCGGCGACCAGAGGCGACACTCGATGACGAATGGACAGCATGAGCTGACGGTACGGCTGATCGACTGTCGCTTCGGCATATCTTAGGTTCCCGAACGGACGCGATTTGGGGCGATGCTGGCGGGTAGGGATCGTTTCAGTGTCGATCGCGGGCGAAAACATGGTGTTGGATCAGCTTGCGCTGCTGCACGTGGAGATGGCGGTTGACAGCTCGATTGATTCCACGCCCTACGGTAGAACGTTCGGAGTGACGAGCCCGCCGATGACCTTCCTCATTCCGCGCCTATTTGTGGCTGTCGCGGCAACGCTCCTGACGGCGGTTGGATGCGCCATTCCGGCCCCGGAGCCAGCTGATGCAACCACCGAAATCCGGCATGACCTGAGCCCGCTGACGAAGCGATTCCCGCTGCTGGACACGCCCGTCTCAGCAAGTTGGATCACTTGGAACAACGAGGGAGGGCGCACGCCCGGACCGACAACCCATTGGATTCAGGCCGTGGTCGAATTGCGTCCCGAGGCGGCGGACGGCCTGCGCTCGAGATTCACGCTCTCCGCCGTGCAGCCGAGCCAGTTCGAGGCGACGCTCCAGCCCAGCGTTCCACCTGGTGGCTACGTCTCCAACCCCGAGTTCGATGCTGCGTTCAGCACGAATGGGTGGAAGGTCGGTGCGTTCTTGCAGGTCGAGGGCACCGCGATTCTGATCGATGCCGTCGATTGACCGTGCTCGTCAGTGCAGGTGATGGCGTTGACGAGTGCTTCGACGTCGGCGCTGAGTCGACGCCCGATTCCTCGCGGATCATGGAACTACCGTAGGACGCTGACAGGCGAACGACGAGTAGATTTTCGCGAGCGGAGTTCGGCAGGTCTCGTCAGCGATTTAATAAGGATTGGATTCTGATGCTCACAATCAACTTCGACGACAAAACTGAATGGTGGGTATCTGGGGCCGTATTCGATCGACTGTTCGAGGCGGCCGTGTCGAGTGGGGCAATGCCGGAGCGGCTGAGGTTATGGCAGCATGTGGCAAACGCGAACGGTGGGTTCTTTCCGACCGGTGAACCCGCAACTGATATCAATGACTTCCGCAGCGCGCTACAGGTTACGGCGCAGGCGGAGTTGCCCGGGCTAGCAAGTGAAGGCGCCGACTGGACTTACAAAATTTCATTGGAGAAGCTCATTACTGCGATCGAAAGAAGCGAATGAGCTATTCAGCGTAGGCGGTGGAGTGGGGCCGACGAGGCGCACTGCTCCTGCGCGACGCGGCGGGTCATCGACATCAAGGTGCCCGTGAATACGACGACTCGGTCGAATAGATGGCCGTCTGGATCCGCATCGGGATTCGCGGCCGACCGAACGCGCCGCGGTCGGCTGGCGGAGCGTCCGGAAACCGTTACGCTGCCCCGGTATTCGCCGCGCTGCATGGTGCCGACGCGCACACCGACTCGATCGGCGAGGTCATGGAGACTCACAGCACCGTTGCCGGCCGCGAGTCCACGGACGACCTCGGTGACGGCTCTCGCGTCGGCCAGTGCGTGATGGTGGTCGCTCAGCGTCGATCCCAAGGATTCGAGGACGAACGGCAACCGGTAGGACGGCAGCGACAACACCCGGCGCGCGAGCACGAGCGTGCAGAGGAATCGGAGCTGGGGCCATTCGATGTCATCGACCGCACAGGCGTATCGGATGACGCCGGTGTCGAATCCGGCATTGTGCGCGACGACGACATCGTCGCCGATGAAGTCCACGATCGAAGGCATGATTTCTTTCCACCGGGGCGCGTTGGCCACCTGCCCGGCGGTGATGCCGTGGAGTGCGGAGTTGAACGCGTCGAAGTGGTCCACGCGTTCGGGTGGACGGATGAGCCAGTGCTGCTCGGCCGCGATGCGGCCACCTCTGACTCGAACCAGCCCGACGGAGCACGGCGATCCGCGATATGAGTTGGCAGTCTCGAAATCGAGTGCGGTGTAGTCGAACATGGGTCCCCCCTTGGGTTTTGGGTGAAGTGGTGGGCCGGGGCTCGCGGTCAGAGGGCGGTGATCGACTGGATGGTGGCGACCGGCGTGGTGTTGGTGTCGCTACTCACGAGGCCGGTGATCACGTTGGCTTTCGTGCCGGTGATGGTGATCGAGTGGATCCGCTCCCAGCTGGTGCCTTCATCGAGCGCGACGGTTACGCGGTATCGCTTCGTCGGGGCGAAGTCGACCGGTGCGGTAGTGACCACCCGCAGTTCGTAATCGAAGTTGCAGCCGGCCGAGCCGTAGCACTTCTTGCCTGTGACCGTCAGTTCCGGAGCGATGTTGTGATGGGCGGGGATGTCGTAGACCGGCGCAGGCGGGGTTGTGGTCGTGGGGCGAATCGTGACTGCGGCCGCCGCCGCTGCCTTGGTGGTTGTCGTCGAAGTGCCGCCGGAGTCGAGCACGGCACCGATCGCGCCGATGAGAATGCCGACCATGCACAAACCGCCGATGGCCGCGGCGATGATGACCAGCGGTTTCGGGCCACCGCCGGGCTTGGCGGGAGGCCTCGGGGGCTGGAAAGGCTGCGGGTACTGGGGATAGGTCACGGTGCCTTCTCGGGTCGATGGTCGGGTGCGGAGTTCCGCGATCTGCTGCGTGCTGGTGGCTGGTCGCCTCGGCGGGCAGCGGTGTACACAGTGTGTACGAGAATGAAAACAATGTCAACCGACCAACATTATGTTGACGTATAAGTTGGCAATGGGCCATGATGTCGTTGTACTCAACTGAATGGCATAAACGCCGCCCCTGTCGGCTGTGCTCGACCGGCATCCGAACGGTCGACGTGTTTCTGCCGCTGGCTTACGGTCAGCAAACGATCCAGTTCCACCAGTTGTGCAGACAACGTGCCGCCGTTAGCGTTGATAGATTGCCTTGCCAGGTGAGGAGATTGTGGTGCGCGTCGTTTCGGATGCCGAGAACACGGATGCCGATCTGGTAGATCGCGCGGCGCGACTGTTCAGATTCCTTGCCAGAGTGCAGGCATTGGGAGTGCATCAGGTGCAGCACACCGATGATCTCGGACTGGTGCAGTGGCTCGGGGACCTGCCGAACGGCACCGACATACGGCTCGATTCGATCAGCGCCGACTCTGCGTTCCTGTGCCTGCACAAGGTAGTTCGCACGCCCTCGGTCGAGCCGCCGGCTGTCGTTCGTGACTGGCTGACATCGCCGCGGTGGCATGACCCCGGTGTCGAACCTGCGTTGCGCCCTGGCCTTCCGGGTGACGGTTCGGAGATCAGCGCCAGTTTCGCGCAGTGGCTGCCGCAGTGGCGCGCGTGGTCGGCGGCTGCAGCGCGTGAGGAATCCGCGCAACGCGTGTACCAGAACCTGTATCAGATGTACTCCGACGTGCACGCCGCGGCCGAATCGAAGGAGGCGGTGCTCGGTCTCGGGTGTCTGGCTTGGCGAAGGCCATCTTTCGGTACCGCACGGCGCCATGTGCTCACAGTGCCGATCAAGATCGATTTCGATACCGACTCCGGTGTCCTGGCGGTCTGCCTGGATGTCGACGCGGGCCGGATCGCAGTGGAGCTGGCCGACTTTCTGGACCCGGCGGAGATTGTCGACCCCTCGTTGTTGAGCACGATCGAGCGCGAGTTGGCCAGCGGCACAGCCTCATTGGACCGCGTCGCGGTCGCGGTGTCTATGCGCAAGCTGCTACACAGCCTCGGACCGCTGGCGGGGTATCGAGACGAGGATGTCGCCGGTACCGCGACCGCTGAGCCAGTGGGCTATTTCGCGCCGGCGCTGATTCTGCGTTCACGTGGGAAGCGGAGCATGACAAGGGTTTTGGACTCGATCGCCGACCGCATTCGCGGATCGAGAACAGTGCCGTCCGGCCTGCTGAATCTGGTCGACCCAGCCTATGAACCCAAGCCCGAACCTGTCCATGACGATGGCGCCATCGTTCGCGACGGCACCGATTGCTTTCTGCCGCTGCCACTGAACGGCGTCCAACTCGACATCCTGGCCCATGTCGATGAGTACGCGCACACGATCGTGCAGGGGCCGCCGGGAACGGGCAAGACGCACACGGCGGCGGCGCTGATCACCCACCTGCTGGCGCAGGGAAAGCGAGTGCTGGTGACGGCGCACACCGACCGGGCGCTGGAAGAGGTGCGCGGGAAACTCCGACCGGAGATGCGTGGGCTCTGTGTCTCGGTCGCGGGTGCGTCGCGTGACGATTTCGACGATCTCAAACGATCCATGGAGCGGATCGCTCGCGAGTCCGACAATCACAACCCCGTGAAAGCGACGCAGACGATCGCGGCCGTCCACACCCGCGTCGACGCGTTGATCAGTGCCAGGGCGTCGGTCCAGGACCAGTTGCTCGCGCTGCGAGAGCGGGAAGTGCAGCGTCACGAATTCGACTGCTATTGCGGCACTTTGACGGAGTTGACCACCGCCTATCGCGCGGATGCCGACCGCTTCGGCTGGATCGAAGGCATCGATCCTGCCGAGCTGTCGGAGGTCACTGCCGACGAGGTCGAGGCCTGGCGCGAGCTTCTCACCGATCCGGCGCTCGCTGATCCCGACGTCGGTGTTCCCGACTCGATCACCACGCGAGAGGTGCCGCCCGTCGCTCAATTCGCGCAGTGGGCACAGCATCTGGCCGCAGCCGACGCGGCGGTACGCGGGCTGGTCGGTGAGGGGAGCCAGCCTTGGATCGGTGCGATCGAGACCATGCCCGCGAATCTGCGCGCCGACACCCAAGCGCTCGTGCGGCGGGTGGAACTGGAACTGGGTGAGCTATCGGGCAGCCGGGATCGCTGGATTCGTGACGCGGCCGCCGACATCAGTGGTGGGCGCGCCGGCACTTGGCACGACCGGGCGCAGCTGCTGGGTGAATTGCTGCCACGAGCCGACACGTTGCTTGCTCAGCTCGGCATCGTGCAAGTGCGCGTCACCGGTGAACACAGTGTGATGGCCACACTCGCGGAATCCCTGCTGGCCCTTATCCAGGCGACCGGCCCGATTCCAGTGCGCGCGGATGGATCGCCGAAGGTCGGAATCGGGACGAATCGCATTGTCAAACAAGCCTTGCCGCTGTTCGAATCAGTTCGGGTCGACGGTCGGATTCCCACCACTGCCGAACAACTGACGACATTTCTGCGGACCGAAGAACTGTCTCGGCTGCTGATGCACCTCGACGAAGTCTGGACGGGATCGGCGGCCGGACGCTCGGCGGGCGGTTCCGCCATTCGGTTGGCCTGGCACCGCGAGCATTTCCACCAGTTGCGTCGGGTGTTGAGCTGCGGCGCCGATCTCGTTCGCGTCGGCCGTCAGCTGCGAATGGCCGGGATAGCCGAACCGGATTGGGCACATCCCGGTGCCCGGCGTGCTCTTGCGGCATCGTTCGACGCGGCGGACGCGATCGATCAGTGGTCTGTCGCCAAGCGACCACTCGATGCTTTGGCAGCCAAGCTCGCCCGATTGCGGTTTCCGCGGCACACATCGCGCGAGGTCGATGAACTGTATGCCGCGGTCGAACATGTCGACGTCGATGCCTACCGCCGGGCACACAGGCGACTTGCTGAACTGAATGCGCTGCGGACCAAGTTCTTTTGTCGCCAGCAGTTGGACAGCACGATGACCCGGACGCCGATGTTGCGTGCCGCGGTGCTCGCGTCAGCGGATGATCCGAGGTGGTCGACACGCATGGCCGAGCTATCGGCTGCGCGGGCGTGGGCGCAGCTCGGTGTGTGGCTTGCCGAGCGCGGCGACGCCGATGTCAACGAGCTCTTCGGCCGACTCGATGACATCGAGCAGGCTTTGCGCGACGCGTCGGCGGAACTGGCCGTGACAAAGTCCTGGAATCACGCGGTGGGTCCTGATCGGCTCACCCCTGCCACGCGGACCGACCTTCGGCAGTACGCGCAGTTGGTGCGACGGCTCGGCAAGGGGACCGGTGTGCACGGCGATCGGCGTCGCGCCGATATTCGGGCAACGATGGCGCGATGTCGGTCGGCGGTGCCGGTGTGGATCATGCCGATGTACCGAGTCGTCGAACAACTCGATATCGAGCAGGACATGTTCGATGTGGTGGTCGTCGACGAGGCGTCACAGGCCGGCGCGGAGGCGGTGTTTCTGCAATACCTCGCGCCTCGCATCGTGGTGATCGGCGATGAGCGTCAGGTGTCGCCGTCGGGGGTCGGCATCAAAGTGGACGCGGTCACCGGGCTTGCGGAGCAGTACATCGCCGACGATCGGTATCGCGCCAGCTGGGTCGACCCCAAACGCAGCTTGTTCGACGAAGCGGCGATGCGGTTTCCCTCACGGTTGCGGTTGGTCGAGCACCGGCGTTGTGTCCCCGAGATCATCGGCTTCTCGAACCGGATCGCGTACCAGAAGGACGCCGTCCCGTTGGTGCCCGTACGCCTGTATGGCACTGATCGGTTGGTGCCGATTCGCGCGGAGTATATGCCCAACGCGATCAGTACACCGAGCAATACCAATGATGCCGAGGCCGAGCGGATCGTTGCGCGCATCGTCGAGTGCCTGGCGGATCCGCGGTACGCCGGAAAGACTTTCGGCGTGATCTCGCTGCTGGGCGCAGCGCAGGGCGAGCTCATCTGGACCAAGCTCATGCTCGCGGTCGCGCCGGAAGAGATTGCGCGACGGCGACTTCGGTGCGGTGACGCGGCCGATTTCCAGGGTGCTGAACGCGATGTCATCTTCTTGTCGATGGTGAAGGCGCCTGGCCCGGACACCAGGCTGGTGGCTCGCGTTGATGAGGCGTCGATCCAGCGGTACAACGTGGCGGTATCGCGGGCCGCCGATCAGCTGTGGCTGTTCCATTCGATCTCCCTCGACCAGCTGCACAACCCCGCGGATCTGCGTTACCAGCTGCTGGACTACTGCTTGTCGAGTGTGATGGCGCAACCGGAATCGGTGATCACCGCACCGGCGGCGGCGCCGGAGGACCACCTCGTTGCGCCGTTCAATTCGCTGTTCCAGCAACAGGTTTTCAATCGGATCGTCGCCAGGGGCTTCCGGGTCTCCCCGCAGTACAGCGTCGGTAGCCGCACGCTCGACCTGGTGGTGATCGGTGGCCATATCCGGGTCGCGGTCGAGTGCGAGGGCGATCAGTGGGAGGGTGCGGACGCGTATCGCGCCACGTTGACTTGGCAGCGCGACCTGCAACGGTGCGGGTGGCCCTTCTTCCGGCTTCCGCAGTCACGCTTCGTCGTGGACCCCGAACGCAGTCTGGAGCCGTTGTGGGCGTTGTTTCGGCAGGTCGGACTCACTCCGGCACGCGATGAAGAACCTGTCATCGCGCAGGAAGTGGTCGCGCCCGCGGAAGCGGCGCCTGTCGCCGACAGCGACGCGGTATCGGCCCGTGTACTGGCGGACTTCGATTGGTCCAAACCTGACCAGGAGCGTATCGCTGACGAGGAGATCGGTGAGTATCAAGCATTTTCGGGGTTGGTTGCCGTGCCGTCGGCGGGGATGGACACGGCCGTTGTCGACGACCTGATCCGCATCGTGACCACCGAAGGCCCGGTCACCGCCGCACGAATTCACAGCGTGTTCGCGAGGACGGCGGGTGGCACCGACGTCGGCCCTACTGTCGACGCGGCGTTGGCGACCGCGGTGGAGCAAGGACAGTTGCTGGCGGAGGACTACCTGAATATGTCTCGGCCCGAATGGATTTCGTATCGAAAGCCCGAGCAGTCGACTGTGTGCCTTCGCACGATCGGCGTGCGCAGGATCGAAGAAGTTCCCGCCCGAGAACTCGCGGGAATGCTTCGGCACTGCGCTGACACGGTCGGGTGGGGTGATCGGCGCGAACTGATGCGCAGCGCGCTCGGCGCGTTCGGGCAGGCCCAACTGACCGACCGTGCGATTGCCATGCTGGCATTGGCGTTGCCCGCGGCACACGGCGCAACGGAACGTTAAAGCAGGCCATTGGGCGTGGTGCCACGCAGGTAGGCGGCGATCTGGACGAGCCGATGCGGCGGTACCGCGAGTCCGACCAATGCGCCCATCAGAGCGGGCAATTCGCTGATCGGGTCCGCGGCGGACCGCGCCCATGTCGCGATGTTCTCGGCGCCGCGTTCTCGGGTGTAGGTGTCATCGCCGGTGTGCGCGGCCACTACGAGGAAGTCCTCTGACTCGCCGCCGATCGCGGCGAACGACAGCAAGCCACTGGCTGCCGCCTCGCACAGGTGAGCTCGGATCTGGTCGGGCTCGGTCATGCCGATCAGATCACCGAGTTCCTCCCCGGTGGCTACCGCGCCCAAAGCCGTCAACTGTGCGGTCAGCTCCTGGACGGATACCTCGTCCATTTCGGGTGCGGCCGAGGGAGGTTCAGGCTGCGACGCTGGGGGTGCTGATACCAGCGACCAACGAGGTGGTTTCGTCGTGGTGTCGACGACGAACAGATCGGTGCGTGAGTACAGCACCTTGTTGACCGCTTTGCGATCCACGCCATCCACCGACAGGTGTGCGGCGATCTGCGGTGCCGACCGTGAAGGGTGCGACGTCAGAATCTGCACGATCTGACCGGTCAAGCTCTGCGACAACGGAACCCACCTTCCTACCTGCCGACCGCCACCGCCGGACGGCCGTGCTCGAGAAACACGTCTGTCCGGTAAGCATGCCCGCACAGCGCCGTGGTGCGATGATGGGCGGGCATTTTGGTGGTTTGCGGTCGACCGGATCGGGTAGGCAGCGCGGGTGAGGGGGTAGTCGGGCAGTGTCGGAATCGGACGTGTGGACGATGGCGGGGGACGCGGAGTTCGCGCGCGCGCGACAGCTCGAGGGGATATCGCTGTTCGCGGAGTTGAATCTCGATGTCGATGAGATCGGACGAACGCGCGATCTGTACGGCAAGGTGGTGCGCGACTTCGCGGACAAACGCGGCTTCGCCGCACTGGTTCAGCGGTTCCCCGCGCTGACCCTGACCACGTTGATCGGGCATGCGGGGCTGAACTACGAGCAGGGCAAGTACTGGGAAAGTTTCTGGGCGGAGCTGGGTGTCGACCCGCAGCAAGACCGGGAAAACCTGCTGCGCGACAAACTCGGCACCCTGTTGCGCAAGTTCAAGATGCGGGAGTTCCCCGAGCTGCGCGGGCAATACGTTCAGGTGATGGCCGTGCACGTCGGTATTCCGATGCACTCCCTCGGCGATCTGGTCGACGTGATCGAGGCTCATCTCGCCGCGGGCCGGGAACCGACCGGCGCGGGGGTGTTCGCGTGGCTGACTCAACCCGGCCTCGAATACCGGATGAACCATCTCGATGTCCCTGTGCGGAATTTCTTGCGCTTCGGTGGTGAGGTCGCGGTCGACATCGTCGACCGGATCATCGAATTCGCCGACTACACGCGCGAACACCCCGACGTCGAGAACGACTTCGCGATCGATACCGAGACCACCGGGCTGCCGACGCTGATCCTGGACGCGCTGATCGACCGGTGGACCGACCAGCCTTTCGGTGCGCTCACCCCCGGCGCGCCTCGCCGTACCCGTACTCGCGGCCCCGCCCTGGCCTACTCTCGCGACGACGATCAGGTTGTGGTGGAGGTGCCCTATCCGGCGACTTCGCCGGAAACGCCGTGGCTCGTCTCCTTCGACGGCGACGTCGCTGAGGTATACGCCGAGCGGGGATGGGCAGTAGGGGAGGGCGAGGCTCATCCGCTGACCCCGGTTCCGGTTCCCCGACGGGTCCGTGAAGTCGTCCTGCGGCATGAGGCGTCCGAGTCGCACCATCGAATCCCCGTGGTGGACAAGGATAATCCGGTCTTGCTGTTCGACCTGAACGGTCGGCTGCTGTCTCGGCACTCGGCGTTGCCTCGGGCCGAGGTGATCGGGATCCACCCGGTCGGCGCGGACCTGGTTGATGCCCATACCGGTGAGGTAGTGCAGTACTCGGTCACCGTCACCCCCGTGGGTTGGCGCGACTGGGAAGCGCGGCTGTACGACCTCGCCGATGTCGACGGGATTGCGCTGCACCGCGAGAACGTGCTCGGTCCAGTGCAACAAGTCCGGCGCACCGGTGCCGCTCGGCTGCACGCTCAGGATCCGATTGCGGGGCTGTACTCCCGGTCGGGCCTGCCGGTGTACGCCGATCGACCGGTGGTCGAGCTTCCCGCGGGTGGCGCCGAACCGGTCAGCTGGCAAGTTCGCGTGCGTCGCGCGGGCACGGTGGACTGGCTGGTCAGCAGCAACTGTGAGTCAGGACAGGCGCCGACGCCGCTTGACCCGTTCGATGGACTGGAACCGGGATTGCTCGGCTTCTACGACATCGCCGTCAGCGGGCCACCCGGACAGGATCTGCGCTACAGCATGTTCATGGCGGAGGGCCTGAGTATCGACTACGGCAGTGAGTTCCGGCTGCCGACACCGAGCGGTTTGACCGAGGCACGCGCTGAGATCACCGCCGGGGCCCCGCTGCGGGCGGACAAGTCGACAATCGCGTTCTCGGAGCGAGAGCGCGAGGTAGAGCTGCGGGTCGATTCCGGCACGGCGAGCGAGCGTTTCGTTCTTCGGCCGCCGTATGTGGATGTTCGTGCCGACCTGCTCGGCGCGGCCGCGCAATGGCGAACTGCCGCACCGGTGCTCACGCTGGACGATCTCGCCGAGCGTTTCGTTCTCGCCGCACGGGTGCCAGGGTCGGTGGAAGTAGGCATGGTCTTGGTCGACGCGAACGGGGCACACCACCAGTACGCGATTCCCACAGTCAACCGGGACAACGTCTTCCAGCTGGCAAGCCGCGAATTCGTAGATACCGCACGGAAGTTGCGGACTGCGAGCGTGGTGATCCGCATCGACACGCCGGATGGCCGGATGTCGGAAGCCACTGTGGCGCGGATCCAGCCGCGGCGGCTGGCCAGCGCGGTTCGCCTGCAGGACGGGGCACTGGCCTTCGATGATGTCGTCGATGCCGAGCTCGCGGCGTTCGTCTGGCCTGATACCGCCCCGTGGATGACCCCGATCAGGACGTCTATCGACAACGGCCGCGCCGAGCTGCCATCGGAGTTCCGCGATGCCGGTCCGCTCACCGTCCAGGTGTTCGTCGACGATCCATGGGCGGTGATCACCGCACCGCCGCGACCCGACGACACGTCGTTCACCGTGCGCCAACCGGGTTGGATGCGTGACTGCGACCCCGACAAAGCCGCGCTGGCCCAGTTCTTCGCTGGGCAGGGCGATGTGCCGGCGGCGACTTCGGCGCTGGCGCAGGTGTGGGCGGTGTTCGCCGCCAGCGACCACACGCCGGTGAGTTCGGCGATCCGCGGCGGGTTGTTGCAGATGTTGCGGGCGGATCCGCGATCGTCGGTGGAGGCGCTGGACCGCAGTGCGGTGGGCAAGCACGTGATCCCCGCGTTGCTGATCCGGTCGGCCGTGATCCAGACGAACTTGGCTTCGCCGTTCCGGTCGACAAGTCCGGCTAATCCGTTGCTGTCCTGCCTCATCGATATCGCTGACCTGCCGCTACTGGCGAGGTATAGCACCGATCGAACCGGTGGTGAGGCGATCGCGGCAGAGCTCGCGGTGCGTGGCGGTTCCGGCCTGACGAACTTGCTCCGCGGCCGGGTCGAGGAGGCCTACACCGACATCTTCGATCAGACCTCGGTGAGCCTGCACTACATGCCGACCGGACAGTTCGCCGAGCTCAAACAGGCTTGCGAGATTGTTCCCGGCGCGCTTCTCGACGGCCACACCCGACGCAGTGGGGTGTTCGATGCTTTCGAACAGAGATTGGCTTGGCAGCAGGACCCGGCCCGCGCCGAACTGACTGTTGCCTCGGCGCAGCTGATGACCCAGCTGCGCCGCGCGGCGACGGGTACTGCCCGCAAGGAGGCCGCTGTCGCTGCTTACGATGCGGTCAAGTTCCGCAACGAAGCACTCTCCGGAGCTGACACGACGGTGCACCCGTGGCTGCTGATGTCGATGCAGTCGCTGCTGTTCGCGGTGACGGCTCGGCTTGCCGCGAACTCGGTGCTGCCGGGATCGTCGATCACCGCGCCGATGCGCAACGCATGGGCACGTCTTGCCGAACTGTGTCCAGGTTTGGTGTCCACCGATGTCCTCATTGCGGACGCGCTCGTTTCCCACGCCCTGCACGGCACCATCATCGACACGATCGGAGAGACCCGGTGATCGACAGGCTGGATCCCTTGGCCGCGAGTTCCGATATCGAGGCCGGATACAAGCGCTACCTGAAAACCTTGCTCGCGCCGCGAAACCCGGCCTTGGCCACCGCGTTCGATCGTGCAGTGGACGAGACGTCGTTGCTCACCAAGGGGCCGATCCTCGAGCTGACCCCGCCCTACGCGCCCGGCGCGAACCTGCGTGAGTTGATCGAGCAGGGCGTGCTCGACCCGGCGTTCACGGAGTTCGGTGCGGCCATCGACTTGGACCGGCCGCTGTATCGACATCAGGAGACCGCGGTTCGCAAGGTGGTCGCCGGTCGAAACCTGGTGGTGAGCACCGGCACCGGCTCGGGTAAGACGGAAAGCTTCCTGCTGCCCATTCTCAACGAGCTGATCGCGGAGAAGGCCGCGGGCACGTTGGGTCCCGGTGTTCGTGCGCTGCTGCTCTACCCGATGAACGCGCTGGCCAACGACCAGCTCAAGCGGTTGCGTGAATTGCTCGCCGCCACACCGGATATCACCTTCGGCCGCTATACCGGCGAGACCAAACAGCGCCGCACCGATGCTGAGGCCGGCTACCACGCCATGTTCCCCGGCGCGACGCGGTTGCCGAACGAGCTGCTCAGTCGTGAGGAGATGCGGGAATCCCCGCCGCACATCCTGCTCACCAACTACGCCATGCTCGAGTATCTGCTGCTGCGGCCGAAGGACCTCGAGCTCTTCGACGGGAAATACGCGGGCACCTGGCGCTTCATCGCCCTCGACGAAGCGCATGTCTATGACGGTGCACAGGGATGTGAGGTGGCGCTGTTGTTGCGGCGTCTGCGTGATCGGGTTGCCACTGAGCGCCCGTTGCGGTGCATCGCGACCTCGGCGTCGCTGTCGGGAAGTACCGAGGAGAAACAGGGCGAGGAGGCAACCGCCTTCGCGCAGAAGCTGTTCGACGTGCCGTTCGAGTTCGTGGCGGACGACCCGATGCGACAAGACCTGGTGACCGCCACCAGAATGCAGCGGCGATCCGAGACAACGTGGCAGATCGACGACGAGAAACTGCTGCTGGCAGCCGAACCCGGCGCTGATCTTTCGTGGATCGGCGCGAACGTGGCCTCCGGTGATGTGGCGGAGGCATTGCACGCGGAAAAGCGGATCGCCGAGTTGAAGGCCAAGGCGCATTCGCAGCCGGCGAGCGTGCGCAAGCTGGCCGGGCAGATGTGGCCCGACGACGATCGGGCCGGTGAGAAGCTCGAGGCGCTGGTCGAGGTCGGTTCGAAAGTCGCTGATGCCAGCGGAAATCCGGTGCTGTCGGCGCGGTACCACCTGTTCGTCCGCGCGACCGAGGGTGCCTATGTGAGCTTCACCGAGGACCAGCCGAAGGTGTTGCTCGGTCGACATGAGGAGGACCCGGACACCGGACGGGCGGTGTTCGAGTTCGGAACCTGCCAGCGGTGCGGTGCCGTGCACCTGGCGGGGGAACTCACCGCGGGCAACGGAACCGAGGTCTTCCGGCCGGCGAAGGGCGATGCCAGGGTGCGTTGGTTGGTGCTGACCGACAACGACAGCGACCTGATCGACGAGGACGACGCCACCCTGGACGAGGACGCCGGATCCACGACCAGCACCGGGACTCGCGTGCTGTGCACCGGTTGTGGGGCGCTGGGAAAGAGCGGCGTGAGTTGTCCGTCCGAGTGTCCCGGTGGTCCGGTCTTGCGGGTGCGCGAGCATCCCATGCCGCAGCGGGTGATGAGCAAGTGCACCGAGTGCGGTGCCCGGTCGCGACAGGTGATTCGTCGCCTGCGCACCGACACCAATGCCGCGCCCGCTGTCATCACCACCGCGCTGTATCAGCACCTGCCCGCCGCTACCGGTGCTGGAGCCGACCTTGTCGGCGCGGGCCGCAAACTGCTGATGTTCTCCGACTCACGCCAGGCGGCGGCATTCGCAGCGCCCTACTTGGCCGAAACCTACGGTCGGATCCTCGAACGCCGGTACCTGACCGCGGCACTGAGCTCCTTCGCGGTGGGGGAGGAACTCGGTGTCGAGGATCTTGCCGCCGCGGTGATGCAGGTGGCGTCGGACGCGGACCATTTCGCCAAGCGAGACACGCGATCGAAGCGAGTCCGCCAGGTCAATCCGTGGGTGATGGCCGAGCTGATGGCCATGGATCAGCGGCAGTCTCTCGAAGGGCTCGGCCTGATGTCGGTGTCGCTGTACCGCGACACCGACATCGAGCTGCCACCGGCGTTCGGCCGGCTCGGCATGTCCGAGGACGAGGTATGGGCGTTGCTGAACGAGCTGGTGAAAACGATCCGGTTGCAGGGCGCGATGAGTTTGTTGCCCGATGTCGATATCAGGCTGCCGATCTTCGAGCCGCGAGCCAACCAGATCTGGATTCGGTCCAGCAATTCCGATCGTGGTCGGCGCATCATCAGCTGGCTGCCCGGCGGCAAACCGGGCACATCGAACAATCGGATCCTGCTGCTGCGCAAGGTACTTACCGCGATCGGCGCGAAGGCCGAGATAACACCGGAGAAGGTGCTCGATGGCTGCTGGAAGTTCTTGTCGGACAAAGACTATTTGTTCGAGCACAACGATCGAGTCGCCGGGGTGCTGTTCCAGCTCGACCAGGAACAGCTGCGCATTCGGCCCGGTGCCGAATGCGAGTGGTTCCAGTGTGACGCCTGTCGTCGACTGACCAGCAACAACATTCGCGACCTGTGCCCGCAGGGTAGTTGCGACGGCACATTGCGTGCCTTCGAAGTACCCGGCGTAGATGACGACGTCAACCATTACCGGACCGCGTATCGCACGCTGGAAATGGTCCCGCTGTCGGCGAAAGAACATACCGCGCAATGGGAGGCGACCGCTGCCGCGGAGATCCAGCGCGGATTCGTCGAGGGTGCGGTCAACGTCCTGTCCTGCTCAACGACCTTCGAGCTGGGTGTCGATGTCGGTGACCTGCAAGCGGTGATGCTGCGTAATATGCCGCCGAAGACGGCCAACTACGTGCAGCGTGCCGGTCGTGCGGGACGCAGGGCCGCGTCGGCCGCGCTGGTTGTCACCTATGCCAAGCGCAGTTCGCATGACCTGTCGAAGTTTCAGCAGCCGTTGTCGATGATCGCCGGGCGGATGCGTATTCCGTGGATTCCGATCGATAACGATCGGATCGGTCGCCGGCACGCCTACTCGGTGGCGTTGTCGGCCTACTTCCGGCACTGTGTCGATACCGGTGTAGGCGAGTGGAGTCACGCGGGTGAGTTCTTCACCCCGGAGAAAGGCGCATCGGTTTCGCCCGCGGCGCGCATCCGGGATTTCCTCACCCCGGTGCCGGAACACGTGCGGCAGTCGTTGCGCGCGGTCCTGCCCGATCGCGTCTACACCGAGATCGGCGTCGACACCGATGCCTGGGTGGATCGGCTGTGCGATCAGCTCGCGACCGCCGAAAACGATATCCGCACCGATATCTCTACCTACGAGGAGCTGATCGAGCAGGCCTCCAACGAAGGCAAGTACGACCTGTGCGCGCGGATGCAGAAGACCCTGCATACGATCAGTGGCCGCTGGTTGCTCGGGTACCTCGCGAACAAGAATGTGCTGCCGAAGTACGGCTTCCCGGTCGACACCGTCGAACTGCGGACTACCCACTGTGAGGATCCGGTTGGTGCCAAGCTCGAGCTATCACGCGACCTCGGGAAGGCCATCTACGACTACGCACCAGGTAATCAAGTGGTGGCCGGCGGCAAGCTGTGGACTTCGCGCGGACTGCACAAGGTGCCCAAGCGCGAGCTCGAGAAGCTGCAGTACCGAGTGTGCAAGGAATGCGGGAACTTCGAATGCGCGCACGCTCTAGACGAGGCGCAGGTGTGCCCGAACTGTCAGACCGAGTTCGGCAAGGTCAAGACCTGTGTTCTCCCCGAGTTCGGGTTCGTGGCCGAGCGGGCGTGCAAAGACGTCGGCGCTGACCTCCCGCAGCGCTCCTGGTCGGGTGCCAGTTACGTCGAAAATACCGGCGAGGGAGCGGATCCGGTGCCATGGACTTCTCCCAGTGGGCGAGAAGTGTGGGCCCGAGCGGGGACTCGCGCACGGCTGGCAGTAATCGGTGAGGGCTCCGGCAGCGGTTTCCTGGTCTGTACGTGGTGTGGTTGGGCGGAGGCGATGGGCAAGGGAAGCGCAAAGGCAAAGACGCACTCCCGACCCGCCACCGGCAGCGCGTGCGGTGGACAGCTCGAGTTGGTGTCACTGGCACACCGCTACGAAACCGACGTCGCCGAGTTCACCTTCTCCGACTTCAGTTATGGCGAGTCCGAATCGAAGTGGCTGTCGGTGCTGTACGCGCTGTTGGAGGGCGCGTCCGAAGCGCTCGAGATCAGTCGCGACGATATCGACGGCACGCTGTCGTGGAGCAAGGACGGCCGCCGCAGCATCGTGCTGTTCGACACGGTGCCCGCTGGTGCGGGCGCGGCCAAACACATCGCCCAGGAATTGGCGAAGGTGCTGGAGTACGCGGCTGCGCGAGTGGCGGTGTGTGACTGTGGTGCGGAGACCTCGTGCTACGGGTGTCTGCGGTCGTATCGCAATGAGCGGTTCCACGAGCAACTGTCCCGATCGCGGGCGCTCGAGTTCTTTGCCGAACTCACCTTGGTCGACACCGATGCCACACCGGCGCCCGACAGCTGGGAAGACGAGTTCGTCGACGGCTCGCGGATTGTCCAGGAGCTGCTGGCGGAACTGGAACGACACGGTGTACCGCGCCCGGAAGTCGGCGTCGAGGAGGGCAAGCACTACTGGCCCGTCGAATTGTCGTGGCCCAGTGCGAAAGTCGTTGTAGTGAAAGGGTGGGACGACGACAGGGACACCGGGCTGGCCGCAGGCGGGTATCGCATTGTCGCGGTGGAGGAATCCGACGCCGCAGCCAGGGTGAAATCCTTGCTTATGGCCTGAAAGGGGAAGTGGGGGGACGCATAGCGGGGGTTGGCCCACAAAGCCGACGATTTGAAAACGGGGGGGGGCTGGCCCCAACACGCGGATAACACCGGAGATAGGGCCCCACAGGCCCCGCCGGAGAGCCAACACCGCA